>NZ_JBILYB010000061.1:0-35050 GCF_044378005.1 Prosthecobacter sp.
CGGGCGATGGCGCGGCGTAGTTGTTCAGCGGATTGCCCAGTCCCTCGGGATTGGCATTTTCAAAGAGCAGGATGTGATGCACCACCTTCCCTGTCTGGCGATCAATGCCATAGACATACTGCTTCTTACCGTCCGCCGTCGCCGAGGTGAACCAGATCCGGTCGCCGCCGATCACCGGCGTGCTGTGCCCATCGTCTTCGAGGTCTGTCTTCCACACGATGTTCTCCCCCGTGTCCGAGTTCCACTTCAGCGGAATCTTCGCTACCTCGGCCTCAGGCACGACGCCATCGAGCGTGGGGCCATTTTTATCCGGCCAATACAGAGGCGTTGTGGCGGTCTGAGCACCGAGAAGAGTGGTGCCGAGAAGAGTGGTGCCGAGAAGAGTGGTGCCGAGAAGAGTGAGAAGAAGAGGACGGAGCATGAGGGCGGAAGTCACGGCGACAGGAGCTAGCTTCTTTCGCCGCACTTGGACGGTATCGGACAGACTTACTCCCGGCCCAGCAGATCGCGCAGCTTCCGGCGCAGCGTGGCGCGGTTCATATTTAATGCGGACGCAAGTCGTGTGGGCTTGTCTTCAAAGCGTTCCAACAGCGTGGCCAGCATTTGCTTTTCTACATGCGCCAGCAGGGAGTCATAGTCCGGCCAGGCCGGTTCCGGCCCAGTGAGTCTTTGATCCAGCCAGATCGACAAAGCCCGATTCAGGACCGTATCCAAATGTCCTGCGTTGTCCGTCTGCGTGGCTGCCGATACCGCCTCCGGCAGATGACGCGGCAGCACCAGCGGCCCGGAGCACACTGCAGCAGCGTGTTGCAGTGCCGCTGCCAGCTCGCGCACCTGACCGGGCCAGGGGTAGGCCTTCAGGCAGGCCAGCGTCTCAGGAGCCAGCAGCAGCTCCCGTCCAGGCGCTGCACGTCCTGCAAAATAGGCGGCCAGCGCGGGCACATCCTCCACCCGGTCACTCAGCGGCGGCAGCACCACCTGCAGCACGGCGAGCTGATAAAAAAGATCCTCGCGGAAACTCCCCGCGCAGATCGCGTCCGCCAAGGAAGACGACGTCGTGGCAAGCACACGCGGCTGAGGCTCCTCCGCGCTCAACAACCGCGCCAGGAGCGCCTGAAGCGGCAGCGAGAGGAAGCCTATCTCCTCGACGAGCAACGATCCCTCACGTGCCGAATCCATCGCCTGCTGAAGCGCGCCCTCTCGCTCCGCCTCCGGCCACTCGTCCGCCCGGAAAGTCACCAGCGGCCCCGCCGAGCGCCTGCCATGCCGATGGATCACCTGTGCGGCCAGCGTCTTGCCAGCCCCGCGCGGCCCACGCAAAAGCACCGGCACCTCCGTGGCACAGGCTTGGGCAACCACGGCAAAGGCACGCTGCATCCCCGGCGCTGCACCGATCATCAGCGTCTGCTCATTCGCGGTCGTTGTCGGGACAGCAGACGCAGCATTCTCACTGATGGTGGATGGCATCAGCCCGCGTAGGCAGGTCTGCATCTCGCCGAGGTTCAGCGGTTTGAGGAAATAATCATGCGCCCCGAGGCGGCGAGCCTCCAAAGCATTCTCCAACGTCCCATGAGCTGTGATGATGAGCACCGTCGGTGGCACAGGCATGGCGCGCAGTTGCTCCAGCACCCGCAGCCCGCTCACATCTGGCAGGCCGATGTCCAGCAGCACGAGTTCAAAGGACTGCCGCTGGGCCTTGTCGATCCCGCTTTGACCCGAGGCCGCCACGACTGGCTCCGCGCCGAGCCGCCGCACCACGGTGGAGAGTGCCGCGGCGAGGGCATATTCGTCTTCAATGATCAGGACACGCATGTTTTAGACAGGACGAAGCAACTCGAAGATCCATGGGGGGCCGACAGCATATTTAAACATTCCTCATGGAGGGTATCCCCGACAGGAATCGAACCTGTATCCAGCATTTAGGAAACGCTTGTTCTATCCGTTGAACTACGGGGACGCTTGATAACCAGCGAATTAGCTACTTTGGCGGTGCGGATATGGTGATTTTAAGAATGAAGGTAAGAATACATCCATTGGTTTCCACCTTTATCCGGTGATGTCTTTTTGTCCATTGCATCCAGCTTGGCGATTGAAAAACCCTTGCAGGCTCCCGGCTATCAAGGTGTCCACCAAGTTTACCCAAAGGGTTGATGAGGGACGGTGTTATTCCAAACTCCGCATCAGATCTTGATCCTGGGCACAAGGCTTCGTGCGCTCGACTCGAAACCCATTGGAATGGAGTTCTAAGTCCAGACCACCTAGCCACACCACCCCATTCCGATGGGGTGAAGTTCCTCCTCCACGGTTGGAACCTTTCCCGCCAACGGAATGCCTTTCTTCCCGAAGGCCAAGGGCCTTCCGTATCCCAGCGAAGGGGTGCCGAGCCTTGGCGAGTGCTCCCCTGGAAAACGAAACCACGAATGCCCCACGTCATCGAACCCCAACCGGGGTTCCGTCTCTGCGGGTCGTGGGCAATGCGTGGCCTGTCCAAAGGTTCGGAACCCCGTTGGGCTTGCTTGGGTGTTTCGTCCATGTGTGAATCTTCGTATTTCGGGCGTTCCTTCAAGGGTAATCGCGGGTGCCAATGAACCATTTCGCAAGGTTCTGAGATTCATTTGTCATGTTTTGTCATGCAACCTAGTGCCAACATCCTCGCTTCAACGGAGCCGCACACCGGAGTGTGCGGAATGCAGGATGTAGTTGTGCTGTTCACCACACCGCTGAGCTCATCCAATCGCGACCGACCAAGGGCATTTCGGGTGTTTGGGGCATTTTATAGCTCTGCCAAAACTCCAGGGGTTTTAATGGGGGGAAAAAATAAAAAGAGAGAGTATATAAAGGGGTATAGTACACACACAGGGGAGATGATGCCTGAAATGCCCCGAATGCCCGTGAAACGGCTCATCCGCTGCGGCTCAACGCTGGCACCTATCCGCCGCGATAAAGGGATCAGAAATCGAGTGGGAAGGATCTGCGGCAGTTCAAGGAACGCTGCATTAGTGGGGTCTTGCTGCTTTTATCGACGAGCATTCCGAGGAGTCACAGAAGCACCCGCTTAGTGTTCGCCAAGCAGAAGAGCTCTCGCCATGACGTCCTTGGAGAGCTGTTCGGTGCCGTTTCCTCCCCTGGAATCCACTCTGAAGGAGCCGAACAGGCGCACTTGGCGCACAAAGCGCACTTCGCCCCTGCGCCAAAACTCCAGAGCTTTAAACTGGAGGGAAAAAATAAAAATAGAGAAGATATAAAGGGGGACAGTACACACACAGAGGCAGCACTGCGCTTTGTGCGCCAAGTGCGCAGCGCGTTCGATCTCCCGGCCATCGCTGCCGCGATTCACGATCAAATCACGCTGGAGAATGTTGCGCGACTGGCTGAGCTATTTCAGCATGGTTTTTAAAGGCCATCTGCGTGACACTGGCTGCCTTCGAGGTGGCTTCTGCCACAACTCACCTTAGCGTCAGCCACAGACGCGCCAGAGGGCTGTTTGCGGACCAATGCGGGCGGTCTCACTTACCCTCGTGCAGCATGCTCAGCGCTTCATCAATCGCCCTTTGGTTCATCGCTTGAATGTCGAATATCCCCCAAGGAACAGGTGCCGCTCAAGGTGTGTGCCAAGCGCCGCAAGTCCCCAAAACGGCACTGAAACGCGAACTCGTATAACTCGTATCAACTCGTCCCGTTACGAGAAAGAGCGCTGCTGCCGCGAACTCGTATATCTCGTATTCACCCTTTAGGGTGATACGAGTTACGATACGAGTTCGCGCAGGTGAAAAATGAAATGAACTCGTATCACGAGTTTTGATACGAGTTCGGCACATGCCACCACCGCAGCCGACATAATGCGCCATCAGCAAGAAAGGGGACTGAGGCCCAGCAGCCTGCTGCAGTGCTGAACGCGTTGACACGAACGCTGTTGTTAACCGCTCATGAGCACCCTTGCCACCACACGCTGCTACATCTCGCTGAACCGCCTCGCTCAACTCACCGGCCACAGCCGCGTGACGCTCCTACTGCGCCTCAAGGATGGCAAGCTCCAAGCCGATGCCACCATGGACATCGGTGGCGGCAAACTGCTGCCACTGTTCTTCGCCGATAAAGCCGCTCCTTCCCAGGCTGCCGCAACCACGGCTGAGCATCCATTGCTGTGATCCATCTTTGCAGCACAACGGCAGCACACATCGCTCCACATCCTCCACGTCTCACACCATGCAACCAGCCCTCACCACCCTGATCCAATCCCTGAAACTGCCCGCCCTCAACAAAGCCCAGGTCATCGCCCTCAAATCCCTGCAAGGCGAGTGGGAGCGGCACTCGGAACGAATGGAGCAGTTGCGCCCGGAGCGTGCCATGCTCGATCAAAAGGCCGCATACGGGGCCTTCACGGCTGATCCCTCCCCGGAAAACGAGCAACGCCTCGCCGTGCTCGCTGACGAACGCCTCACTGCCAAACGCTACGCGCTGCTCCGCCAGGCCCACGCGGAGGTCAGGCACCAGATCATGGGAAAGACAGCCTCTCTGATGCGTCTTCATCTTGAATCCATGCAGCGCAGCTTGAGGGCGGAGTTGCAGTCGCGGGAGGCTGCCGCTGAAGCCGAAGCACTCAGCAAGCGCACCGATGAAGGTTGCCTCCAACTGCGTATGGCGGCTGAGGAACTAGCTCAATGGATCAAGCTGTTCGATCAGGGGGGCGAAGACGGCTGGCCGGAAATGTTATCAGATGCGCTGCAATGCCTCGGCGGCGAGGCAGCCACGGCCAAGAAATCGCCCGCATCGCGCCCTTCCAACCTTGTTGCGCAACAATGATGCACAACCATGACACATGGGAGTTTCCACTGCCGCCTCAGCACGCCTGCACCGTCGCTTATCACGGCCGATCATCATGCCTGCGCAACAGCCTTGCTCATCAGAGTTTAGCAGGCCTCATGGCCGTACGCAGCGGCCTGCAACCTGACGGTGAGATGAAGTAGGGAAGGGCTGGAAAATCAGAGGCAATGTCCCACATCAAGCCAGCGCGGGATGCTCGTTTGGTAAGCATTTACGTGCTGGTGCAAGCCGCTGGAGGGGCAAATGTGCGCCTGCCTGCTTGAACGTGGGAAGGCTTCATGACGGCCTGGAACTCGAAAAAAGTGGAAAGCTGAAATTTGCGTTTGCATGGAATTTGCGTGGTGGTGCCCGAACCCAGGGTCACAGACGAGCACGGAAAGAGATTCCCTTGCACGGAGCGGCTTACATCAGCACTCGACTGAAACACACGGATCAGCCCCCCTCACACTCCGTCCCCGCGCCACATCAAGGGCCAACTCGACCCGGCACCCGAAAAAGCGATTTCCTGGCAGTGAGCAGCAGGGCGGCGAGGAGTGTGTGCTTCATGGTGTCCGTTGGTTTTAGCGGGTGAATTCCCCGAACGGTCGGCCGGGAAAAGTGGCGAGGTGTTTGGATAGGCGGGCCTTGAGTTCGGCGATTACTTCGGGATGACGCTCAATCACGTTGGTCTTTTCCTGCGGGTCGTTCTCGAGGTCGTAAAGCTGGTCGGTCTGGAAATAGTTCGGATTGTGTCGCGAGCTGTTGTAGCCGAGATGGCTATTGCCAACCAGGTAGGGCAGCGGATTGGGCGGCGCGTCCTTGAGGAACGCGGGGAATTTCTCACCGGCCTCGATGCGGCGCTGGACCTCCGGCGGATAACGCACTGCGATGTATTTCCACTTCGCCGTCTTCACCGCACGGGCAAAACCGATTTCATGGAAAGTCTCTTCGCGCAGCGCGCCGGATTTCTGCCCGCGCATAACCGGTGCTAGCGACACGCCGTCGAGCTTGTAGTCGGCGGGCACATTCGCCTTGGCGAGATCGAGGATGGTGGCGGCGTAGTCGGTGTTGAGGACGAGGTGTGGATAGGTCGAGCCAGGCTTGATGCCGGCTGGCCAGCGCATCACCAGCGGCACCTTCAGTCCGCCGTCATACATCGTGGTCTTGCCGTATCGCCAGGTGCCGTGGTCGGAGGTCAGGATCACCAGCGTTTCGCGGGTGAGGTTACGTTCGTCGAGTTTCCGCAGGATCGCGCCGATCGAATGGTCGAGCCAGGTCAGCCATGCGTGCTTCTCGTCGAAACCCGCCGCCACGACCTCCTTCCGGATCGCGGATCGCGTAGGCATGAAGGAATAGTCGAGATCGGTGCGGTAGCCTTCCCCGGTGTAGCCGGGATCGGCATCAATGGCCCTGGCGAAGCCGTCCTTCGTCTTCCCCCACGGGTCGGGGCCGTGCGGAATGGTCGTGCCGTAGTAGAGGAAAAAGGGCTTGTCGCTATCCGCAGAGCGCGTTTCCAGGAAATCGAGCACCGAGCGCGTGGTCCACTCGACGTTGTGCACGTTGGCCGCCTTGTTAAAGAGTTCCAGCAGGTTGCCTGGATAGGCGGCACCGACCCAGTCGAAGCCCTCCTTGCGGATTCGGTCGCGCCACCATTGCTGGTTGTCGCGCATCGCCTGATTCACCTTTGCGTCCGTCCGCGGGTCGCTGTTGGGCGGATACGGTTTCAGACCGGGCGCGGCGGCGGTTCCCCAGCGTTTTGGCTGCTCGAGGATTTCCTGCTCGATGATGTGGCTTTTCCCCACCCAAGCGGTCGTGTAGCCCGCCGCCTGCAGCAGGCGCGGCAGGTTCACTTCGCCGTGCCCGAGTTCCACGTTGTTTTCCGGGCGCGCCATCGTGCCGATGGGAAACTGCCGTTTGAAAACCTCTCCCTGCGTCCGCGTAGCGTAGCGTCCCGTCAACGTGGTGTAGCGCGACGGCGAGCAGACCGGACACGACACATTTGCGTTCGTCATGACGATGCCCTCGCGCGCCAGGCGATCCACGTGGGGCGTCAGCACCCGGTCGCCGCCAAAGCCGAATCCGGGCGGCGAAACCAAACCGGGATACTCCGGAGTCGGCGGATTGCGCGGGCTCTGGTCGTCGGTGATGATGAGAATGACGTTGGGCCTGGCCGGCGCGGGCGCATCGGCAGCATGCAGCGCGGCCAGCGGGGCGAGGAGGAGGGCGGCGAGGAACGTAACGAGTGTGAGGGCCGATTTTGTGAAATGAGTCATTCGCTGTTTGGGGTGAGATGATCAGTGCGTCTGCGAGAACTGGGTATTGAAGCAGAGTGACGGATTCTCACGGCGACATGACCTTGAGTCGGACAAATTTCCGAGTGCCGGATGCGGCAGGGAAGGTGTAGGTGAACGCGTTGCCGCTAAGAGCGACATTGCCTCCGATCGTTTCGGTGGTCCAGGTGCCGGTGAGCGTGGTGGAGGTTTCGATGACGAAATCGGTGCCGTAAACGCCGAGGTAGGTGGCGGCTTTGGTCCAGGTGATGCTTAGTGTGCCGCTGGTGTTGGTGATGCCGGGCAGAACGGTCTGGCCAGTGGTGTTGCTGGTGCCACCGACGAAGAACTCGATGCCATCAGGGACGCCATCTGCATCGTGATCGGCGGCGATGCTGCCGCTGGTGCCGTTGAGGCTCTGCCATATGGTGAAGGGGTGCACGAGGGTGAGTTCGAGGTCGTTGCCGTTGAGGCTGAGAGTTGCGTTGAAGGCACCGAGGGTGCCGGTGAGCTTGGCGGAGTCCAGGGTGCCGCTGATGCCGCCACTGGTGATGAGCTTATAGGTGCCTGCGGTGAGGCCGCTGAGGGCGGTGAAGGTGAAATCGTCGATACCGAGGGTGCCAGTGCCGAAGGTGAAGGTGCCGCCGACGGTGACTCGGTCGCTGGCGGTGGGAGCGCCGAGTTCAAAGACGAGTTTGCCTGTGCCGGTGGTCATGGCGGTGACGGTGAGGCCGCCGCCGATGGCGAGCGTGCCTGCTGAGCCGGTGGCAGCACCTGGAGCCACTCGGCCTGAGGCATTGACGGTGACGGAGCCTCCGATGCTACCATCGCCACCGAGGATGGCGGCGTTCACGGTGACGGCGCTGCTGCTGTGAATGGATCCGGGTGTGTTGATGCGCAGGGTGCCTGCGTTCAAGGTGGTGGCTCCGGTGAAGGTGTTGGCGGCGGTGAGGGTCCATGTGCCATTCTCGATCTTTCTCAGGGCAATGATGCCACCCGCAAGCGTTCCATCGCTGATAATGCCTTCGACTTGTCCTGTGCCAGTTGCGCCCCCGATAACGAAGGTTCGCAGAGCGGTGGTGTCGTTGGTGATGGCACCAGCCAAGCGAAGAGTGCCTGCGATGGTGGATACGCGGCTGTCGGCGTTTCCTCCGCTGGTGAGCACGATGCTTCCGCGCAGGATGTTGTCGCCTGCCTCATTGAAGATGGCTCCGGCGGCATTGCCGATCTTGAAAATGAAGCCTGTGGGCACATCAATCGGGCCGCTGCTACCATCGAGCCTGAGCTGCGGATTGCCTGCGGCGGCGTTGGTGAGAATGATGTTCTTCGTGGAGAAGGTGGAGCCTAGAGCACTGCTGTTGGTGATGCGCAGGGCACCGGAGTTGACCGTGACATTGCCGGTGAAGCTGTTGCTGCCGCTGAACACGACGGTGCCGGCGTTGATGGGGCAATCAATCGTCACCGCGCCGCTGCCGCTGCCGCTGATGGCATTGGGCACGAGCAGTGTGCCAGTGCGATCAAATCGCAGCGTGGCGTTGTTGATGACCGCACCAGATGGCAGTGAGCCGTTGGCTCCATCATCGCCGATCTGCAAGATGCCGCCGCTGATCGTGGTGGAGCCGGTGTAGTCGTTTGCGCCGCTGAGGGTGAGCTTGCTGGTGCCGGTCTTGATGAGGTTGCCACTGCCGCTGATGTTGCCGCTGACATTGAAGGTGGCGGTGCCTGCGCCTTGGAAGGTGGTGCTGTCTTCCATCGTCACCGGTGCGCTAACGTTCCAGATGAAACCGGTGCCGTTGGTGGCGCTGAGATTGACTGCGGGATCGAGCAGCGACTCGCGGCGAAGGAGCAAAGCATTGCCGCCGAGTGTCATGGTGGTGCTGCCGCTGATGGGGCCGGTGCCGCCGAGCGTGAGCACATTCAGCGCGTGCCCGCCGACGGTGTCGTTGTTGGACGTGATGGTGCCTGCGGACAAGGTTTGGCCGGTAAAGAACTGGACGGTGGAGAAGCGGCTGCTCGGTGGTGGCACGCCGCCGGTCCAGTTGGCGTTGCTGCTCCAGTTGGGCGTGCCAGTGGTTGTGGAGTTCCAGACGGTGGTGCTCGCGGGTGCGCCATCGACGATCACGTTGAAGCTGGTGTTGCCTGTGAGTGCGCCATCGCTGGCGGTGAGGGTGATGACGCTGCTGCCAGACTGACCTGCGGCGGGCGTGAGCGAGACGGTGCGCTCGCCGCCGCGCAAAACGGTGCCGCCGAGGTTGTCGAAGACGCCAGCGCAGAGCGTGGTGTCCACGCGACTGGAGACCGCCATGCCGATGTCGTGCGTGGTGCCGGTGAAGGCAACGGTTTGCTCCGTGCCGACAGCTTGCCAGGGGCCTGCGATGCCGTCGTTGTCCGTAGCGAAGTAGGCGGTGTAGATGCTACCGGTGCGCACAAGTCGCAGCCAGCAGGGTGCGCTGGCGAGTGGCAGCGTGGCGGTCACCACGGCATCGGTGGAGGCGGTGGCGCGTTGCACAAAATTGACGCCATCACTGCCAGTGACTCTCACACCAACGAAGCGTGCCGTGGCAGCGGTGGACTCGCGCATCATGAGGCCTGCTTCGGCATTGGATGCGGTGTGATCCACGGAAACAACCCGAGCGATCATCTCGGCATCGCCTGTGAAACTCTGTCGCACCCAGCGGAAGGCATCGCCCGCAGCCGGACCGACGCCCACTGCGCCTGCACCATTGACGATGTAAGTGCCACGGCTCTCGGTCAGACTGCCTGCGGTGGTGATGGTGCCGATGTCGGTGCTCGTCCACGCAGCCGGTGCCGCGCCGACGGTGACGCTGGCATTCGGGAGGAGTGTCTGGTTTGAAGAAACAGCGGTGAGCGTGAGACTGCGTGCCTCGGTCTCGGCATCAGACAAACGCACGGTCACGGGCGATGACGTGGCATTGATCGGCACATAACGATCCGGCACCGCAACGATGCTCGGGGCCTGATTCGAGCCTGTGACGGTGATGGTCAAACTGTTGCCGATCACACTCAGACCATGATGATGCCGCGCTCCCATCCTTGAGCGGTTGAATATCTCGGTGCGGCTGGAGAGTCCGCTTTGGAACAAGACCTCATCCATCACGCCATCGAACCATCGATCCACATTCGCCGTGGTGCTGCCATGTCCGCCAGCCACGAGTGCAGCGGCTTGGTTCACGTTCATCGTCACCGCCGTCACGCTGCCACGCAGGAACCTGCCGACATAGAGGTAGAAGTCGCCCGTGTTCGTCGCGGTGCGATCATAGCTCAAGGTGATGTGCTGCCACTGATCGGCAACGATGTCAGAGACGACGATCTCCTTTTCCAATCCGCCAGCTCCCCACTTTTGCAGTTTCAGCACATCGCTGCCTGCGGCAAAGAACAGCTCCAGCTCGTTCTCAGTGCCGTGACCATCGCCATCGCCGAGATGGAAAACGTAGTCTTCGGTGTCGCTGCCGCCACGCTTCACCCAAGCGGAGAAGGTCCAGTCGGCATCGTTCAAATTGTGATCCGAGGTGGTCAGTGTGCGCCGCAGCCGGGCTCCGCTCGCGCCGTTCTGCGCAAAGACCAAACCATTCGCTGACTGCGGTGATAAGGCGGTCGGCACACTCGCATCATAAGCGTAAGTGCCGCCATTGATGGATTGCAGCGTGCCGGTGCGATTGAAGTTCGATTGGTCGGTGGTCAACGCATCCTCGTGCACGTCTGGCGGCTCGAAGTCATAGAGGAAACGGAAGTTCGGCCCCAGCGATTGGTCCCTCACCACAAGGCGATAGTTGGTGGTGCCGTTGAAGTCCGGGTTCGGTGTGAAGCGAGCGGTGTAGCCATTAGGCAGCAGCGTCATCTTGCCATTGCGCACGCGATCCACCTCAAAGAAGAGCTTCTCATCGGGCGTGATGTCATCCGAGACAAAGGCTCGCAGATCGATGTCCACGGGCGTGTTCTCAGCCGTGCTGGGAGTGCCTGCAGCGAGCACGGGTTTCGCATTCACCGTGACCGGCCACACGTAGCTGGCGGAGTTGGTTTCGGGATCGGTGGCGGTGATCGTGATGTCCACTGAGCCGTTCACCGTGCTGGCGGCAGACACGGTGATGGTGCGTGTGGTGCCCACGGTGCCAAAGGTGATGCTCGCATCGGGGATGATGGATTGATTTGACGAAACTCCAGTCAGCGTGAGCGAGGTCAGAGCGGTGTCCGCATCGGCGAGAGGCAAGGTAATCGCTCCCGTGGTCGAGCCTTGATCCGTGAGGCCTGTTTTCATCACAGCGGTGAAGACGGGTGCGCCGGGGGGTGCGAGGAAGTTCTTGCCCACCTGATTGGGTCCAACGGTCACCGGATTGGTGAAGCCGCTCGTCACGAAACTCGCGCCCGTCTTGGTCGCCGTGAGCGTGTAACTGCCCGCTGCAAGGCCCGTGATCGAATAGGAGCCATCGCCATCCGTCGTGTCGCTCTGCGTGAGAGAGGCGCTCACGACGACGCCTTGTATCGGTGCGCCCAGCGTGGTGCTCACCGTGCCTTGAATCGAGAAGGTGTTGCTGGTGCCCACCTGCACAAGCAGCGATGCCGTGGTGGTCAGGCCCTTCATGTCCGAGACAATGCAACGCACGGTTTTGGTGCCGGTGGCGCTCCAACTCTTACTCGCGGTGGAGCTGTTGTTGGCCGTCGTCGTGCCATCGCCCCATTCCCAGAAATAGGACACCGTATCGCCATTCGGATCGCTGGCGGTGGCGGTGAAGGTCACGCTCGTGTTCAGTGCCGGGTTGGCATTGGTGGAACCGAGGCTCACCGTGGGCTTCACATTGCCAGCAAAGGTGCCGCGATTCACCGTGACATCCATCCAGCCCACGCCATCGCCATCCATGCCACGGCCCACGGGCGTGATGTAAATGCCCGCCGCTGTGTCAGAGAAGGTTTTGCCGATCGGCAGGACAGCGTCGTCCTTTTGGGAAGTGGTGGGCGTCATGTCCAGCAGCAGCGGTTGCTGATAGCCGCCGTTGATGCTCGCCCAGTTCACCAGCACGCCATCAATGAGGCCATAGCCCGTGCCATAGAGCTGGCGATACTCGATCCAGTAGTCGTCCGTGCTGCCCGCGCGATCCACGGCCAGCGCTCGCTTGTTGCCATCCGCTTGCACTTTGTCCAACGCACGGATGCGCGTGGTGGTGCTGCCATCGACGGTGATCTTCGTCACATCAGTCACCGGCATCCAGTCGAGGAACTGCTTCACGCTGGCGCTGAAGTGGCGAAGAAACGCGGACGAACTGCCCACGCCCATCAGGTCGAAAACATTGCCGTAGTCCCAAACCTCGCCGGGGCCGATGACGCTGCCATCATCCGTATCCCATGCGCCGGAGTGCGGCATGCCAAAGTTGTGCCCAAGCTCATGAGCGCAGGTTTTGAGGTTCCACTGCGCGTTATGCACCCATGCCCCACGCGCCCCCACATTGGCCATGCCAGCGGTGGCCGGCACAACGGGCGTGGCTCCCGTGACCACGATTTCATGCGTGTAGTTTAGGTAGTTGTAACCCGCCGCCGCCGCTGCTGCACGAGCGTCCGTCAGCACTCGGCTGAACTTCGTGTGACTGGCATAAACCGACGAGTTGTTCGGCATCCGCACCGTCGGCGTGATCACCGAGCCTTGCCCCAGCAACGCATACGAAGCCTTACCAGACGACATGTCAGTATAGGACGTGTTGATGTCCGCGATGAGCTGCTGCAGCGTGGCATCACTCACCACCTGCCCTTGGTAGTCCGGGAAATCCACGCGGATGATCAGTAGCTTCTTTTGTCCCTCCGTCCATGGGCTGGCGGCGATGACACCATCAAGATCGGAGGCTGCGGTCGCAGGCTCGGCAGACTGCTCCCCGCTCTCCGCATCAATCAAAGCGGCAATGGCCGGAGCCTTGCCACCAAATCGTGTCATGCGTCTGTCGTCCCAAGCGATCACCACCTCCTCACCATCATCCGTTTGAGGTGCCGTGCCCGTCACATCAGTGCCAACTTCGATCTTCGCCCCCGCTGCTACTATAGCAGCGACCTCCACCGGCTCCAGCACACGCCCCGGCAGATCCGCCAGCGCCAGCTTGTTATCGAGGGCCACACCATGAATCGCAATGTCATCCCGAGTCGGCATCGCACCACGACGCCCAAACGTGTGAGCCTCAAACACCCGCCCATCGCGCAACGTGGTCGTGCGCGAGATCTGGCAGCCACCCGTGGCAGAAGTCTCCGCCTGCACCAACAAATCCCCCCGAGCCTCCACCCGCTGCTCAAGCAAAGCCACCACCCCCGCCGGCAACCGCCGCCGCACCGACTCCGGCAACGCCAACTCCAGCGCCCGCCGCGGATTCTTATCAATCAAGTCCAGCATCTCCTGACGCCGCTGCAAAGCCAGCTCGACGCCCCTGTCCCCATCCAAGCCCGACGCGACAAAACTCTCCGCCCACCGCCGAAACTCCTCAAACACCGGCTCCTGCACCGGCTCCAACCACCGCACATCCGCCGACTCCGGCAACCGCAAGTCGGACAGCCCAGTCAGCGGCCTCTTGAGCCTGCCCGAAGCCACCGAATTCAGACGGCCCTGAGCCGGTGCTTTGTCCATCACTGGCGCAGGCTTTGGCGAAACCATCACTTTCTTCGCGACATCGACCTGTGATGCAGGCGGCGTCTCAGAATGCCATACCAGCAGCCCAACAAGCAGGCAGACAGCAAGTGCAGTAAGGAGGAGATTGAAACGCTTCATCATGGTTGAAAACACTCATCATGAGGCAAACGCCACCCTTTGACCCCTCACGAAAATACGGGAGGTGGGCAGGATCGTTTGGAGATGCTAGCCTAGTCCCCAAGATATTCATCGGTCCATCTGCCCGAACATCTCCCGACTCATCCGCTTGTGAAAATTGTCACCCTTCTCGCAGCCAGCGTACTCGCTCAGTCCACGGCTCCGTGGACCGAGCGGCTTGCGTTCTGGTCGCGGGCGGAGCTTGAGGAAGGGCACCAACGCATGCAGGTGATCGAGGCCGAGCTGAAACTGCTGCCGGAGGCGCGTATGGCGCACACCTCCAGCCGCAGAGGTTTCCAAGGCAGCCAACTGAGCGATGACGAGCCGCTGTGGGTGGAGGTGACACTGCCGGAGGAATCGCTGGTGGATGCCGTCGCTTTCATACCCGTGCCCGTGCGCAGTGACGATGGTCGTGGCACCTGCTTCGGTTTCCCCCTGCGTCACCGCATCGAAATCACGGATGCCTCGGGACGCTCCCAGATCATCCACGAATCCTCCGCCGACCTGCCCAATCCCGACGGCTTCCCGGTGATGAAACGCATTACGCCCATGAAGGCTCTGCGCATCCGCGTGACCGCCACCAAGCCCTGGCAACGGAATGAACTGCATGTGTTTGCGCTTTCTGAACTGATGGTCTTCTCCGGCAACCGCAATGTGGCGCTTGGGGCGGCCGTCACGGCATCGACCAGCCGCCAGCAGCCTCCCGCGTGGAGCGTTGAGAACCTCACCGACCACATCACGCCTCTGGACCTTCCCGTGCTGCCTGGGGCTCCTGTCGTGAAAGGCTTCCACAGCGCTCTTGCCAAGTCAGGCCGCGATCAGAAGCACGTCGGCATCATTTTGCCACGCACAGTCGAGCTCGATGAAATCACGCTCGTGCCGATGCCTCGCCGCGAGATGCCCACCTGGAGTGCCTACGGCTTTCCCGAACGCTTTCGTCTCGAAGTCTCTGCCAGCGAAGACTTCAGCACTCCACAAACAATTGCCGACTTCCAGAATCGCACCTTCGCCACCCCTGCGGCGAATCTCGTCAGCTTCGCCCTGCGCAAACAGCCCGTCCGCGCCATCCGCCTGACCACCTTTTCCCTGTGGCAGCGCTCTGGCGATTTCCTGCTCGCCCTCTCAGAGATCATGGCCTTTGCCGGAGGCGAAAATGTCGCCCTTCATGCCAAAGCATTCGCCAGCGACCAACTCGATGATCCCGCCTACAGCCTCGCCGCCCTCACGGATGGAAGAGCCAACATCGGGCCGCTGCTTCCATTGCCCGACTGGCTTGAGCGATTACAGCGTCGCCAATCCCTAGAACGCGAACATGCCGCCCTCAGCGCCAGACTCATCGCCCTGCAGGCCAAAAGTCAGGACCAGCTCGTGCATGGCAGCATCGCCGCCGGCGTCTTGCTGATAGGCGGCTTCATCTGGGGACTCATCCATCAGCGCCGCGTGCGCCGCCGGGATGCCGAACGCCTCCGCGAGCGCCTTGCCCGTGATTTGCATGATGAAATCGGCTCCAATCTCGGCAGCATCGCCCTCATCTCCGCCTATGCATCGCAGGATGACGCCACTCCGGAAAGCATGCGCGCCGATCTGGTCGAGGTCCAGACCATCGCCCGCGAGAGCGCTGATTCCATGCGCGACATGGTGCGACTCATCAGTCGGCGCGGCGACCGTGAGTCAGAGGAGTGGAGCGCCGTCCTGCATGGACTCGCCCAGCGCTTGCTGCGCGGCATCGACATGGACATCCAGCTCCATGCCGACAGCCCCAGCCTGGAAACCCGGCGGGAACTGTATTTGTTCATCAAGGAAGTGCTGCACAACATCGCCACACACTCGCGAGCCAAGCATGTCCGTCTCCACACCAGCCAAAATCGTGGCCGCATGAACGTCGAGATCAGCGACGACGGCATCGGCTTCGATCCCTCGGACCAGAGTTCCGGCCACGGACTGTCCAACCTGCGCGAACGCGCCGCCACCTTGCGCGCCGAACTCAACATCCAAAGCGAGCCCGGCAAAGGCACCCGCGTCACCCTCATCCTGCCCGCATGAACGAGCCCAATCCCATCCGCGTCTGGTTTGTCGAAGATCACGATGCCTTCCGCCGCAGTCTCGAACGCCTCTGCAAGCCTCGACGTGGACTCGCTCCTCCGCGCTCCTTTGCCAATGCGGAAAGCATGCTCGCCGCCCTCGCCGTGAGCGACGAAAAGCCCCAAGTGCTGCTGCTCGATGTCGGCCTGCCGGGTCGCAGCGGCCTCGAAATCCTCGGCGACATTCACCAGCACGCGCCCGACTGCCGGGTCGTCATCCTCACCGTCTTTGAAGACGAGGCGAAGATCAGCCAGGCCATCAGCGCCGGAGCCTGCGGCTACCTGCTGAAGACCGCCACGCCCGATGAGATCGCCGGAGCCATCATCGAAACCTACCACGGCGGCTCGCCCATGTCACCGCACGTCGCCTCCAGCGTCGTGAAACTCCTCGCCCGCCTCACCAAGCCCGTGACTTCAGCCATCGCCCTCAGTCCGCGAGAGCTGGAACTCCTCCGCTGCATGGTAGAAGGCCTCACCGCCAAAGAGATCGCCGCCCGTCTCGCCATCAGCATCCACACCGCAGACACCCACACCCGCAATCTCTACAGCAAACTCAGCGTCCGCAGCCGCGCCGCCGCCGTCGCCCGTGCCATGCGGGAAAAGCTCGTGTGATCCTCCGTCTGAACACGAAGCTTGGCAGGAGATCGACGGCGGGGAATGCGGTGATGTCATTTTTCACACCAGCAGGCAGGTGGCCGAGCCAACGAATGAGGAAGGGCACAGGCACGCCGCCTTCAAAAAAACTACGCTTACGACCTCTCATACCGTCAGTCTCGCCGACGCTGTAGTAAGTGCCGTAGCCGGTGACGTTGGCATCGGGATCGAGCTTTTGAGGACTGTCTTTTGCGGCGGTACTTTCGGGTCCGTTGTCGCTGGAAAACATGACGATCGTATTGTCTGCAACGCGGTTTTCTGCCGGGCGTAGAGAAGCCGCTGCGCTGCGACAGCCCCCTCACACCCCGTCCCCGCGCCAGGTCCAGGGCCAACTCGACCCGGCATCCGCAAAAGCAATTTCCTATCAGACAGAAGTTTTTCTGTCAGAAGGAAGGCTGGCCCGCCAAAGTGTTGAAGCCTCATTCATGTCTGACCGCTCTATCTGCTCCTCTCTCGTCCTCTGTCTGTTTGTTTGTATCTCGGGTGCGCCGCGAATAGAGGCGGCACCTTTCGCAGCGGGGAATCTGGTCGTGTATCGCATCGGTTCGGGCACGGGCAGCCTGGTTAATACGGGGAATCCGGTGTTTCTCGACGAATACACGGCCTCCGGTGCGCTGGTGCAGTCCATCCCGCTGCCGACGGTGGTGAGTGGTGCGCAAAAGAGACTGGTGGCGAGTGGCACAGCGGCATCGGAGGGGCAAATGACCCGCTCGGCAGATGGCCGGTATCTGCTGCTGCCGGGTTACGATGCCACGCCGCCGCATACTACCTCGCTGACGGGGACGACTTCGGCCACGGTGAATCGTGTCATCGGACGTGTCGATGCAGTGGGTGTGATCGACACCAGCACGGCGCTGGCGGACGCCTACGATGCCAACAACTTCCGTGGCGTCACCTCCGACAATGGTCTGCGTTTCTGGGTGGCAGGCAATGGCAACAGCACGACCGGCGGCGTGCGCTTTGTCTCAGCGCTCGGAACCACTACCTCGATGCAGCTCAGCACGACAAACAACAACCTGCGCCAGCCAGCGGTCTTCGGCGGGCAGCTCTATGTGTCGTCAGGAAATGGCTCAACAGTGCGGCTCGGCACGGTGGGCACCGGTTTGCCGATCACGGCTTCTCAGACCATCACGACACTGCCGGGTTATCCGGTGAATCTAAGCCCGAATGCCTTTGCGCTGCTAGATCTGGATGCAGGAATGACAGGCGTGGACACGCTCTACATCGCTGATGACAATACGACCTCGGGTGGCCTACTCAAATATAGCTTTGATGGCACGACGTGGACGGCTCGCGGCAGTGCCGGAGTAGCGGCGGATCTGTATCGTGGACTCACGGCAGCGAAACAGGGCAGCGATGTCATCTTGTATGCGGTGAGGAAGGGGGGCGGTGCAGCCGTCGGAGGTGGGGAGATCGTTACGCTCACCGACTCCAGCGGCAGCAGCGGGACGCTGAGTGGCACGCCGACCTTGCTGGCAGCGGCGGCGACTAACACCGCTTTTCGCGGCATCGCCTTCGCTCCGCAGAGGCCTGATCTCACGGTCGAGGTGGCTGGCCCGGTGGGGGCTCTTTTTACACGTGAGCCGTTTCAACTGCGCGTGAAGGTGCGGAATGGTGGCGGTGCGACGGCCTATCAAGTCGGGGGTCAGCTTACCCTGCCAGCGGGCCTGAATTATGTCAGCGACACAGCGACTGGGTCAGGCTTTCAAAGCACCATGGCAGGTGCTGTGCTGAGCTTCACTGGCGGCACGCTGGCAGCTCAGAGTGAGGTCACGTTCAGTGTTCAAGTCACCACGGAGAGCGCTGCCACCTACACGCTCGGCACGGGAACCGCCGTCGTGGATCTGCTGAGCCTCGTGGATGAGTCCGAAGAGGCCAATAACAGCTCCCCAGCCGCTGCGGACCTTGTGGTGAGCCATGCGCCTGATCTCAAAGTCAGCCTCAGTGCTCCGTCAGCGGCACTCACTGGATCGAGTGGCTTTGAATACACACTCATCGCTGAAAACGAAGGGCTCGCTGAAGCTTCTTCGCTGCGGGTCGCGCTGACACTGCCTGCCGGCCTGACCTTTGTCAGTGGTAGTGGATCAGGTTTCACCGCCAGTGAAGCCGCTGGCGCCGTGCATCTTGATGGTACGCTTGCTGCCAATAGCAGCACGACGCTGACGGTGCGTATCACCGCAGCCGCAGATGGGACCTACACGGCTCCCATCGGCGCTGCGACCATCGGGCCGGTGCCTTCAAACGTCCTCGTGGAAAGTGATGTGACCAACAACAGCTCTACCACCGCTGCCACGACCGAGGTGCTCACGAGTGATTTGACTCTGAGCAATGTGGCGAACGGCACCTTCCAGGCTGGCGATAGCGCCAGTTACACCATCACGATCTCCAATGTCGGCACGGGTAGCAGCCAGGGCGGCGTGGCTTTCAGTGAAACCCTGCCCGCTGGGCTGACAGCTACCTCGCTCACCGGCACGGGCTGGGTCATCATGAATGGTTCGGGAGAGAGCGTGAGTGCTGTGCGCAGTGACTCTTTGGCTGCGGGACAAAGCTACCCACCCCTCACCTTGCAAGTCGCCGTCGCCACGAATGCTCCGACCTCGGTGACGAGTGTGGCCAGGGTCGCTGGTGGTGGTGATGCCAATGCGGCGAACGACACTGCCAGCACGACGACTTCCATCCTCGGAGCTGGGCCTGGAGTGCTCTCGCTCACGGCAGCGAGCTTCATCGTTAATGAGGAAGAACCCAGTTTGAGCATCGACATCGCTCGCACCTCTGGCCGCACGGGGGCTGTCGGAGTGACGGTGACGACAACAAATGGCACCGCCACTTCTGGCGCGGACTTCACCGCCCTGAATACCGTGATCAACTTTGCCGATGATCAGATCAGCCGTACGGTGCTCGTGCCTCTGCTCAGCGATTCCATTTCTGAGCCCAACGAGACCTTCAACCTGACCTTGAGTTTACCCACGGGTGGCGCGGCTTTAGGCGGCACCTCTTCGGCCAGCGTGCTCATCCTCGATCCCGATACGACGGACCCCAAGCTCGTGATCAAGAGTCCCAAAGCCAATGAACGCCTAAACGAAGGAGCCGTCAGTGTTTCCGGCGAAGTCAGTGATAACAAGCAAGTCCGCCGAGTGCAGGTGAAGCTCAATGGAGCAAGCTTTGCTGATGCGAGCCTGATTCCTGCCAGCGGCGGCAAACTGACCTTTTCTCTGCCCGTGAGTCCGGTTCCCGGCTTGAATGAGATCCGCGTGAAGGCATCCGACTTTCGTGGCAACGAGACGGACGAGGTCATTCGCAGCTTCAGCTATGTCGTGAGGCGTCCGCTGACACTCGTGAATGGCACTGGAGTGACTTTGCGACCTGCCGAACCGCTCACCGCCCTCGAGCTAACGAAAAGCTACACGCTCACGGCTAAGCCCGCTGCCGGTAAGGTATGGAACGGTTGGTCATCGCCGCAGCTCACGCTGACCGAAGCGCAGCGGCTGAGCACGACGCTGAATTTCACCATGGTCGAGGGACTGACGATCACGGCGAATGCGGTGGATAATCCCTTCCTCCCATCTGTGATTGGAGACTTCAGCGGCCTTCTACGCGCGGACAGTGGCGTGACGCCTTCTCATGAAAATGAAGGCGCGGTGCAGGTGAAGCTCATGCCGACTGGGAGCTTCACCGGTACGCTGCGAATCGCTGGAGCCAGCCTGCCGTTCAATGGCGTGCTCGACACGACTGGCGTGGCCCGCTTCGGAGCATCGCTTGCGACCTCGCTGCTGCTGCCACGCAGTCCGAGCGCGGGCTACGTGCTCGCCTTTGCCGCAGACCTCAGCCCTACTGGCACGAAGAAAATTACTGGCACACTGAGGCGGCAGACACGTGGCGGATCGGAGCCACTGTCCACCCTGGAGGCTCATCGCCATGCAGGCATGGCGACGGAAGCCTTTTATACCTGGGCCATGCCCGCGCAGCCGCAGACGACTGGGCTGACCTCCGCTCAGTATCCGCAGGGAGATGGAGTGGGCTCGATGAAGCTCAATAAGCTGGGCGTGGCAAACCTCGTCGGAGTGCTGGCAGATGGCACGAGCTTCACAACGAGCGCAGCAACAAGTGCTGACCTGACTTTGCCGATCTATGTCGCCCTGGAAAAGGGGGCGGGCTCCCTCAATGGCTGGCTGACGATCGATCACACGCGGCCAGACACAGATCTCAGCAGCACGGCGTTGCATTGGTTCAAGCCAGTGATTGCCGGAGCGCAAAACTATCCTTTTGGCTGGCCGGAAGGTGTGACGCTGCCGCTCATCGGCGCGAGGTTCGTGGTGCCTGTGGGTGAGAGCGTGCTGCCAGACCTCAGTGAAGTTACGGGAGCGAATGTCCTGCTGAGCTTCACTCAAGGTGCCCTCGCTGGCGTCATCCAAAAGGAGCTCATCGTTTCTCCCAAGAACCTGGTGACGAAGATCCCCGCGACTGATCCGAGCTACACGATGAGGCTCACCGCAGCCACGGGGCACTTCGGCGGCACCTTTGCCCACGCAGACGGCACCGCCGCGAGTTACATCGGCGTCATTTTGCAGAAGGGCACGAACCGACGCGGCTTCGGGCACTTCATCCCAGGTAAGCCGAAGGTCATCACAGGCTCCGGGCAGTCGGGTGCGGTGACTTTGAAGACGAAGTTTAATCCGCGGCTCACACTCGTGATCTCCGAGTTCATGGCGAACAATGAAACGACCATCGCCGATGAAGACGGAGCCTTTTCTGACTGGATCGAGATCTACAATCCCGGTCTCGATGATGTCGATCTCACCGACTGGTGCCTCACGGACAGTGCCACCACGCTGTCGAAATGGCGCTTCCCTGCGGTGACGCTGGGTTCGAGGCAATTCATGCTTGTGTGGGCCAGCAGCAAGAACCGTCGCGTGCCCGGCCAGCCTCTGCACACGAACTTCAATCTTAGTGCAGGCGGTGAGTATCTGGCGCTGGTGCGGCCTGATGGTGTGGCGGTGGAGCACGAGTTTTCGCCCATGTATCCGGCCCAGGCGAATGACGAGAGCTACGGCATCAATTTCACAGGGCGCGCTTTGGCATCTCAAGGCACAGCGGTGAAGTATCGCGTGCCAACGAACGACTCACTCGGCACGACTTGGACTGCCAGAGACTTCGCCGATAGCTCATGGAGCAATGGTAAAACGGGGCTCGGCTTTGGCGTCGGGGTGCCAGGCTTCACCGTGCGACAGGTCGCTGCACGATCAGGTTTCGGTGGGGTGAATAGCATCGCCACCTGTGAGGCAGTCCTCGCTTTGCCAAAGGGTCACGCGAACATTTTGAGCGAGGCCACGGTGATCGCTCCGATGATTAATTTCCTCGGCGATGGGAGTGACGGCAACTACGGCGACAATGCCGCCCTGCCCAATGGCACCGCCGAACCCTATGCCTTTAAGGCCACGGGTATCATCACCATCCCCACCACAGGCAGCTACGTCTTCGGCCTGAACTCCGATGATGGAGGCCGCATCAGGATTGATGGCACGGCGGTGATGACGGACGACTCGAATCATGGTCCGCAGGACAATCTCGGAGCCCCAGTGACACTCACTGCCGGCCCGCACACGGTGGAGATCATCATGTGGGAAGGCGGTGGTGGCGACTGCGTGGAGTTCTTTGCCAAAGCAGGCACGGACACGACCTGGAACGCCGACTTTAAGCTCGTCGGTGGTCCTGGAGGATTGCCCGTCGTGACCACGCCAATCACGGCCACGGGAAGCGCGAGCAGCTTCATCGGCACCCATTTGCAAGCCGCCATGCGCAGCAAGAATGCGAGCTGCTACCTGCGGATGCCATTCACCGCCACAGGCATCAGTTCGCTGACGGGCCTGACTTTGCAAATGCGCTACAATGACGGCTTTGTGGCCTATCTCAATGGCACGGAGGTCGCTCGTCGAAATGCACCTGCCACTCCCGTCTTTGATTCCGCCGCCACAGGCAACCGCTCTGCGACGGAAACGCTGACTTCCGAGGTGATCGACCTCTCTGCGCAGATCCCACTGCTTGTTACCGGCAGGAATGTGCTGGCGGTGCATGGGATGAATGATGCGGTGGCGGACTCCTCCTTCCTCATCCTGCCGGAGTTGAGCGCCACCGCAGGTCTGGCGGGCAATGCGGTCTTCTTCCGCCCGGCGGACTCCGTGATCACGGCCACACCGGGCACACTCAATGGCGTGCCTGCCTTTGCCGGAACCCTGGCTCCGCTCGTATTCAGTCAGAAGCACGGCTTTTATCAAAGCCCCATCGCACTGGCCATCAGCACGCCCACGCTCGGAGCGAGCATCCGCTACACGCTGGACGGCTCCACGCCGACGGCCACGCATGGCACGCTTTACAGCCGCCCCCTTTCCATCAGCAAGACGAGCATCGTCCGCGCTATCGGCTACCGCAGCGGCTTTGAGCCGACACCGGTGCTGACGCAGAGTTATCTCTTCCTCAATGACATCATCCGTCAGTCCGCCACGGGTGCCCGGCCTGCAGCAGGCTGGCCTGCGGGCACGGTGAATGGACAAGTGGCTGACTACGGCATGGACCCTGACATCGTGAACAGCACGAACCCGGAGATCGGTGGTGTGGACAAGGTCAAGTCAGCTCTCACGGCCATCCCGACAGTCTCGATCGTCACGGATCTGCCGAACCTCTTCGATGAAAGCGCAGGCATCTGGGTTAACCCATACGGCCGTGGCGAGGCCTGGGAGCGCCCTGCCTCCGTGGAGGTGATCGGCGACAGTGGCCCTGGCGGTGGCTTTGAGATCAACTGTGGCCTGCGTCTGCGCGGTGGCTTCAGCCGAAGTGGAGATAATCCCAAGCACGCGCTGCGTCTCTTTTTCCGCAGCGAATATGGGGCCTCAAAGCTGAACTACCCGCTCTTTGGCAGCGAGGGGGCCTCCAGCTTTGACAAGATCGACTTCCGCACTGCGCAGAACTACTCCTGGTCCTTCGGTGGCGATGGCAACAACACCTTCATCCGCGAAGAAAGCACGCGTGAACTCCAGGGCGCGATGGGCCAGCCCTACAGCCGCAGCCGCTACTATCATCTCTATCTCAATGGCCAATATTGGGGCCTCTATGATTCGGATGAGCGCCCTGAAGCGAACTTTGCCGAAAGCTACCTCGGTGGTGATTCGGACGACTACGACACAGTGAAAGGCGAGCAAGATCAGGGCTACATCACCGGCGTCACCGATGGCAATCTCGATGCCTGGGAAGCGCTGCGAGTGAAAGCCCGCGCCCATGCTGCCTCGCCGACGAGTGCGAACTTCTTCGCCCTCTGCGGCAAGTCCGCCGATGGCGTGACACCGACGACCGACCCCGTGCTGCTGGAGGTGGACAACCTCATCGACTACATGCTGCTCACCTTCTGGACGGGCAATCTGGATGGAGCCACCTCCGCCTTCCTTGGAGACTCGCGTGCCAACAACTGGTTCGCCGTGCGCAATCGTCTCGGCACCTTCGGCGGTTTCCGCTTCCTGGCCCATGACTTCGAGCACACCTTCTTCAATGTCGATGAAGACCGCACAGGGCCTTTCGCTTCCGCAGACCCCACTTTGGTGGAGACCTACAACCCGATGTTCATTCATCACGATCTGCGGCCCAATGCCGAGTATCGAATCCAATGGGCGGACCGCGTGCAGAAGCATCTCTTTGGACAAGGGGCGCTGACGTCGCAGGAAGTGCAGACCCGGATGCGTGCCCGCAAAGCGCTGCTGGACAAGGTCATCATCGCCGAATCCGCCCGCTGGGGAGATGCGAAACGCGGCGCAGACACACCTTTGACCCGCCTGGACTGGCTGAATGCGACCAGCTATGTCATCGACAACTATGTGCCGGAGCGTGGCAGCCGTGTGCTGGCTCAACTGCGTGCGGATGGGCTGTATCCGAGCTTCGATGCACCCACTCTTAGCCAGCACGGAGGCCCGATCTCCAGCGGTGCTGAAGTCGTGATCACAGGCCAGGGCGGCACCATCTATTACACGCTCGATGGCAGTGATCCACGTCAGATCGGCGGTTCGGTGAATCCCGCCGCGCAGACCTACACGAGCAGCACGGAAACCACCACGGTGCTGCCTTTGACCCAGACCTGGAAGTATCTGGCCGATGGCAGCAATCAGGGAACCGCCTGGCGGGCAGGAACCTTTGATGACGCCGCATGGTCCAGCGGTGCCGCTGAACTTGGTTACGGCGATGGCGATGAGACGACGACGGTTCCCTTTGTGGATGTCGATTCATTGGCGGCTGGAGTTCAAAAGAATGCCACGACCTACTTCCGCACGAGCTTCAATGTGGCGGACGTCACCGGCATCACCGCCGCGACACTGCGGGTGAAGTATGATGACGCGGTGATCTTGTATCTCAATGGCAACGAGGTGGCACGGTCATCGAACATCGGCAGCAATCCCGCGCACAACCAATATGCCAGCGGTGGTGCGCCGGATGAGAACGCCTACTTTGACTTTCCCATCGATGTCGCAGCGCTCGTCACGGGCTCAAACGTGCTAGCCGCCGAAGTGCATCAGGTGGACTCGGGCAGCAGTGACATCAGCTTCAGCGCCTCGCTGGTCATCACGCGGACAAACACTCCGACGCCGCTGTATCTCACGGGCACGGGCAATCGCACCTTGAAGGTGCGTGCGCTCAACTCCAGCGAATGGAGTGCCTTGGTGCAGGCAGACTTCAAGGTGCGTCAGACAGCCGACATGACCGTCACATTGACTCCCAACGGCACCTTCACCGCAGGCGGCACGGCGAGCTATACGATCACCGCGCGCAACAGCGGCACGACTGCCACCGCTGGACCCGTCACGGTCACGACCACACTGCCCGCTGGCTTGACGGCGACCTCCCTCACAGGCACGGGCTGGACGATCAGCCAGGGCATCGCCACAAGAAACGATCCTCTGGCAGCGGGCACGAACTATCCACCGCTGACACTCACGGTCAGTATCGCGGCCACAGCTCCAGCATTGGCGAGCGTGACCAGCAGTGTCAGTGGCGGAGGTGAGATCACGCTTTCAAACAACACGGACACAGACAGCACGCCCATCCAGTCCACCGGCACGAGCCAGATCCTTTTCAGCGCTTCTGCTTATGAAGCGCTGGAGGAAGGCTCCAATCTGTCAGTCACTCTCCTGCGCACGGGCAGCCGCGCTGGTTCAGCCAGCGTCCGCCTGCGCACGAGCGATGGCACCGCGAAGTCGGTCAGTGATTACAGCGCGGTGAATGAGGTCATCACCTTTGCCGATGGCGAGGGATCACGCACGATTGATGTCGGTTTGAACAACGATGGTCGCATCGAGACTCACGAGAGTTTCACATTGAATCTATCTGAAGCGACTGGAGCCATCTCGCTCGGTCTGCCCAATGTAGCGACCGCAAGAATACTCGAAACCGACACGAAGGCTCCGACCGTGATACTCACTTCACCGGCGGAAGCAGCGCGCATCGTTCTGCCCGCCGTCACACTCACGGGCAGTGCCGCCGATGACAAAGGACTCGGCAAAGTGCAGGTGTCATTGAATGGCGGCACGTTTGCCGATGCCGTGACCACGCTCGATGCCAAAGGCACGGGTGCAAAATGGAGCCTCGTCGTTCCAGCCGTCGCCGGCGCAAACACCGTGCGCGTGCGTGCCGTGGACGCGCGTGGGATCATCTCAAATGAAGTCGTGCGTTCCTTCACCTTCGTGCCACTGCGGGCGATGGCGCTAACGATCACGCCTGCGGATGGTGGCACCGTTTCAGGCAATCTGCCGCTGCTGGAGGTGGGCAAGAGCTACACAGTCACGGCCAAAGCGAAGCCTGGCTTTCTTTTTGATCACTGGAGTGGTCCGAGCGTCCTCCGCGAGGCGGAAGCACTCACTTTCACCATGAGCGAAGGCTTGGCGATCACGGCCCATTTTGCCACGACGCCAATAAGCAAAGCCAATGCAGGTAGCTATTTCGGGCTTGTCGTTTCAGGGATCGGCGTGCCGCGCACGCAGGACAACCATGGGCTTATCTCGCTGACGCTGACGCCTACGGCATCATTCACCGGCACGCTTAAATTTGGCGAGACGAGTCATGCCTTCACGGGTTTCGTGCATCCGAGTGGTGGCGCACGTTTTGGCAAAGAGCGCGCTGATGCATTGATCATCCCGAGAGCAGGTCGCGCGAGCCTCGTGCTCACGATGCAGTTCAATCTGACACTACGCACCTTAATGGGCCAAGTAGGCGAGCAAACCCGCACGAGCGTGGCGGCTATGTCCGCTTTCAGCGGTGGTCGGAAGCGTGCTACGCTGCCCACGAGTTCGCCTTTGCTCAGCAACGGCGGGCGCTATCAGACGACACTCACGCAGGTGACTCCGGAGGCAGGGACGTCCGGATACCCGAGTACTTCCACGAGCCTGCTCGTGGGCACCTTATCCAAAGCTGGTGTGCTGAATCTCGTCGGCACACTGACGGATGGATCCAAGGTGACCGCTTCCGCCGACCTTCAGGAATCAGGCCAGATGGCTCTTCATGAGCTGCTGGATGCCAAGGCCGGGAGCTTGGCGACGATGTTGGGTTGGAGCGAGTCCACTCCCGGCTTCATATCCACAGGCGGTCTGTGGTTTAAGCCAGTGACAAATGCCGGAGTGTTCCCCTTCGGCTGGCCTGACGGTGTGGTCTTTAGCCTCGAAGGGGAACCCTGAGTCCGCTCACGCGAGGTCGAAGAGCAGGCCTTCGGCGTCTTCGCTGGCGGTGAGCGTCAGCGTGCCGGTGTCGTCGGTGCTGGCGGCATCGCCTGGATTGAGCGTGGTGCCGTTGATCGTGACCGTGCCTTTGATGAGCTGGAGCCAGACCGCCTAACACCCCGTCTCCGCGCCACATCCAGGGCCAACTCGCCTCGGCCCCTTCAAAAGCCATTTCCTGGCAGTGAGCAGCAGGGCGGCTAGGAGGATGTGTTTCATGGTTTGTTCGCACTAGTCTGGAGTGGGCTAAAGGGGAGAGATTTCAGCCATTCGGTGAATCGTCCGGCCCACTGAGCGCCTTCACCTTGAACTCCGAGCCGAAACGACCTGTGGCCGCCTTTCTCAATGATCCAAAGTCGGGATTGTGTTCCGACTTTCTCACACGCGCGGGCTATGCCTTCCGCGAACGCAGTGGGTGCCACCGTATCATCCCGCGCGGAGCACAGAAACATCGGCGGCGTTTCGTTCGTGATGGAAAAATCTCCCGCCTTGTTCGTGCCAGGCCACGGACAAAGCAGGCCGGCGAACGCCGGACGACAGCTTTCGCGCTCGACCGGGTCCTGCGCTTCCGGCTGGCCGCCATGCTCACCTGTGGCCACGCGCAGGATCAGATGCGCTCCGGCTGACCCACCAAGCATCCCGATTCGGGCGGGATCAACCCCCCACTCCGGTGCGTGATGCCGTGTGAGGCGCATCGCGCGTCGTGCGTCCATCAGCGCTGCGTCGTATCCTCGTGATGGCGGCTGGGTTCGATACTTTACCACTATGAGCGCGATCCCCTGTGAGTCGAAAAACTCCGCGTTGCCCACTGCATCACTGAGGTGCGACACGGAGCGATACGAGCCGCCGGAGCAATACACCACTGCCATGCCGTTACCCTTCTTGGGCAGATAGACCTTAATGCCCGGCACGCTTACGTTGAAGGTCGTGATGCCGTTTGGGGTCGTTTCAGGCGCGGCGTTGGCGACAAGGCCAGGTGGCGACGTCTCCCACAGCGGGAGCGAAATCGGTTCGGCAGCGTGCAAACCGCCCCAGACGGCGTTGGGCGCGGCCAGTGGCGCGAGCAGCAGGGCGGTGAGGAGAACGGAAATAGATTTCAGCATGGCAAAAGGCGGGCGTTGTGAGGCGATACTCGTTACGCCCGCGATGCTGAGAATCTACCTCAGCCCGTTCAGAGTCATCTCGTTCACCTTCTGCCGCAGGGCCTCCATATCGGGATCGGCAAAGCCAGACCCCCTCACACCCCGTCTCCGCTCCACGTCCAGGGCCAACTCGACCCGGCCCCTTCAAAAGCTATTTCTCCGCTGATCAGCCCGGCTGAAACCCAATCCTCCGCCGACTCTTGCCCTTCTCTCCCGCGTGCTCCGTCTTCGCCTTCCGCACCTTCTTGATCTCCCTTTCCATCGTCTCCTGCGTGACCTGCCACTTCGACGTGTCTGCATCCGTGCTGCCCGCATGAATCGCATTCACGCACACATTCAGGATGTCCCCGCCACTAAGTCCCTTCGATAGCTCCGCGAGAACCGCGTAATCAGCCTGCACCCGTGCGGGATTGGGGAGATGGAGGGCAAACAGCTCCCGGCGCATGGAGGCGTCTGGATTGCGGAATTTGATGTGGCGCTGGATGCGGCGGAGCAATGCGGGGTCGTAGTTCTTGAACAGGTTCGTGGTCACGATCACCACGCCATCGAACCGATCCAGTTCCTGCATCAGGCAGTTGCGGTTCTGGTTGATGCTGGTGGAGCAGGACTCGCCAGTTGATACGCGCTTGGAGAGCAGACTGTCGGCTTCATCGAAGAACAGCACGGCGTCGTGGTCACGGGCGGCGGCAAAGGCGGCTTTGATGTGCTTGGCGGTGTCACCGAGGTATTTCGATATGACCGCGCTGTAATCCACTTGGTAGAGCGGCTTGCCGAGACGCAGCGCGATGCCCAAGGCTGCGCGCGTCTTGCCGGTGCCGGGTGGACCGTAGAAGTTCAAAATGCACTTTCCTTGCTGCGGCTGGATACTACTCAGGTTCCAGATGCGATCTAGGTCGGCGCGGATCCCCAGCGCTCGCAGGCCGGCATGGATGTCGGTCTTCACCTCAGGATGCAGGATCATCTTGTCGAGGTCGTGGCGGGGCTCCGGCTGCACAAGTGACCCCACATCAGGGAGCGGTTCCTCTTCATCACGTCTTCGGCGGCGCGGGTTGCGGTGGTCATCGGCGGTGGCGGCATCGGGTGGCAGTTCGATTTCAGGGGCAGTTCGTGTGGGCATGGTGGTGGTGTGGAGTTTGGGTTCAGGCTACAGGCTCCGCAGGTTGCGTAGTTACAGTGCCGCAAAGTGCAGCTTCGATGCGCGTGGTGTCGCTGCCTTGCACGATCTGGCGTGCATAGGCTGGGATGTGGCGGCGCAGGATGATCATCTGCTTGGGGCTGAGGCATCCGCGCCTCTGATACTGACGGGCGAAGCTGGTCAGGATTTCTGCATCGGGACCGGTGAACCCGATGCCGTTGCGTTCAATGGTGGTTTCGCGGCACTGCTCGTCGGCGGTCTGGTTCTGGTAGATGCGCATCAGGGCGCGCAGTGCCCAGCGATCGTTGCTGGCAAGGCGTTGGCGCAGTTGTTCGATCATGTCTTTCTTGCTCATGGTTAGGTGGGTTCAGGTTCATTGCCCTTGCGGGCCGTCTCCTTGCCTCGTCACCGTGCCTTCCGTTGTCGCACCGTTTGCAGCACCATATTGGCGCACGAACACCTCCATAAACCCCTGCTGCTTGATATTGATGTCCCACTGTTTGGCGAAGTCGCGCAGGTCGCGCATCAGCCTGGCGTCCTTCGTTTCGATCAGCCCTGCTGGCGGCCTGCCACCCAGCTTCAGTGCACCATTTTTTTGAGCCGCTCTTTGAGCGGCCCCCACCATGCAAAGCGTTGTGTTTTCATCGACTCCCACCTCTAATCCATCACAGCCATTTTGCCCATCATCAGGTTTTCAAACACGACCTAGCAATAAAAGGAAATTCCTAGCAATCTGATCTGAACTTGATGTCACGCGCAAAAACAATCGCCTTCTTCGCATTGATCGGCCCGGCCGCCGCAGCCGTGCCGTTTCTTCTCACGATCCTCACTCTCGCCGCCTTCCATCGCGACGCCCAGGGGATCGGCATTGCGGTGGCTGCGTTGTTCATGGCCTATGTTTATGGTCTCATTCCATCGGCGGTTTCCGGATTGCTGTTTGCATGGGTCGTGGGCCGCCATCCGCATGTCGTCCATCGCGCGGCCTCCGTTGCGCGGGTGGGAGCGGGCGCCGGTTTTCTTTCGTCCCTGCCCCTTGCAGCTTGGGCATTTCTCCTCACTGAAAAAGTCCTTGCTTACGATCACGCCCTTATGGCTGCGGCCTTCCTTGTCCCCGGCATTGTTTCCGGGGCCGTCTGCGCGGTCTTGTGGCGTAAGTGGGCATCCGCTGTGACAAAGCATTCTCCGACGCGGAAGACCATGAACTCCACACCCGCAAACTGACGACAGCCAATCCATTTCAGTCCCTTTCGGCCTGCATTCCTTTCTCCTTGCAATGGATGGGTGAAACTGGAAATCTCCCCACCGTGACCAATTTTGATGGGGTATTATGGGGTTTTATCGCGGTGCTTCTCACTGGGGGACTGGTCGGTTACTTCAAAGCTGGGAGTCGGGTGTCGCTGCTTACGAGTGGCCTTATCGCGGCCCTTCTGGCGTTCGCCGCATTGGGATTTTTCGGCGCAACCACTTCCCGCTCGGTCGCGAGATTCATGATCGGGTGTCTCTTTTGCCTCTTTGGCTGCCGCTGGTGGGTGAGTCGTAAGTTCATGCCTAGTGGCCTCATGGCCTTGGCAGCGCTTGCGACCAGCGGCCTGCTGGCGGGATTTGACGATCATTAAAACGGAAACTTTCATTTACGGTGTGCCGGCCCTCATCGCCGCTTGCGCTCACGATCGCGTTTGGCTCTCATGCCTAAACAGCTTTGTCGAGTGTTTGAAGGGTTCCCCGTATTCTCAGGATGATCCGATCCGCTTTCCTTATCCTCGTCATTTCCACTGTTGCCGCACTCGATTATGCGGTGCATGCGGAGAAGCTGAAGTAGCTCAAATCGACATAAGAATGGGCACAGAAGAATAGTCCGAATCATGAAAAGTCTCTTGCTCTTCCTCCTCGCTGCCTCAGGGGTGCCTCCAGTCGCCGCCGAGCCATCAAAGCCGAACATCCTTTTCATCATCGCCGATGACCTCGCGACGCGTCTCGGTTGTTACGGCGACAAGGCGGCCATCACGCCGAACCTCGACCGCCTTGCCAGCGAAGGTGTCGTGTTCACCAAGGCTTACTGCCAGGGCGCGGTCTGCACACCCAGCCGCACTTCGTTCATGCTCGGGCTGAACACCCGCCATGCGAAGGCGAATCACTTCATCGAGCATCCCGACACAATGACGATGGGCCGCTGGTTCCGTGAGCACGGCTATCAAACCGCCGCCATCGGCAAGATTGATCACGACGACCCCAATGACGCCTACACCGATCCGAAGGCCTGGGACGTGCGTGTGAAGCGTGAGGACATGGCCCCGAAGCTGCCCACACAAAACACCTTCTTCGATGAAGACCTCGGCCAGCAGCGGAAACGCGTCTCTCTCATCCGCGTGGCGGACTCGCCGGAAGCGATGGGTGATTGGGTGCGCACGGAGCGGATGATCCAGTTCTTCAACAAAGAACGCGATGCCTCAAAGCCCTTCTTTGCCGCCATCGGTTTTCACACGCCGCATGTGCCCTGGGACAGCACCCGCGCGATTTACGACCAGCATGATCCGGGGAAGTTCACCCCTGAAACGACACCCGCCGATGCCACTCCCCTGCCGCCCGGCTCTCTGCTGCAAGAGCCCGGCATGGAAATGAGCGAGGCCCATCACCGCGAAGGTCTCCGCGCCTATTACGCCGCCGTCACCACGCTCGACCAGCAGATCGGTCGCCTGCTCGATCACCTCCGTGCCAAAGGCCAGCTCGACAACACCCTCATCGTCTTCACCAGCGACCACGGTTATCACCTCGGCTGGCGCGGCCAATGGTGCAAACACAGCATCGACGAGCAAGTCATGCGCGTTCCCCTCATCGTGCGCCATCCGCAGGGAGCCAAAGGCGCAAAAGCAGGCGGCATCGTCGAGTTGCTCGATCTCTTCCCCAGCTTCTGCGACATCGCCGGACTGCCCACGCCCGACACGCTCGATGGCAAAAGTTTTCTCCCGCAGATCAAAGACCCCAAAGCCGAAGGCAAACCCGGTGCCTTCTGCCAATGGGGCAACGGCCGCACCGTCCGCACCCAACGCTGGCGCCTCACCGAACGGCGCGACGGATCCGCCGAACTCTACGACCACAGCACCGACGAGGCCGAGTATCACAACGTCATCACGAACCCCGAGCACACGCCGCTGGTGAAGCGACTACACAGCCTGTTAGACTTGGAGTTTGGCCCGATGACAGCGTTGTCTCCTCGAAAGGCCGCAGTAAAATAACAGGATGAATGCCTCATCCCTCGCCTGCTTTTGTCTGTCGCTCTTGCTGGTATCGGGAGTGCCGAGCTGCTCGCGACATCCGCAGGTGACGGTGCGCAACAACTCGGGCGTTACGATCACGAATGTGGTGATCTCCGGCCAAGGCTTTTCGGAAAAGCTGCGCGACATCGTTCCAGGCGGTAGCGAGAGAACGGTAGTGCGCCCGACAGCTGATTCGGGCCTGCGGCTTGCCTTTGAAGCAAACGGAACACGATACAGCCCGCCGGAGAATGGGTACCTGGAGGCATCGCCGCACTACCGGGTCACCGCGACCGTAGCGCCTGACTTCAGCGTGAAGGTGGAATCGAGCATCAAGCCTTGAGATCAAAACTTGGGCGGAATAGACAATAAACTATCGCTCATCCGTCCTTGCTTCGTGAACATGGCTCCTCGCTTTTACTTTGGTTTAGCTGCGCTGGGCGCTCTCGCTCTCGCGGCGGTCGTCTTTTGGCCTGCCGCCCGTCCACAGATGGAAGAACGGCGCTCGAAGCCGGAATCGTCAAGAAAAACCGTGGACGTGAAACACACGGTCTCCGCAGGGCAGACGCCGGATTTCCTGAAGCGCATGCTAAACGGTGATATTGCCAAACTCACACCGGAGCAGATCGAGCACTATGTGGAGTCGCGTGGGCGCGATGCGCTGAGTTTGATCGTGGCATCCATGCTTGGTGAAAGCGGGGAAACGTGGTTGGATGAGGCGGCGAAGCGCTTTCCTGACGACCCGCGAGTCGCTGCGGCGCTGCTCATCAAGCGTGGCGGCAGACCAGAGGCCGGGGAATGGATCGCACGCCTGAAGGAGCACGATCCCGGCAACTCGCTGGGCTATCTTTTGGCTGCAAAGTCGGCCCTCGATGGCAGGGATCTCGATGGGGCGATGAAGGAGCTGTCGGCACTCGAATCGACACGCATGAATGATTTTCGTGAAACGTGGCAATCCGGCATAACCGACGCGTATCGCAGCGCGGGCTATCGAGGCATGGAGGCCGAGTGGCTGGGCATGGCGCAAACGCCCGTGATGAGCGGCGAGGTGATGAAGTTAAGCGCAGGAATAGCGGAGGCGATGGTGGCCGCCAAAGAGCGGGGTGATCAAACCACAGCGGAATCACTGGGGCGCTCTGGCATGAAGGCCGCCGAGTTGGTGGGCGGACGCGGGGATAGAGACTTGCTCATCAACCAGCTCATCAGTGTCTCCATGGAGCGCAAGCTGCTGAACCAGCTTCATGTCTTTGATTTCGTGCCGGGCGATCAACGCATCGTCGTGGAGAGGCTGGGCGAGATGGACAAGCGCATCGCCCGCATCAAATCGGTGATCCAAAGCCACACCGAACTGCTGCCCACAATGACAGAGTCAGAACTGAGCCAATTCACCCGCCGCGTTCAGGTGGAGGGTGAACTCAAGGCCATGGAGTGGCTGGTGACGCAGCGGCAGGCGGAGCGCTGATGGAAGATTCTTTGCGAATCACTACATTTGTAGTTGCTGAATCCCGACAAATGTAGTGATATGCTTCCATTATGCCATCCCTGCCTGACATTTCCGAATCCGAATGGAGCCTGATGGAAGCTCTGTGGGAGTCTTCTCCGCAGACCGCTTCTGAGCTCACGAAAACCCTGCGCCCGACCATGAACTGGGCCGAAAACACGGTGCGCACGCTCCTCACACGCCTGATCGACAAGGGCGCGATCAAGACGGGCGAGAACAGCTCTGGCACACGCACCTACCTGCCCGCCGTGAAGCGCGAGGCCTGTGTCCGTGCGGAGGGCGAGTCCTTCATGCAGCGCATCTTCGGCGGCGCGGCCAAGCCTCTGCTCGTCCACTTTGCGCAGAACAGCAAACTCACCGCCGAGGAGGTGCGCGAGTTGAAGAAAATCCTCGATCAATCTCTGAACTCCTGACCTGCCATGGAAACACTCGCACACCTCTTTGACTGGCTCCTCACCGCCAGCGCCCGTGCTTCGTTGCTCTCTGTCGTGGTGATTGGCTTGCAGGTGTTGCTGCGCCATCGCGTGCCCGCCCGCTGGCGCTATGCGCTGTGGTTGCCGGTGCTGTTGGTGCTTCTGACACCCGCGTTCCCTGAGAGTCAGTGGAGTGTCGGCTCCATCGTTCGCACAGCGCCCGCGCCATTGCCCGTGCCGGTGATGGTGGCGCAGGAGTCGG
>NZ_JBILYB010000003.1:0-110293 GCF_044378005.1 Prosthecobacter sp.
GAAGGCCAGTCAAACCTGTCGCCAATATCGGCATTTGCCATAGGTGGCCTATGATGTTTGGGAGACGTAAACAGCACAGGGAATTTGTGATTTCTTCGCCTCTGCTCGTCCCTCTGTCGAAGAAGAGAAGCCCGGTCAGCGTTGAATGAACAACCGAGTTTGCCCCCCGGCAATCGCACTTGGCCTGCTCCCAATGAAACCATCTCGACTCCTCGAGTTCGCATCTTTGCGGATACATCTTCACACTCCATGAATCGCCGACAGTTTCTCCAAACAAGCGCTGGTGCGGTCGGTGTTTCATCGAGTGTGATCGCAGCACCTGCGCAGTCTGATTTGATCCAGCGTGAGAATGCAAAGCCTGGCACTCGCGACTGGATGCTGGCCAAGACCGGTGTTGATCCGAAGACGAAGTATCGCTGCCCGTGGATCGAAGGTTATTGCTCGTGCACGAGCGTGCGAGCCGGTGAGAAGATCAGCTTTCACGTCAGCACGAATCCACCTTCGCCGTTCACCATCGATATCTACCGCAGCGGCTACTACGGCGGCGATGGTGGCAGGCACATGTTGAGTCTCGGTTCGTTCAAAGGCGTGACACGACCCGATCCACCCGTCGGTCCGAATCGCGTGCGCGAGTGCCAGTGGGAGCCGTGCACGGAACTGACGATCCCCGATGACTGGGTGAGCGGTGTCTATGTGGGCAAGCTCACGGCGGAGCGTGAGGGCTGGCAGAGCTACGTCATCTTCATCGTGCGCGATGATCGCCGCGCCGACTTTCTTTTCCAATGCTCCGACACGACCTGGCAGGCCTATAACCGCTGGCCGGACCAGTTCGCGCTCTACGACGACGGCAAGGACAAGTGGTATTGCGGCCCTGGCGTGGATGTGAGCTTCGACCGGCCCTACGGCAAGTATTGCCAGATCCTTGATGCGCCGCTGTCCACTGGCTCGGGCTCGTGGTTTCTGTGGGAGTTTCCGTTCGCCTACTGGATGGAGCAGCACGGTTATGACGTGAGTTACATCTCGAACCTCGATACACACGCCGATGCGAAGAGCTTGCTGCGAGCGAAGGGATTTCTCAGCATCGGACACGACGAATACTACTCGATCGAGATGTATGACCAGCTCAAAGCGGCCGTCGCTGCGGGAGTTAACGTCTGCTTCTTTTCCGGCGACACCTGCTGGGGCCGCATCGATCCGAGACCATCATCGAGTGGCGTGCCGAACCGCATCTTCAGTCGCATCGACGCCTTTGGCCCGCGTCTTCCCGGCGGTGACTGGGCAGGTGGGGACAAGTTTCCATATCAAACACCGAGCGAGTCCGAACTCATCGGCGCACGCAACGCGCCGCCTGTCACTGGCGGCGGCCCGTGGGTTTGCTCGATGCCGGATCATTGGATCTTCGCGGGCACTGGTATGAAAAAAGGCGATGGCATTCCCGGCTTGGTTGGTTGGGAGTGGATGGGCATGCCCGCAGATATTCCCGGTCTCGAAGTCGTCTCCACCGGCAAGACTCGCAACGGCACCAAAGGCCCAAAGGGCGAGGGTGTTTACACGGCGACGATTTATCCCGGTCCGAAAAAGAACATCGTCTTCAACGCCGCCACATGCTGGTGGGGCGACGGTTTGTCCGCACCTCCCGGCTATGTGCGGCCCAAGGTTTACACCGAACCCAAAGGCGTGGACCCGCGCGCGCAACGCATCACGTCGAACATCCTCGATCGCATCAAACAAAGCTCTCACGTCTCATGAGCGAACCCATCGTCTATTTGAACAGCGGTTTCCTGCCTGCCTCGCAGGCGAAGCTGAACATCTACGATCTCGGCATCGTGCTCGGCGCGACGCTCACGGAGATGACGCGCACGTTTCGGCATCAGCCATATCGCGTCGAAGATCATGTCGCGCGGCTGTATCGCTCGCTGAAGTATTCCGGCATCGCAGTGCCGTTATCGCAGGAGGAGATGCTGGCGCGAACGAACGAGTTGGCCGAAGCCAACTGCAAGCTGCTGCGACCAGACGAGGACATCGGGATCGTGCATTTCGTCACGCCTGGCGAAAACGCGCTCTATGCCGGCAGCGCTGGAGCTGCCGGGCCGATGTCGCCGACGATTTGCATTCACTCGTTTCCGCTGCGCTTCAGCATGTGGCGGCATTTGTTCATCGAAGGCGCGCATGTCGTCACGCCGTCGATCCGCCACATTCCGCCGCAATGCATCGAGCCGAAGATGAAGAACCGCAGCCGCCTGCACTGGTTCCTCGCCGACAAGCAATCGCACGCCGTGGATCCGCGTGCGACCACGCTGCTGCTCGATCTCGATGGCAACGTCACCGAATGCGCCGGCTCTAACTTCGTCATCATCAAAGGCCGCACCATCATCACGCCAACCACACGCAACATCCTCTGGGGTATCAGCCTGCAAACCGTGAAGGAAATCGCGCCGAACCTCGGCATGGAGTTCGTCGAAAAGGATTTCCAGCCTTACGATGTGATCAACGCCGACGAAGCCTGGCTCACCACCACACCCTACTGCCTGGCCCCCTGCACCAAGATCAACAACATCCCCATCGGCGATGGCAAACCCGGCCCATGGTTCAAAGCGATGCAGCAAGCGTGGAGCCAGCGCGTCGGCCTGGACATCGAAGCGCAGGTTATGCAACCGGACCAATGTAGCCCATGAAACCGATCCTCCGCATCTTCACAGCTCTGCTGCTGGCTTCGCTGGCCGCTCTTCAAGCAGAAGCACCCGATCCCGGCCAATACTCCGCCGAGCAGTACGAAGTCAAAGCGACGCGCGGCAACAAAGCTACCGTGCGCGACGGCGTGCGGCTTTCCGTGGATGTGTTTCAGCCGAAAGCCGACGGGCGGTTCCCAGCGATCCTGATCATTACGCCTTACGGCAACAATCCGGGTTATCAAAAGCGCGGCACCTGGTTCGCGCAGCGGGGCTATGTGGTGGCCGTGGCGGACTCACGTGGTCGCTTTGATTCGGAGGGCGATTGGGATCCCTTCGATCCGAAGCACAAGACGGATGGCTACGACCTCGTCGAGTGGCTCGCCAAACAGCCATGGTGCGATGGCAAGGTTGGCATGATGGGCCTGTCCTACATGGGATGGACGCAATGGTGGACCGCCACGCAAGCGCCGCCGTCGCTGAAGTGCATCGTGCCCGAGGTTGCGCCGCCGGATGCTATGTTCAATGCGCCTTATCAGAACGGCGTACTGGTGTCATGGATGGTTGATTGTGGCGGAGCCAATGCGGGGCGCGTCGGCCAGACGATGGGGCCGGGGCCGTATGGTGGATTTGCGTCGGAGGAACGGCGGCTCGCGGATTACATGCAGTTGCCGTATTTGAAGCTCAATGAGCTGCGCGGCGCGCTCGATGCGCCTTGGTTCGAGAAGTGGATTCGCGGCAACACCTCCTCCGATCCGTATTGGCAGGGCATCGCTTATCAGAAGCCAGAAGAGTATGCGAAGGTGGCGGTGCCATCGCTTGCGGCCACGGGCTGGTTTGATGCCGACTTCCCCGGTGCGCCGATGAACTACCTCGCGATGAAGCAGCATGGCACCACCGATGCTGCGAGGCATCCGCGCATGGTGATAGGACCTTGGCAGCACATCATCAACACCAGCCGCAAGCTCGGTGCCTTCGACTATGGCGACAAGGCGATCATCGACTGGGATGGCTATGTCTGCCGATGGTTCGACCATTGGCTGAAAGGCATCGACAACGGCGTGGTGAACGACGCGCCCGTTCATGTGTTCGTCATGGGACGCAACGAATGGCGCGCCGAGCAGGACTGGCCGCTGCCGCAGACGCGCTGGACGAAGTTTTACTTCGACAGCAAGGGGCGCGCGAACTCCCTCAACGGTGACGGTGTGCTGAGCACCACGCCGCCCACTGGATCGGATCAGGACTCGTATGTCTATGATCCTGCCAAACCGACTCGCTCGCCCTTCACCGGCGGACATCTCGAAGATGGTGCCGCCGACACGCGCAAATCGTCGAGTGGCGATGACGTGCTTGTCTATACAACTCCGCCGCTGGAAGACGAGGTGGAAGTCACCGGCCCCATCACCGCGAAACTCTACGCCGCCAGCTCCGCCCGTGACACCGATTGGATGGTCCGCCTCATCGACGTGCAGCCTGATGGCTTCTCAGCGATGCTCTGCGAAGGCGTGATGCGTGCGCGCCATCGCGATCCCGATCGCAATGGGGCCTTCAATCCTGCCAAACACAGCGTGATCGAGCCTAACGCAGTGCTCGAATACACCATCGACTTCTGGCGGGCGACCGGCAATGTCTTCCTCAAAGGCCATCGCATCCGCGTCGAGATCTCCAGCAGCTATTTCCCCTACTACCTGCGCAACCTCAACACCGGCGCGGACAACATCGGACTCGAAACAACGAGCGTCGTCGCCACGCAAACGATCATGCACACGACGGGGCAGGCGTCTCATATTGTGCTGCCAGTCATTCCACGAACACAACGATGAAAACCCGCCGCGATTTTCTACACACCGCGACCGCCGTCGCATTAACCGCGCCCGCCCGTGCTGAGTCCAAGGCCTCGCTCACCATGCTCCAGGCAGGCGATCTGACTGCCGTCATCGGCGACAACTCCGCACAGGGCGAGCATCGCGCGGGCTACAACGGCGTGTGGAGCCTCCAGCACGCCAAAGGCACGCGCAGCCTCTTCGTGCCGGCCGTCGCGGGCTTGAACCTTGAGCACATCGTCACCGGCGAGCATCTGGAGGACTCGAAAACCTTCTTCGAGCCGCGCAACTCGCCCATGCACCTCACACGCCTCAGCGACACCGAGGCGGAACTCCATCAGCCGCCGACGCCGACGTTTCACGTCGAAAGCTGGACGCGCTTCCGGCTCGTCGCGCCGCATTATCTCGACATGGACTTCCGCTGCCGCGCCCATCGCGATGTCTTCCCGCGCGGTTACCTCTCGCTGTTCTGGGCCAGCTACATGAACGCCCCTGCCGACAAGAGCATGTATTTCCTCGGCGGCCTCGACACGCAGAAGGACATGTGGACGCAGTTTTGCACCCAGTGGCACAACGACCAGAGCACCGTGCGCCATCGCGATGACCAGTTCGAGATGACCTTCCCCGACGGCGGACGCGACACGCTCTTCAAGAGCCTCTCGCGCTTCCGCTTCGACCAACCGTTCTTCTACGGCCACTTCGACGACCTCACCTGGATCGTCATGTTCGACCGCACCGAAGGCATCCGCCTCACGCACTCACCCAGCGGCGGCGGAGCCAACGCAGCGCTGAAATCCACGAACCCCGCCTGGGATTTCCAGTTCCTCATTCAGAAGCCCGAACTGATGAAGGACTACGGCTTCAAAGTGCGCACCGCGTTGCGTCCGCGCTGCTCGCGCGAAGAGGTGCTCGCGGAGTTTGCCAAATGGAAGGAGGCCCAATGATCTGCAAACATGCCATCGTCTTTTTGTGGTTCGCAGTCGCGGCCACTGCGACCACCCTGCGTGTGCCGGAGGATTTCAAAACCATCCAAAGTGCCATCGACACTGCCAAGGTTGACGACACGGTGCTCGTCGCCGCAGGAACATATCGCGAGCCTTTGAAGCTCAAGCCGGGCGTGACGTTGAAGAGCGGCGGGATCGACGACAAAGGCAAGCTCGGCCTCAAACGCGCTGAAGCAACGATCCTCGAAGGTGGTGTCGAAATGGCCGAAAAATCCGTGCTGGACGGCTTCACCGTCACCGGCCTCGGCCAATATGACGGGAAGCTCTGGCAGCATCATTTTGACACGCAGGGAAACGAGCAGGAGCACGAGCCCATCGGCGCAGCAGGCACTCCGGGCATCGCTGTGGCGGTCGTTTGCGAGGTGCGGCACAACATCGTGCATCACATCGGCTACACCGGCATCGCCATCACCGCTGGATCGCCGCGCGTGATCGGCAACGTCTGCTATCGCAACATGGGCGGCGGCATCGGCTCCATGAGCGGCTCCACGGCCATCATCGAGAAGAACCTCTGCTTTGAAAACTTCTACGCCGGCATCGGCTGTGATGGCGCCAGCCCGCTCATCCAAGACAACGAATGCCACACGAACATCCGCGCCGGCATCGGCATCAGTGAAGGCTCCGCACCCCAAGTCCTGCGCAACCACTGCCACGACAACATCCGCGCTGGCATCGGCCTGCGGGACAAGGCGAAGGCCCGCATCGAGAACAACCGGCTCCTCGGGAACAAGCTCGTCGCCATCGGCGTCGCCATCGGCTCTGAAGCGGTCATTCACTCGAATGAACTCACACGCGAAGGCGGTGTGCCGCCAATGATCGCCGTGTTGGAAGATTCAAAGGCCGTCATCACAGGAAACACGATTCGCGGTGGTGGCGTGGCCGCCATCGTCGTCAAAGGCAGCGCCGACATCTCGCGCAATCATTTCGTCACCCCCGGTCCGAAGAAGCCCATCCTCGGATTCAAAAGCGCGACTGTCTCCGAGTCCGAAAACATGCTTCTCACTGACGTGGCCTTTCGATCCAACCTCGACGGCACCGAGCAGCGCTATGTGGAGCTTGTCCCAAGTGATGCGGCTTCCCAAACAGGGCGCGATGCCGTCATCGCACTGCACGGACATGGATCAGACCGCTGGCAGTTCATCAATCAGACGCGCGGTGAATGCAAAGGCCTGCGTGATGTCGCCGCGAAGCACGGTTTGATCTTCATCTCACCCGACTACCGAGCCAAGACCTCGTGGATGGGACCGAAGGCCGAGGCGGATGTCGTGCAGATCATCGCGGAACTGAAACGGCGTCATCAAATTGGCCGCGTCTTCATCGCAGGCGGCTCCATGGGCGGCACATCGGCCCTGATCTTCGCAGCGCTGCATCCCGAACTCATCGCGGGTGTGTGCAGTTTGAACGGTACCGCGAACATGATCGAGTATGAGAAGTTTCAAGACGCGATCATCGCCTCCTATGGCGGCACGAAGGACCAAGTGCCGGACGAATACAAGAAGCGCAGCGCCGAGCTATGGCCGGATCGTTTCGTGATGCCTGTGGCGGTCACGACCGGTGGCAAGGATGACGTGGTGCCACCGCAAAGCGTGATGCGTCTCGTAGAAAAGCTCCAGCAGGCCAAGCGCAAGGTGCTGAGCATTCATCGCGAGGCAGGCGGTCATTCCACCAACTACGAGGACACCTGCGTTGCGATGGAGTTCATGCTGCGCGAGGCGGTCAGCACCAGTGTCTTGCACGAGTCGGCGAAAACACTGAAGGCACAGCTCGCGAAGCTCAAAACTGCTCACGCCGATCTGCTGGCCGATGCCGAGGTGTTTCAAAAAGGCAGCGAATGGGCGCTGCGCTACGAATCCGCGTTCACCGCCAAAGACGTTGCTACGATTGAAAAGGCGCTCGATCGAGGCACCGAGCGCGCCGCGGCTCTGACGGCAAATCAATCGCCATGGACCACGAAGAAAGGCAAAGTTGTGCGCGGCTTTGTCTCGGCCGTCGATGGTTCCACGCAACCCTACGGCGTCATCATCCCAAAGAATTACGATGCCACGAAACCCATTCGGCTTGATGTCGTGCTGCACGGCAGCTCGAAACCCGTGGGCATGAGCGAGCTGAAGTTCATGAATCGCTTCGATGAAGGTGATGCCGACAAACCTGGCCCTGAGGCTGATTACATCGAGCTGCATCCGCTCGGCCGTGTGGAGAACTGCTACCGATGGGCGGGCGAGACGGATGTGTTCGAGGCCATTGAAGCCGTGTGCCGCAACTACAAGATCGACCGCGACCGCATCGTGTTGCGCGGCATGTCGATGGGTGCGTCGGGCACCTGGCATCTGGGCTTGAAGCACCCGGACCGCTTCGCCGCCATCGGGCCGTATTGCGGCTACGTCGATACGCACCGCTTCTCCGAGACGCCGATCCCTGGCTTCATCAAGGTTGGTCCACTGCCACCGCATCAGGAGATCGGCCTGCACATGCTCGACTCCGTTGACTACGCCGCGAACGCAGGCGTCGTGCCCGCCATCGCAGCCATTGGCGACAAGGATACATTCTTCCAGGCGCACGTCATCATGGGAGAAGCCTTCGCCAAAGAAGACATTCCGTTCACGAATCTCATCTCGCCTGGAACGGGTCACGTCATTGATCCCAAGACCCACGCCGAGCAAATGCGCCGCATCACAGAACACGTCGCCAAGGGCCTCAATCACGACCCGAAGCAGCTTCGCTTCGTCACCTGGACGCTCAAATACAACCGCTGCCACTGGCTCGAACTGCTAAGTCTCGGCAAGCACTACGAACGCGCCGAGTTCCGCGCCAGCGTGACCGATGACTGCATCGAAGTCAGCGAGGTGAGCAACATCATCCGCTTCGCCATTCATCGCCCGGTAGCCAAGATGCGCATCTCAGGTGTCGAGATCGAGTTACCGCCGCACAAAGCCGATGACGTGCTCGTTTTCACCAAATCCGGTGATTCATGGCAATGCGACGGCCCGCACAGCCAGATCACGCTCACTGGCAAACGCCCCGGTCTGCAAGGCCCGATTGATGACGCGTTCGCCACACCCTTCCTCTGCGTGCGTGGCACCGGCAAGCCTTGGAATGCCGAAGTGAATGCCTGGGCCGCCGCCAATCTGAAGGGCTTCGAATACGAATGGGCGCGCTACATGCGTAGCGTCCTGCCCGTGAAGAACGACACCGAAGTCACCGAGGCTGACCTGCGCGACAAGCACCTCATCCTCTTCGGCGATCCCGGCAGCAACTCATGGATCGCCAAAGCGCTGGCGAAGCTGCCGGTGACGTGGACGCGTGATGAAATCCGTCTTGGCGACCAAGCGCAACCAGCGAAGGACCACGCCCCTGCTTTCATCTGCGCCAGCCCACTCGCCAAAGATCGCTACATCGTCATCAACAGCGGCCACACCTTTCATGAGAAGGAGTTCGCCGCTTTCAACTACCTGCTTTTTCCACGTCTCGGCGACTGGGCGCTGATGAACATCAACGCCGATGAACCGGTGAGAGCCGGATATTTTGATGAATCGTGGGTGAAGGCTGGCGTTGTCGCACCGTAGAAAGAGACGCCCATGCCCCGAATCCTCATCGCCGAATGCAAACAGGAAGTCTCCACCTTCAATCCGGTCCTTAGCGGATACGAGGACTTCACACTCCGTCATGGTCAGTCGATTCTCGACTACCATCGACAGGTGCGCAGTGAGGTGGGCGGGGCGTTGAGCGTGTTTGATGCGACGCCGGGCGTGGAACTCGTGCCGACGTGCAGCGCGCATTTCATCACCTCGGGCGGCACTCTGGCGGATGCGGCGTTTGAGAGACTGGCGGACGAACTGCTCTCCAGCATCAAGACGGCGCCGGAGGTGGATGGCGTTTATTTTTCGCTGCATGGCGCGATGGCGACACAGAGCGAGGGTGACCCGGAAGGATGGCTGCTGGAGCAAACGCGGAAGATTGTCGGCGAGGAGGTGCCCATCGTGATCTCGCTCGATCTGCATGGCATCCTCACGGACCGGATGCTGGATCAGAGCGATGCCGCCGTGGCGTTTCACACCTATCCGCATGTCGATTTCTTCGGCACTGGAGAGCGTGCGGCGAGACTGCTGCTGCGCATCGTCGCTGGTGAAGTGAACCCGGTCACGGCGAAGGTGACGGCGCCTGCGCTGGTGCGTGGCGATGAGTTGATCACGGCGTCGGGCTCCATTTGTCACGCGGTGGATGCTGCGAAGGCTGTCGAGCAAAGCCCCGGCGGGCTGTCAGCGGCGATGATGTGGGGCAATCCCTTCACCGATGTGCCTGCTCTTGCGTCGAACAGTTTTGTCGTCACCGACAACGATCCGGCTCTCGCGGAACGCGAAGCGCTACGCATCGCGAATCTGTTCTGGGAGCATCATGAAAAGATGCAGGTGCCGCTCGCCAGTCTTGCTGAATCGGCGCGGCTGACGAAGGGAAATCCATCCGGCACGGTCGCGCTTGTGGATGCGGCAGACGCCACGAGTTCCGGCGCTTCCGGCGACAGCAATGCGATCCTTCGCGCTCTCATCGAAGCGGGCTACGAAGGCACGGCATTGATCCCCATTGTTGATCCTGGCGCATTGGAGGCCGCCTTCGCGTCCGGCGTTGGCAACGCCGTCAAAACAACGGTCGGAGGCGCTCTTGATGCCGCTCGGTTCACGCCGCTGCCGATTGAGGGACGAGTGCGGATGTTGTCGGACGGCTGGTTTCACAGCGAGACGACACGCGAGTTGTGGCAAGCCGGACCTACGGCGGTGATTCAGGTCGGCAACATCACGCTGATCGTCACAAGCCGCGCGGTGAGCCTCTATGATCGTGCGCTGTTCCTGGCGCATGGCTGCGATCCCAAGCATTTCGGGGCCGTCGTGGTGAAGTCGCCGCACTGCGAGCCGCACATGTTCAAGGAGTGGGCCGCGCTTTACATCGATGTGGATGCACCCGGTTCCACCAGTGCCAATCTCCGCAGCCTCGGCCACTCCAAGTGTGCCCGCCCCATGTTTCCACTCGATGCAAACGTGATCTTCCAACCTCAAGCCAAGCTATTCCAACGACACCCATGAAAATCCGAGAAATCCGCTGCGCAGGTTTGCGCGGAGCCACACCTGAAGGTGGCTGGAGCAACGAACTCCGTCCCGAAGATTGCGTCCACACGCTCATCGCCGTCCACACCGATGAAGGAGCCGTCGGGCTCGGCAGTGTGTTCACCAATGACGCGCTCGTTCGCGCTTCGCTGGCCGTGCTGGAACCGCTGTATCGCGGCGAGAACGCCCTCGAACCCGAGCGCGTGAGCGAAAAGCTGCATCAGAACATGTTCTGGCTAGGGCGCGGTGGTTCCATCACGCATGCGATCAGCGGCATCGACATTGCTCTGTGGGATCTGCTCGGCAAGGCCACAGGGCAGCCCGTTGGACGTCTGCTTGGCGGTCGGTATCGCGAACGCGTGCAGCCTTACGCGTCGTTGCTCATGGATGAGCCAGCGAAGCTGCGCGACCACTTGCTCGCGGTGAAGGCGCAGGGTTTCCGCGCCTTCAAAATCGGCTGGGGGCCGTTTGGGCGACGCAACGCGGCTACGGATGAAGCCATCGTCAAAGCAGCGCGCGAAACCATCGGCCCAGAGAATAAGTTGATGGTCGATGCCGGCGGCAGTGACGCGCATTGGACCAACGGCTACAAGTGGGCGCTCAACACCGCGAAGATGCTCGCCGATTACGACGTGCATTGGTTTGAAGAAGCACTCACGCCCGACTCACTCGAAGACTTCGCCAAGCTCCGCGAGCATTCGCCCGTGCCGATCAGCGGCGGCGAGGTGCTTACGCGCCGCCAGGCCTTCCAGCCCTTCCTCGAAGCGCGTGCTTTTGATATCATTCAACCCGACGTCACCAAAGTCGGCGGCATCAGCGAAGAGCGTCGCATCGCCTGGATGGCGCAGGAGCACGGTGTGCAGTTCATCCCGCACGGCTGGAACACGGCAGTCGGTCTCGCCGCCGACCTGCACCTCGCCTCCGCCTTCCCCGGCACCGATCTGGTCGAGTACCTCACAGGCTCGCCCTTCATCGACGAAATCACCGTCGGCGGATGGAAGCTCGATGCGGACGGTATGTTGGCGATTCCCACGACGCCCGGCCTTGGCCTCGAACTCGATCCAGATGCGGTGAGGAAATACACAGGCGGGGAGAAGCTGCTGTAGAGTGCCTACCCTCCAAACATAGGCCTATCATACCACTGCACCGACGCATGGAGATCAAACAAGCTTAGCGTTTGAATGGATGCAGAAACTGCTGCCAGTATCCCTTCGGCATCGGACCTTTGATTCCATAACCTTCCGGCCAGCGACCATCTTCGGGCATGTGATAGGTACCGAAGAGACGATCCAGCAACGGGAAATGGATGGCGAAGTTCACGTCGATGGCCTCCTTTTCGATGCCGTGATGCCAATGATGGAATCTCGGCGTGACGAGCACCTTTTCCACCAGACCAAAGCGCAGGCCAAGGTTCGAATGCACAAAGGTCGCGTAGAGATAGACCACGAGGACGTAGGCTCCGACGGAAGCCTGACTGAATCCAAGCATGATGGTCGGGATCACGGTGGTGCCGCGCAGGATCAGGATTTCCAGGAAGTGCATCCGCGCTCCGGCGATCCAGTCCATGTTTTGTGCCGAATGATGTACGGCATGAAAGCGCCACAGGGCTGGAATACGATGGAAGAGACGATGCACCCAATACTGCATCACATCCGTGATGAACATGATGGCGATGAACTGCACGACGAAGGGCAGCGCAGCGACCCAGGCGCGAAACTCTGACCATGAGGTGATGGCAAGCAACGTGTTCGCCGGAATGAAGGACAGCCAGGTGAGGAGCTGTACCATCATGCTGCTGACAAAGTAATAGAAAAGATCCTCCCGCCATTCATAGCGGAAGATCCCCTGTTCGGGATGGCGAGGGAAAAGGGTCTCGATGGGAATGAAGACCAGCCCGGTCAGCAGCAAGCGGAGCACAAAAAAATCGAAACCGAAGTACATTGGCGTGGCATCGGCCACCAGCGGAGCAGCCGAACTGCCGCCCAGAGTCAGCGCAGCGAGAGTCGCTGCCATGCCCGCCATGCCGAGAACTTTGCTCTCACGCAGCACGAGACTCAGCATGGAAAAGAGGAAGGCGGCGATGATCACCGCGAAGAGCGCGGGGCGATACCATCCCGTGGCGTAAGCCTTGCTCATTTCGGCAGTGGTAAAGACGCCGGGAAACCAGATCATGATCACCCCTCCAACGGCCGCGAGGCCGAGCATCATGCCCAGCACACCACTGATCCATCCACTGCCAAACTTTCTCAAGGTCGGCGGAGCTTCGAGTTCACGGCGTACTTTCAGGCGGGTTTCGTGGAGTAATTTCATGCGCAGCAAGTTTCGGAAAGACCACTGGCTCTGACAAGCCGGATTCACTCCACCGCATCCGACTTTCGGCGGATGTCCCCGGGGTGGCCTGAAGAGGCAGAAAAGGCCTTTTCATCTCATGGTAGATGTCGTTTGTTACCACATCTTCTCATGTCGATCCTCGCCACTCTCGAAAGTCACCCAGTCCAGCATTTCACGGAGGGTCAGTTGGTGCTTGAGCAAGGAGACTGCACAGGTCTTCTGTATATCCTGATCCAGGGCACGGTCGAAGTCGTGAAGGATGGGGTCAAGGTGGCCAAGGTGAATGAGCCTGGCTCGATTTTCGGTGATCTTGCGGCTCTGCTGGGCGTCCCTCACACGGCGGCGGTGCGTGCGGTGAATGGATCAAGCTTTCATGTCGTCACGGACCCGCGTGAATTCCTGGAGCAAAATCCCTCTGCAAGCCTGCATCTCTGCAAGCTCCTGGCCCGTCGTCTGGATGCAGTGAACAAATATCTCGTCGATGTGAAACAGCAGTTCGAAGGCCATGACCATCTGGCGATGGTGGATGGAATGCTCGATGCGCTGATGCACCGTCAGCCACGTGAACGAGTGGCTCCCAAAGCCTCAACTCTCCGTGACCCGGAGATCGCGGACTGAGTGCCCCTCCTGCGAGCTCCACTCGGCGGTCATCGCCTCAAGATCGAGAATGATCGTGGCGGGCTGTGAGCCGAGCTGGCGTCCAGGATTAAAAACCCAGGTGCGGCCGATGCGGTCGATCCATGATCCCTCCGCGTAGAATGGAGAGTTATGAATGTGCCCGCTCAAAACCATCGCAGGCTGGAAACGATCAATCCACAAACGCAGCGCTTCATCACCGATGAATTTGCGACCAGTCCAACTCGTGCGTGATCCTTCAGGCGGAGCATGGTGAATCCAGATCCAGTTCCTGCCATGAAGCTCCGCAGCCTCGCGCTCGAGCTGTGCCTCAAGTTCAGCGCGGGAGAGATCGCCGTCCCACCAGGGGCACACCGTGATCCGGATAGCACCGCCGAGATCAAAGCTGTCGCCATCCACATGAAGATGATCATCACGCGCCTCGCGCACCCATGCAGCAATGGATTCATCGGCTGCATTCCGCGAGTCCCCATCATGATTGCCAGAGCTGACCACAAGCGTGGTTTTCTGCCGCAGAAGGTCGAGGTACTTTTCCACAATCGCGATCTGCACATCAGCCTCAAGAGCTGAGGCGAGATCAAGCAGATCGCCACCGATGATAACGAGATCAAAGTCACCTGCCTGCGACAGCAACCAGTCGAACTGCTTGAGCGAATAATGGAGGTCGGCGGCAAACAGCAGGCGCATGGATATTAAGGATGTAGCGTCCGGGAATACTGTACGCCAGACAAAAGGGCGACGCTGAGGTTCGTTGACAGCATCTCACAAACGATTGTGATTCTCCCAAGCCATACAAGACAGCACGGGTGAGGTATCTACTTCATGCCCAGTTTGCGCAGCGTGCGCCGTGCCTGGCTCTCGCTGAGCTTGATGTCCGTGAGCGCCTCAATGCATGCAATGGCAGCCTTGGCACCAGCCACAGATGCCCCCGCAAACGAGCAGCTCAATCATTATCCCTGGTGCCGGCTTGGCTCAGTTCAGTTCGGGTCATAGGTTATACCCGCCTGACGATAACCAAACGCCCAACTTTTCGAGCAAACCTTTTCACAAATCTTGATGACGCGAGACATAACGCCCGCTTCACGTTTTGGCAAAGTCCGACAGGCTGCTAGGCGGGCGAACAGAGGCTATGGCGGAGTTCGTGGACCTGCTGAGCTAGGGTGGCGATGATCTCACGCTGGCGGCTTTCCTCCTTCTGACCGTTCTGAAGACGCGCGGTGAGCATTTCGAGCCTGGTTTCATTCAGGCGGATCTGCTCTTCGAGCTTTTTATTTTGCTCCTTCAGCGCGGGATCGACGGTGCGGTGGGTGCGGTTGCGCAGTTCCTGGCGCTCGCGCTCCTGACGGAGGAATTCGAGGCGGGCCTCCTCCCGCTGGATGGACTCGCGGACGCGCCCCTGGCGTAAGCCCATGGTGATGCTGTCCTGCGGAAGCTGCCCGTCTGCCTGAGATTCTGAGACAGCGGAGTGATCCATGCTCTGAGACGGTGCCTGGGCGCGGGCAATCGCGAGGTGACTGCGGGCACGGTTGGCACCGGCATTGGAAAGGAGGTAACGGAGTGTGGCCATGGCCATGTCGATGTCGTTGCGCGCATTGCGGGCTTCGAGGGAATCGGCGGGAGAACTGGCGAGGATGGCCTGGAACTGATCCATGTTGGTCTTCCAGTCTCGGAGGGGCAGGAGCTGTGCCTCAAGTTCGCTGAGCTCTTGCTCCACGGTGCTGATCTTTAGAGCAAGCTCCTGCTCACGCCCCGTGTGGGCGGTTTCTGCATCCAGGCTGAGCTGGCGGATCTCCTCATAACGGCAGCGGGATGCCTGCTCGGAGGAGGTGAGATCCTGCAGACTGGTGAGCAGTGCCTGCTGGCGAACTTCAAATTCGGCGATGGTGTGACGCATTTCAGCCTCGCTCTGCTGGAGGGCTTCGGTCTCGGATCGCTGTGCGGTGATGCGGTCGCTGCCTTCGGTGATGCACTGCCTGAGCTCGGCGAGCTCGACTCTGGCGCTCTCGATCTGCTGCTCGGTCTCGGTAAGCTTACGGCGGTCTTCGGCAAACTGGGTGAGAGTCTCGGCAAGTTTCTGGCTGACCTCGGCAAGCTGTGCCTGCGTCTCGGCGAGTGATTTGGACTCGGTAGCCTGGGACTGGCGCGTGGCATCGAGAAGTAGGGAGGTTTTCTCCAGAGCGGCAGTGGTGGCCCGGGACTGCAGCTCTGTCTGGGCCAACTGCTGACGCGTGACGGCGAGCTGGGACTCCAGCGCGGCCTTTTCCTGCTGGAGAGTCGTGTAGGTCTGCCGGGTGGCGGAGAGATCCTCCTGGCATTTGCAGAGCTGCTGCTGGGTGAGCGCAGACTCCTGGAGGCAGGATTCCCGCTCCTGGTGAAGTGAGGCGATGGCGGATACGAGATCGGCCTGCTCCTGCTGCGTGCGGCCCAGCAGGAGCGTGGCCTCGCGCAGCTCGACCTGAGTGGCAAAGAGCGAGTCGCAGGTGCTGGTGAGCTGCGTCTCGGTATCGCTCAGATTCTGGCTGGATCTGAAAAGCTGGGCGAGTGAGCCGAGTTGAGCTTCCTCAGTAGCCGCCAAGGCCAGCTTTTGCTCTTGGAGCATTGCTTCAAGACGCTGAAGCTCGTTCTGGCTGGCGGTGATCTGCTCGCAGAGCTGCTCAAGCTGCACGAGCCGCTGCTCTGCCACCGCCAGATTGCGTTTCTGGACTTCGGCATCGGCGGAGATCCTAGCCTGAGATTCCCTAGACTCTTGCAGCCTCGCCTCGGCGGTCTGGAGTGCGCCTTCGCGATCCCGGAGCTGTGACGTGGTCGCCTGCAGCTTCTGGTCCGTCTCCGTGAACTGCGTGCGTAGCGTCTCCAAACGTGCCGACTCGACTGCACAGCGCCCGCTGACCTGCTGGAAGGTGGAAAGAAGATGATCCTTTCTTGCGCCCAGATTCTCGACCTCGTGCAGGGACTCCGCCAGAAGGGCCTGGAGGCGGTGGACCTCTGCCGAGACATCATGGTAACGGCGGTTCATCTCTGCCAGCTCATTGGAGACACGGTCCCGATTCGCCGAAAGGGTGTTGAGGTTGATCAAGCGGCTCTCATGCAGGAGTTCCACGTCCTGCAATGCCGCCTTCATTTCTGCAAGCCTGCCCAATGGCATGTCCGCAGAGATCGGAACCTGGACGTGACGTCCATCTTCGAGCACGATGGCCAATTGAGTCATAGGAGCGAGCGGGTTTGGTAAGGATTCCTGAATTACCAAGTAAATCTAACAAAGTTCTTTAATCTGGCAATTCCTGAAAGTATAAAAATGCAGAAGCTTCTCAAGAGCGACAGCCCCCTTGCTGACCTGCACATCGAATTCGCAGAGTCTCCACGCGTGTGTGAGTTGACGCTCAGTATCCAGCCACTCTTAACTGTGAGCTTTTCTCCTGAGTTTCCCCATGCCATGTCTGACCTGTGTCCTCCCCCTTTTTCACCTTCGACCAACTGCACGACTTCCCTGCCCTGACTCCGCCTGCACGGCTGGCTGTCATCGGGGATCCGATCTCGCACTCCAAATCTCCGCAGATGCACAACCCGGCGCTGCAAGCCTGCGGCATCGACGCGCAGTATGTCCGCGTGCAGGTGCCCGCCGGTCAGGTCCAGGAGGCATTCGCGCTTTTCTCAAAGCAGGGCTTCCTCGGTGTAAACATCACCATCCCGCATAAGTTTGAGGCGCTCGATGCCGTGGATGTCGTCGATCCCCTGGCCCGCCAGCTCGGCGCGGTGAACACGGTGGCGATCCGCGAAGGACGGCTCTTTGGCTACAATACAGACGGCCCCGGCTTTCTGCGCAGTGTGAAGGAGGCTTTTGGCGTGGAGGTGAAGGATCTGCGTGTGCTCATCCTCGGCGCGGGTGGTGGTGCGGGGAGAGCGGTGGCGGTGCAGAATGTGCTCACTGGATGCCGCAGCCTCAGGCTGGCGAACCGCACGGAGTCAAAGCTAGAGCCCCTACTGGCTGAACTTCGGTCGCTCGCCACCAAGGCGGTGGACTTGAAAACCTGCACGCTGGAGCACGAGGACCTCGCTCGACGACTGTCCGAAGTCGATCTCATCGTGAACGCCACCTCGGTTGGCATGAAGGCGGAGGACGCGCCCTTGCTGCCTGCGGGCTCTTTAGAAAAGCACCACCTCGTCTATGACATGGTCTATCGCGCCAGCGGCCCGACGGATCTCATCCAGCAAGCCGCAGCCGCCGGAGCCAAACACGCCGACGGCATGTGCCTGCTGCTGCATCAGGGCGCGATTTCCTTTGAGCATTGGTTTGACCGCCCTGCTCCGCTGGAGGCGATGCGTGCTGGCTTGTTGGGCGCCGTGCAGCCATGTGCTTGACGAAAAGTGCCGCTCTGCTGAAATGCACCCATGCGCTCCTTGCTCCTGCTTTGCCTCGCCTGCTGTCTGCCGCTCTCCGCAGCGGAGATTCCTTTGGATGACTCCACCATCGTTGTCGGTGAGCGGGTTGGGCCGATTGAGAAAGGAATGACCCTGTTCGGGCTGAAGACGCTGTTTGGCGGTGGGAAGGTAAAACCCGTGAAGCTGCCAGGACCGGAGGGCACTGAACTGGATGGAGCGCAGTTGTTTGCTGGCACGGATCGCGAACTGGAGATCTTGTTTGATGAAGAAAGCCAGGAGAAGGAGATCATCGACGTGCGCATCATCGGCAAAGGCTGGAAATTCGCGAACGGGCTGAAGCTCGGGATGAACATCGCTGAAGTGGAGAAGGTAAACGGCAAGCCCTATGAGCTCTCCGGTTTTGACTGGGACTACGGCGGCTATGCAAACTTCAAGGGGGGGAAGCTGGAGGCCAAGGTTTCCGTGCGCTTCAGCCCGACGGGCGAGATCGATCAGAGCCTGAGCGGGGACAAGCAGATCCCCAGCACGAATAAAAAACTGCGCGCAGCGAAGGTGGCGGTGACGGAGATCTCGGTCTTCTTCCGTTAAGCTTCCATGCGCATCTGGGATCTACATTGTCATCTGAGCGGAGTGGCCGGGCTCACGCCAGAGGAGCGGCTGGGAAGCCTGATCCGCTATGCCGACCGCGTCGGGATCGAGCGGCTGTGCGTGTACATGGGCATGAAATGGGCGCAAGACCCGAGCCCGGATGATCTGGTGAAGCAGAACGACGATGTGCTGCGCGCGCTGGAGAAGCACAAAGATCGCGCCTTTGGATTCGTCTATCTGAGCGCGAAGCATGTGGAGCGCAGCCTCAGCGAGCTGGAGCGCTGCGTGGCCAATGGACCGATGGTGGGCGTGAAGCTCTGGGTGGCGCAGCGCTGCAATGATCCGGTGATCGATCCGATCATCGCCCGTGCAGCGGAATTGAAGGCCGTGATCTTCCAGCACACCTGGTTTAAAACGAACGGCAACTACGAAGGCGAATCCACCCCGGATGACATCGTGGCACTGGCAAAACGTTTCCCGAAGGTGCCGATCATCTGCGGTCACACGGGCGGCACCTGGGAGCTGGGCATCCGCGCGATCCGCGATCAAAAAAACCTCTTCGCCGACCTCGCCGGCAGTGACCCCACCTGGGGCATTACCGAGATGGCCGTGCGCGAGCTTGGCGCGGATCGCTTGATCTATGGCAGCGACAGCGGCGGGCGGAGTTTTGCCAGCCAGCTTGCAAAGATCCACGGCGCGCAGATCAGCGATGCGGACAAACAAAAAATCTTCTGCGACAACCTGCGCAGCCTGATGCTGCCCATCCTCAAAGCGAAAGGCATCCAGGCATGAACCGACGACACTTCATGGCACAGACGGCAGCACTCGCTGCGGCACCTCTCCTCGCGGCGGAAACCGCAGCGGGGTTGATCGACTGCAACATCCATCTTGGATCGCATCCGGTGCGGGTGCTTCCAGAGATCGACGCTGTCTTTCTGAGCAAACGCGGCATCGCCGAAGCCTGGGCGGGCTCTTTTGAAGCGCTGCTGCATCGCGACATGGCGGAGGTAAACACGCGGCTCGCGAGGCGCTGCGCGGCATCCCCCCAGATGCGTGCCGTGGGCAGTGTGAACCCGAGATTGCCAGCCTGGGAAGATGATCTGAAGCGCTGCGTGGAGCAGCACGGGATGAAGGTGATCCGCCTGTATCCGAATCATCATGGCTACACGCTGACGGACGAGGTTTTCATCACGCTGCTGGAAGCAGTGACGAAACAGAAGCTGCTCGTGCAGATCGTGGCGCAACTGGAGGATCAGCGGACGCAATCACCCGTGATGCAGTTGCCACCGGTGGATCTGAAACCGCTGAATGAAGTGATGAAGAAGCTGCCAGAGGCACGTGTGATGGTGCTGAATGCGAATGCCGCAATGATCATGACCGCGCTCCGGGGCTGCACGAATGTGTGGCTGGATATCGCGATGATTGAGGGAGTGGCAGGCGTGGAGAATGCACTGAAAATCTTGCCGCAAGACAAACTCTGCTTCGGGAGCCACGCACCGTTCTTTTACTGGGAGTCAGCAAGCCTGAAGATGCAGGAGTCTGTGCTCACGGACGAACAAACTTACGCGATACGCGCAGGGAATGCACGAGCGCTGGTGTGATCAGTTCACTGCTAATCCAGAGCTGTCTGCGGATCACAGACCAAGGATGTAAAGCCTGGCGTTTTGGCAACCACCGGTTGAGCCGTCGCGCACCGACGATTCCCATGGCCGTGGATCGAGGCAACCGAATCACCCCGGTTCGACAGCTCTCCTTCTGCGGCCATCAACGGAAGCTCAAAATCACTCCTCGTGATGAATCGCGGAATACGATGGCTACAGCCTCAATACGCTTCGGGGCGGGCGGGCACACCGAGGACCGTCTGCCCATCCAAGACATCACGCACCACCACCGCGCCAGCGGCGACGAGGGCGCCTGAGCCGATGCGAATGCCCTGACGGATCACGGCCCCTGCTCCGATGTGCGCGGCTTCGCCGACGGTGACATTGCCGCACAGCACGGCACCGGTGGCGATGTGGCAATGCGCGCCGATGATACAGTCATGCTCGACGATGGCGGCGGTATTCACGAGCACGTGCTCGCCTAGCTGGGCATTCGTGTGGATGACGGCTCTGGGCAGAATCTGGCAGCCCGCACCACACACGGCGGAGGGAGAGATGAAGGCGGTGGGATGGATGACAGCCTGCGGCTTCAATCCGGCCTGGATGGCAATTTGAAACAACTGAGCGCGACGCGCGCAACTCCGCGCAGAACCAACACCGATGACGAAGTGAGTGAAGCCTTGCGCGGCGAGTTGTGGCAGCTTTTCATCACTGCCGATGACGGGCACGCCTGCGATGTCGGGGACCGTTTGTACGGAATCGAGAATGGCATCAAAACGAGCGGGCAACTGCGCCTCGATGAGGACTCGCCCATGGCCTCCGGCTCCGATTAAAACGCATTTCATGGCTGATGAATGTCGTGGAAGTTTTTGCCGAGCAAGCGCACATCGAGCGGTGTGTTGGCGATGAGATGGAGAAGCTTTTCGGAGGCATGGCCGTCGCCAAAGAAGTACTCGTCACCAGCGGCCTGCGCTTTGAACTCGGGGCTGATGGCCTGACGAACCGCAGCGGCGATGGCGGCGGCATCAAACAGCGGCACGTCGATGACATTGCCCGCGCGGAGACGGCCTTTCTGGCGGTTGCCGATGTTCACGACGGGCAAGGCGAAGGAAGGAGCTTCGAGCAGGCCACTCGATGAGTTGCCAATCATGGCACTGACTTCACCGAGGATGGAGAAGTAGCCTTCGGGACCGAAGTTCTCCACCCACACGGCTTTCGTCGAGCTTTGGCAGAAGGCGACGATGCGCTCGCGGATGACGCTGCCCGCCATGTCGGCATTGGGCATGGTGAAGATGACGGGCAGATCGAGCGAACGAAGCGCTGCCATGAGTGCGTCGGTTTGCGGAGCGGTCTGCTCATACTCGCTCGTCGTGGGATGCAGGGTGACGAGCAGCGGCGGGGTGGAGAGATCGAGATGGAAGCGGCTTTCCAGCTCCGCGCGGCTGAGGCGAGGGATGGAAAGAATGTTATCCAAAGACAGCGCGCCGCAGCAGGTCACACGCCAGGGTTCCTCGCCAAGCTGGATGACACGCTGGCGATACACTTCCGTGGCGACGCCGTGGAGGTGGCTCATCTTCGTGAGGCCGTGGCGAAAGCGGTCATCCATTGCGCCTTCGGTCAATTCGCCGCCGTGGAGATGGAGGATGAGGATGTTGAATGGCACCGCGGCAAGGGCTGCGGCGAACATTTCAAAACGATCTCCAAGCACGACGAGGAGATCAGGTCGTGCCGTGGCGAAGTAGTGACCGAAGCCTGCGACACCGAGGCCGATGGCCGTGGCGACAGCTTCGGGTGTATCCTCGTTTTGCAGGACGGGGATGCGGGCAGTGACGGGGAAGCCATCTTTCTCAATGAGGCTGACGGTGGAGCCGTAGCGGGCCTCCAGATGCATCCCGGAGACGAGCACGCGAAGCTCCAGCCCAGAATGCGCGGCGATGCGCTGGAGCAGGGGCCGGTAGATGCTGTAATCCGACCGACCCACGCTGACCACGGCGACAGATCTCACGCGAGATCCTCCCATCGGATCATGGAACCTTCGGCGATGTCCACCAGCGCACGGCGTCCGGGGACTTCATGGTATTTCGCGGGTGGGATGCCGGTGCCAGGACGACGCAGGACGAGCATCGCCTCCGTGATCGTGGTGCCCGCAGAGATCGAAGTCTGCGCCACGACACTGCGGCGGACGATCTTGGCGACGGCGAGTTCGGCTTCGCTGGGTTGTTTCAAACCGCTGCCGAGCAGGACTTCGACACGACGAATGCTGCGCACCATTTCAGCGAGGTCGGCGGGCTCCAGCGAGGCTTTGTGGTCGGGGCCGGGCATCTCGCAGTCGAGCGTGAAATGCTTCTCGATGACCTTTGCCCCCGCAGCGACGGCGATGACGGAGGCCTCGATGCCCATCGTATGATCCGAGTAGCCAATGGGCACGCCAAGCGCGGCACGCATGGACTCCATGGCACGCAGGTTCACGGACTCCGGCGGCGCGGGATAGTTTGAGACGCAATGCAGCACGGTGATGTCGTCATTGCCCGCCGAGCGGATGGTTTCCACGGCTTCGGCGACTTCATCCAGCGTGCCCATGCCGGTGGAGACGATCATCGGTTTGCCATGACGGGCGATGTGGCGGAGCAGCGGCAGGTTGGTCAGCTCACCCGAGGGGATTTTAAAGATGGGCATCCCGAGTCCGGCGAGGAAGTCGGAGCTTTCCTCATCAAAGGCCGTGGACATGAACATGATGCCCAGCTCCTTGCAGTAGCGGTTCAGTTCGGCGAAGTCTTCGAGCGGAAGTTCGAGGCGCTTGAGCATGTCGAACTGACTTTCGGTGATGCCGGAGTTCTTCGCCTGATACTCGGCCTGCGGGGCATCGGCGGTGACGAGGTGCTTGGCCTGGAAGGTCTGGAACTTCACCGCATCTGCGCCGGACTTGGCTGCGGCTAAAACGAGCTGCTTCGCGAGCGCGAGGTCGCCATTATGGTTCACGCCGGCCTCCGCGATGATGAAGCAGGGACTGTCGGAGGTGATTGTGGGCGGAAGGGACTGGCTCATGCTCTGGAGGATAAGGTGGCTGCCTCCAGCGGGCCGTCTGGAAACGTGGGCGACTGTGCCCGGAATCCACCGGACGGCAACTGCGGCTGATGGCGAGACGGATTTCCAGCTTGCCTGTCCAAGCGTTCTCGAACATTGATCGCGTCCCGCCATACTGGTTTCCGCCTGAATGGCATGATCTCACCCTTCCAACTTCGTGTTCAACGCCCAGTCTATTCTCGTCACCGGAGGCACCGGCTCCTTCGGCCACAAATGTGTCGCCCGTCTGCTCAGTGACCCCGAGGTCAAACGTGTGGTCATCTACTCACGAGATGAGCTGAAGCAGTATGAGATGTCCCAGCGCTTCACGGACAAACGCGTGCGCTTTTTCATCGGCGATGTGCGTGACCGCGAACGTCTGCTGCACGCGATGGGCGGGATCGACACCGTCATCCATGCCGCTGCGTTGAAGCAGGTGCCGACGGCGGAATACAATCCCTTTGAGTGCATCAAGACGAACGTGCTGGGCGCGGAAAACGTGATCCAGGCGAGCATTGATGCCAAGGTGCGCAACGTGGTGGCACTCTCCACCGACAAGGCGGCGGCACCGATCAATCTTTACGGGGCCACTAAGCTCTGCTCCGACAAGCTTTTCATCGCTGCAAACAACGTCATCGGCGGTCAGGACATCCGCTTCAGCGTGGTGCGCTACGGCAACGTGATGGGCTCACGCGGCTCGGTGATTCCCTTCTTCCTTGAGCGCCGCAAGACCGGCGTGCTGCCGATCACGGACATGCAGATGACGCGCTTCAACATCACGCTCGAAGAAGGCGTGGACCTCGTTGTTCATGCGCTCAATCACGCGCTCGGCGGAGAGATCTTCGTCCCACGCATCCCATCTTATCGCATCGGTGATGTGGCCACGGCCATCGGGCCTGAATGCGAGCAACCCATCGTCGGCATCCGCCCTGGTGAAAAGATTCACGAGGAGATGATCACGGAGACGGATGCGCTTCAGACCATCCAAACAGAGAAGCATTACATCATCGTGCCGATGCTCTATGGACATTCGGCAGCCGATGTGATGAAGCGCTACTCGGAAAAGCATCAAGGCACTCTGGTTCCGGCAGGCTTCTCCTACAATTCAGGCAAGAACGCGGAATGGCTGACAGTGGATCAAATCCGCACGCTCATCCGGCAGTATTGTGATCCGACCTTCTCCGTGGATGCATGAGCGCCCCCTTCCTGCCCTACGGACGTCAGAGCATTGATGAGGCGGACATCGCCGCCGTGGTGGCGGTGTTGCAGTCAGATTTCCTGACTCAGGGACCTGCCATCCCACGTTTCGAAAAGTCCGTGACGGACTGGTGCGGTGCCAAACACGGCATCGCGATGGCGAACGGCACGGCCACGCTTCATTGCGCCGCGAAAGCCTTGGGCCTGGGGCATGGAGACTATCTTTGGACATCGCCCATCACCTTTGTGGCCTCGGCCAATGCAGGCCGCTACTGCGGAGCCAAGGTGGACTTTGTGGACGTCGATCCCGGAACGATCCTGATGTGCCCGGAGCGCCTGGAGCAAAAGCTCGTGCAGGCGGAAAAAGACGGCAAACTGCCAAAGATCGTCGTGCCGGTGCACTTCGCCGGGCAGTCCTGCGACATGCCGCGCATCCATGCGCTGAGTCAGAAGTATGGCTTCAAGATCATCGAGGATGCGGCTCATGCACTCGGCGGTGAGTTTGAAGGCGAAAAGATCGGCAACTGCCGGTGGTCGGACGCCGCTTCGCACAGCTTTCATCCGGTGAAGATCATCACCAGTGGCGAGGGCGGGATGATCACGACGAACGACGACGAAGTCGCCTGGCGCATCGCCACACTGCGCACGCATGGCATCACACGCGATGCCGGGCGCATGGTGAACGAGTCGCATGGCGGCTGGTATTACGAGCAACTCGAACTCGGTTTTAATTATCGCATGACCGACATGCAGGCAGCGCTCGGAGCCAGCCAGATGACGAAGCTGGAAGCCTTTGCTGCACGCAGGCGTGAGATCGCAGCCGTTTATGATCGTGAACTTGCCGGACTGCCGCTGCGGCCTCTGGCTCGTGATCCACGCGGCATCAGCGGCTGGCATCTTTACATGATCCGCCTGAACTTGAAGGAGATCCGCAGCACTCGACGCGAAGTCTTCGACAGCCTTCGAGCCCAAGGCCTCGGCGTGAACGTGCATTACATCCCCGTGCATCTTCAGCCAGATTATCAGAAGCTGGGCTTCAGCGCGGGCATGTATCCCGAAGCCGAGCGCTACTATGAAGAAGCCATCACGCTGCCGATGTTCCCCGCCATGACAGACGCCGATGTGCGGCGCGTGCGAGAAGCCTTGGCGCAGGCAACGGGCGCTTGATTTCATTCCCGTGAGTGACTCACACAGCATCGGCACCCTCTGCATCCGCGCGGATGCCGGAGCACGCATGGGTGTTGGGCATGTGATGCGCTGTCTGGCGCTGGCCCAGGCTTGGAAACTGCGGGGTGGTCGTGTGGTGCTGCTGACTCATGCGGAGGCCCCTGCCCTGATCCAGCGCCTTCGTGATGAAGGACTGGAGTTGCAGCCATTGCTGGCGGCCCAGGGTAGTCTGGAAGAGGCTGCCGAGGTGGTGAATCTGGCCGCTGAATACCCAGCGAAATGGCTCGTGCTGGATGGGTATCATTTCACGCCCGATTATCGCGCAGCGCTGAAGGTTTCCGGGCTGCGGCTGCTGATCATCGATGATCTCGCAGACACGGATCTCTCAGCGGCCGACATCCTCTTGAATCAGAACGCCTATGCCACGGCGCAGATGTATCCTGTGGCATCACGGCTTCTGCTTGGCAGCCAACATGCACTGCTGCGCCGTGAGTTTTTACCCTGGCGCAGCCAACGCGGAGCTGAGCCCGAGGAGGCGCGCGAAGTGCTCATCACGCTCGGCGGAGGTGACCCGGACAATGTGACCCTGCGAGTCCTGCATCTGCTGGCAGGCATGACCGAACGCCGGCTTGTTTTGAAAGTGATCGTCGGTTCGGCCAATCCGCATGTGGAGTCGCTGCGTGCTGCCTTGCCGATGAATCATGAGATCGAGGTGCTGGTGAATCCGCCGAACCTGCCCGAACTCATGAGCCGCGCGCATGTGGCGATCTCGGCAGCGGGCAGCAGTTGCTGGGAGCTGGCCTGCCTTGGCCTGCCGATGCTGCTGATCATCACGGCGGACAATCAACGCGGTGTCGCGGCGCGCCTTGAGGAACTGGGACTCGCGGTCTGTCTGGGCTGGCATGAGGACTTTCCGAAACAGGACACGCTGGAGTGCCTGCGGGATTTTCTGGAGGATGCGCCACGGCGTCGCCGCATGTCGGAGGAGGCGCGACTGCTGGTCGATGGCCGGGGCGCGGGGCGAGTCGTGGAAGCCATGCTCGCCCATCCGCTGACACTGCGACGGGCGATGACTGAGGATGCGCGCCTGCTCTGGGAATGGGTGAATGATCCGGCGGTGCGGGCATCGGCATTCTCGACGGACCCCGTGCCCTGGGAAGGTCATCAAGGCTGGTTCGCGCGTCGCTTGGCGGACAAGGACTGCGTCATTTTCATCGGCCTGGATGCGTGTGACGTCCCCATCGGCCAGGTGCGTTTTGAAGGCGAAGCGGAGACGGCGACTGTCGATGTCAGTGTGGCTCCGAATCAACGAGGCAAAGGCTACGCGCCACGCCTGCTGAGGCTGGCCGTGGCGACCTTGTTTGATGATCCACGTTGGCAGACGGTGCAGGCATGGATCAAGCCGGAGAACCTCGCCTCTCGGCAGTCGTTTGAGCGCGCGGGCTTTCACTGCCAGGGCGAAGAAAGCATTCACGGTCACCCGGCGATCGGCTACCATGTTCACAGCCATGAGTTCCTCTGAAAAAAACTACATCGTCGCAGGCAGCCGCCCGTGGAATCGGGCGGTGTTTGATGCGCAACTGGCCCACCTGCCGGGCAACTGGCACTTCGCAGCCACGAGCGAGGACATGGCCACTCTGCTGAATTCGGAAGGCAAGCCGCGCTACATCTTCTTCCTGCACTGGTCCATGCGCGTGCCGGATGAGTGGCTGGACTCGCACGAGTGCGTCTGCTTTCACATGACCGATGTGCCGTATGGCCGTGGCGGTTCGCCTTTGCAAAACCTCATCCAGCGCGGTCATCGCGACACGATGCTCACCGCGCTGCGAATGGTGCATGAGATGGATGCCGGGCCGGTCTATGCCAAGCGCCCGCTCAGCCTCGAAGGCAATGCCGAGGAGATTTATCTGCGCGCGGGGCGGCTTTCCGCCGAGATCATCGCCGACATGGTGCGCGATGAACCGGTGCCCGTGGCGCAATCCGGTGACCCCGTTGTCTTCAAACGCCGCCGCCCGGAGCAGAGCGCCATCCCGGCGGATCTCCCGGATCTCGGCGTGCTGCATGATTTTATCCGAATGCTGGATGCGGAGGGCTATCCGCAGGCCTTCATTGAGCATGGTGGCTTCCGTCTTGAGTTCAGTCGCGCGGCTCTCTATGATGGCCGCCTCGTGGCCGACGTGAAGGTCACCCGCCCACCCTCAAATCCGCCTCCCTCAGCTCCCGCTCCATGAAAAAAGTCCTCGTGATCGCCGCCCATCCTGATGATGAAGTGCTGGGCTGCGGCGGCACGATGGCTCGACTGGCAGCCGAAGGTGCCGAGGTGCATGTGGCGATCCTCGCCAACGGGCTGACCTCACGACCTGACTTCGATGCCGCCCAGGCCGCTGCGGCTCTGAAAGTGCATCACGACCGGGCCGAACGCGCAGGCAGGCTGCTCGGTGCCACGAGCGTGCAGGTGCTGGGGTTCCCCGATCAGAAGCTGGATACTCTGCCGCTGCTGGACATCACCCAGGCCATCGAGCGCGAGATCGAGCGGCTCCAGCCAGACACCGTCTTCACCCAGCATGGCGGGGATCTGAACATGGATCACGTCATCACCTACCGTGCCACTTTGACCGCCACCCGCCCGATGGCTGGCCGCAGCGTGCGGCGCGTGTATGCCTACGAGGTGGCTTCGTCCACGGAGTGGGCCTTCCAGCGCTTTGAGCCACGCTTCCACCCCAGCGTGTTTTTTGACATCGCCAGCACGCTGGAAAAGAAGATCGCCGCCATGCAGGTGTATGAGAGCGAGACGCGCGCCTTTCCGCATCCGCGCTCGCCCGAGGCCCTGCGCGCCATCGCCCTCCGCTGGGGCAGTGTCGTCGGAGTGCAGGCGGCGGAGGCATTTGAACTAGTCAGAGAGATTCACTAATGGACTTCAAAATCGGCAACCGTCCGGTCGGACCCGGACACCCCACCTACATCATCGCCGAGCTTTCGGCGAACCACGGCCAGGACTTCGACCTCACGGTGCGGATCATCCATGCCATGAAGGAATCCGGCGCAGATGCGGTGAAGGTGCAGACCTACACGGCGGACACCATGACCATCGCCAGTGACAAACCGCCCTTCCTCATCGGCGGCGGCACACTCTGGGATGGCCGCACGCTGCATGACCTTTACCAGGAAGCCTACATGCCCTGGGACTGGCAGCCGAAGCTGAAAGAGATCAGCAATGACCTGGGCATGGATTTCTTCTCCACGCCCTTCGATGCCAGCGCGGTGGACTTCCTCGAAGCCATGGAAGTGCCGGTGCATAAGATCGCGTCCTTTGAACTCGTGGATCTGCCTTTGCTGCGCAAAATCGCCGCGACGCAGAAGCCGATCATCATGTCCACCGGCATGTCCACGCTGGATGAAATCAGCGAGGCGCTCGACACCCTGCGCCTGGCTGGAAGCGGCCCCGTGGTGCTGCTGAAATGCACCAGCGCCTACCCGGCGACGGCGGACGAGATGGACCTGCGCACCATTCATGACATGGCGGCGCGCTTTCAAACCCATGTCGGGCTGAGCGATCACACGCTCGGCAGCACCGTGGCTGTGGCGGCGGTCGCTCTCGGTGCTTGCGTGGTGGAGAAGCACTTCACCCTCTCGCGTGCCACACCGGGGCCTGACTCCACTTTCAGCATGGAGCCGCAGGAGTTTCGCGAGATGGTCGATGCCATCCGCATCACTGAAAAAGCTCTTGGCAAAGTGAACTACGAGGTCTCGGAGAAGGAACAAAAGAGCCGCGTCTTTCGCCGCTCACTCTTCGCCGTGGCAGACATCGCCGCCGGTGAGGCCTTCACCCCTGAAAACGTCCGTGTCATCCGTCCTGCCCATGGCCTGCATCCCCGTCATCTGGAGCAGGTGCTGTGTGCCAAAGCACGCACGCCCATCGAGCGCGGCACCCCTTTGAGCTGGGATCTCGTGGAGGGAGCACCCTGAATGAAAACCATCGCCATCATCCAGGCCCGCATGGGCTCCCAACGACTGACCGGCAAAGTGCTGCGCCCCCTCTGTGGCCAGAGCATGATCGCCCATGTGCTCCAAAGAGCAGCAGCGGCAAAACGAGTGGATGAGGTCTGGCTCGCCACCTCGACCAATGTCGAAAACGATGAACTGGCCGCCGAAGTCGAGCGACTCGGTTTCCACTGCTATCGCGGCAGTGAAGACGATGTGCTCGCGCGCTTTCACGACACCGCCAAAGCAGCCGGAGCAGATGTCATCGTGCGCATTACCGGCGATTGCCCGCTCTACGATCCGACCGTCTGCGATGCCATGCTGGAGCGCTTTCATGCAGCCATGCAGGAAACGCCACCCGCCGACTTCATGAGCAGCGTTTTCGAGCGCCGCTTCCCTCGCGGACTAGACACGGAGATCTTTACCGTTCCCGCTTTGGAGCGTGATTATAACGAAGCTCATCTGCCCAACGAACGCGAGCATGTGACACCCCACTTTTATCATCACCCGGAGAAGTTCCGCGCGCTGTCCTGGGTGAATGATCGCGATCTTTCCAGCTATCGCTGGACGGTGGACACCCCGCAGGACTGGGAGTTTGTGCAGATCGTCTATGAAGCGCTCTGGCGGCCCGGCCACCTCATCACCACCGACGAAGTGCTCGCCCTGCTGGAACAACGCCCCGAACTGGCCGCGCTGAACGCGGATGTAGAGCAGAAATACAGCGCCGAGCAGAAACTCAAGTAACCGACCCGACCGAGACTATTACCCGATGATGCAGACCGTGAATGAAGTGTTGATGAAGCTGGGAGGCCCGCGTTTTGCCAGGGCTCTGGCACAGGCTGGAATGTCCGAAGATGTACTCCTGCGGCTCTCCGCACCGAAGTCCGTGCGCCGCTTCACCCTGCCCGTTCGCATGGATGACGGCTCGCTTCGCCTCTTCACTGGCTGGCGCATCGTTTACTCCAATTGCTTCGGCCCCACAAAAGGCGGTGTGCGCTTTCATCCCGCCACCAATGAAGCGGATCTGACCGGCCTGGCCTTCCGGCTGCTGCTGAAATGCGCCGTCAATGGACTGCCCCACGGCGGTGCGGCTGGCGGGGTTTGTGTCGATCCCAAAACACTCTCGATTCGCGAACTGGAACAGCTCGCCCGCGCCTACCTGAATGCTCTCGGCGAGGAGGTAGGGCCGGATGTGGACATCCTTTCCCCGGATCTCGGCACCGATGCCCGCACGATGGGCTGGATGGCGGATCAATACAATATTACCCGCCGCGCCAGCATCCCTGGAGCCATCAATGGCAAGCCACCAGCCCTGGGCGGCATCCCCGGACGGCCAGGAGCCACGGCACGCGGTGCCTGGAATGTGCTGCGCGAGGTTTTAGCGGAGCGTGAATTGGCCCACGAAGGCCTGACCTTCGCCGTGCAGGGCTACGGCAGCGCTGGTGGACACTTGTCGCGCGTTTTGCAAAAGAACGGCCTCCGAATGGTCGCCGCGAGTGACTCCACAGGCGGCATTCATTCCGAAGCTGGCCTGGATGCCGAAGCCATCTGGGAAGCACGGGAAGCCGGACGTGGAATCGCCAGCCTGGACATTTCCGGTGCTCAGGCATTGTCAGCCTCCGAAGTGCTGACCGTCAAAGCCGACATCGTCATTCCTGCGGCTACGGCCAATCAAATCACGGCGGAGATGGCCGCACGCTTGCAGTGCCGAATGGTCCTGGAAATCGCCAATGCGCCCATCTGCCCTGATGCCGAGGAAATCGTGACCTCCCGAGGCATCGAAATCATCCCGGACGTGGTCGCCAATGCCGGTGGCATCACCATGAGCCACTTCGAATGGGCGCAAAATCGTGGCGGTGCGCTCTGGTCGGCTGAGGAGGCCCGCAGCCGCCTGGATACGCGAATGATTGCCACTGCCGCCAGAATGCTCCAAGTTGCCCGCGCCCGGAGCGTGTCCCCGGCCATCGCCGCTCAATTCCTGGCCCTGGAACAGCTCTCCGCCGCCCTCTCCCGCTAATTCACATGTCGAAGTCTTTTTATCTGCACACCACCGTTCCTGGCCTGGATGATTCTGTCGCCGCCGAGCAAGGTTTTGTCATTTTTGGCAAGCATCCGGACCCCGAGGCACTCCAGCCCATGGACCTGGCGATTTTCACGGTGCATCTCGCCCGCAGACTCGGTGTGATCAACCGCGTCCCGCCCCAGGCCGGTCTGCTGCCCTACGACGCTTCGCATGACAATCTCATCTTCGATGCACCGCTTGCCGGGCTCGCTGTCGGACGTCGCATGCGCTTCCTGCGCGGCTGGAAGGACTACGGCAGTTGTGTAAAGTGCTTCAACGGCCTCGGTCTGCTTGGTGAGCACATCCTCAAGGAACTACGCCGACTTCAGAAAGCTGACAAAGCCTCCCTCAAAGCCGATGCGCTCTCCTTCCTGCGCTCCCGCAAAACGAAGCTCGATGATGGCCGCAACGCGATCTTTTCCGAAGCCGAAATCGCCGCAGTCTCGGATGACGAGATCGCCAAGATCGATCTCGAAGCGCTCGCCATCTGGAAGGTTTACGGCGCACGCCCCATCGTCTGCTCCACGTCTTCCAACATGGGCATCTCCCTCCACGAGGCGCTGCGCTTCATGCAGAAGAAGCCCGTGACTCTGGCTGGCAAAAACTTCACTGCCCTCAATGACGACGAAGGCTGGCTGATCATCTGGTGCCCGGATGAGCAGGCGGACTTCATGAATGCGGAGAAGACGGAGCATCTGCGCTCTTTGGAAACCGAGCAGCCGCCGCTCACCGTCCTGCACACCTACATCAACCGCAAACAGCGCGACCCCGGCGCGCTGAAGGACGCGCTCGACTCAGGCGGCTACTTCTTCCCCACCAATCCGCAGAGTTCAGACGAGCTGCAAAACCTGCTGGCCAACTCTCTCGGCGATGTGGCGCGTGAACGCCGCTGCACCACCGCGCAGCTCCTAGCCGATGAGAAAGTGAGCTACACCCTGCGCTCGCTCGGATGCAGCATCGAAGGCAGCCGCATCGTCGTTCGCGGCGGAGTGGAAGGCGGTTTATTTGGCCTCATGGCCGGCTATCTCGTGATGCTGGATGAAACCATCCCGCGCAATGACACAGCGGCCATTAGCACCTGGAATCAGGCATCCATCGGTGCCGCGCTCGCCGCTGCGGTGCTCGCAGACCTTGAGTTGCGCGAGCCTCAGAAGCTCAGCCCTTCCATCCGCGCAGATTTGAAGGCAACCTTCCCCGCCATCGACAGCTTCCTCAGCCGTCAGCAGCTCGGCAAAGATCTGCCCACACGCATCCACGGCGTCTTTGACCTCGCCAATCTCCAGTCACTCGCGCAACTCCTCGGTGTCGTCGTCGAGCGGCATCTCTCGGGTCGTGGCACCGCCTACGTCGGCCTGGGCTCCAGTTCCTATGCCAACGGCAACCGCTGCTACTCCATCCTCAAGGCAAGCCTGCTTTGCAACGGCCCCTTCATGGGCAAGGAGACCTTCCATCCCGCCACACACACGCTGAACCCCATCGCGCAGGCTTTGATCTATGCCGATGACATGCACCGTGCGGCCAGCCAGCCCGCGTTTGCCAGCATGAGCACCGAGGAACGTGTCCGCTACATCATGCAGCATTCGAAGAAGCCGGAACCCGCCGGTGCCGCCGCCATGGCGGGCTACCTGCTCTCCCGCCTCGATGAACGCACGCTCTCCGTCATCGAACTCGCCGCCGTGCTGCGACTCGCTGGATTTGATTCGGCCATGTTCCTCGAGTTTGCCGGATTCAACAAAGACGTCCAGGGCACCAACTGGTTCCTCCAGGAGGCGAGCGAAGAAGGCCCTTACATGGAAACGCTGGCCAAGCAGTTCCTCCAACTCATCGACCGCGACCTCAAGGATCTCCTCGAACTCGCCCGGCATGAGCGCACGCACAGCCGCCTGAACTATCGCCTCCGTCCGCTCGATCCTGCTGCCTTTGAAGCGCTCAATCCAGCCGTGAACATCTACCTCACCGGCGACAACACGCGCCAGCCGAAGGCCAAGCTCGTGCAGGGCATTTTAGAACGCTACCTCATGACGAGAGAGCAGTTGGTCACCCTTCTCTCCGAAGATCAAGCCGTGCAAAATCGCGCGCAGGAGGTGGACTTCATCACCCTCGTCAATCTCAGCTTCAGCAAGGTCGCATCAGGCCTGAAATGGCTGCAAAACAAAATCGAAGCCACCGGTCAGGGCATCCTCGCCTCACGCATCTCCGCCATGGCGGAGAAAAACTAATCCCTTCGCTTTCATGTCGCAGACAACGCTCGTTAACCGCATCCGCAGCGTCTTCGAAGAGAATCGAGACCGGGTGTTTTTGATCGAATCGATGACGGGTCGCTCGTGGACCTTCGCCGAACTTCATGAATGGGGTCTGCGTGGCGCGGCTCTGCTCAAAAGCCATGGCATCGGCAAAGGAGACCGCGTCGCCCTGGTGCTGGCAAACTCCGCTGAGTTTGCCGCGATGTACTTCAGTTGCCTCTTCATCGGTGCCGTGGCCGTGCCTGTGAATCAGGCACTGCACACGGATGACGTCAGCTACATCCTGCAGCACAGCGGCGCCAAGCTGCTGCTCTTCTCGCGCTGCACTCGCTCGCTCGTTTTGCAGGCGACTGAGAAGCTCAACACTCTGAAGCAACTGCGCGTCGCTCTCGGACAGGAGACGAGCTTCCATCCTGAGGATGTCGATGAAGCCTGGACCTTCGATCAAGGCACGACAGATCCATCGATCATCCCGCTCGCGGATGTCAGCGATGACGACACACTGCTCATCCTTTTCACCTCCGGCACCACCGGACGTCCGAAAGGCGTGGTGCATCCCGTGCGCTCCGAGTTTGGCAATGCCGTTGCCTTCAATGAAGCGATGCAGTTCGGCACCGAGCACCGCTTTCTGCACATCTGGCCCATGGCCTACAGCAGCGGCTACCTGAACACGCTGATGTCCCCCTTCATGGCTGGCAGCAGCGTGGTGCTTTCCTGTGCGTTCACCGCGCAGACCATCCTCGCGTTTTGGAAACCTGTGCTGGAGCATCAGGCGAACACGCTCTGGCTTTCGCCCACGATGATGGCTTCGCTGCTGCGTTTGGATCGCGATCAGGCGGGCATCGACTACTGCCGCGCGAACGTCAAAAGCGTCTGTGTCGGCACTGCGCCTCTTGCTTTGAAACTGAAGAAGGACTTCGAAACCAAATACGGCGTCGAGTGCATGGAAAGCTATGGCTTGTCCGAGCTTCTCATCATCAGTGGCAACGTTCCCACCAAGCCACGACTGGAAAACTCGGTCGGCAGTCTGCTTGCGGGAGTCGAGTTCATCACCGCTGCTGAAAACGGCGGTCATCAAGCCGCTTCGCAGGAGGGCGAGATCCTTGTTCGCACGCCTTTCAAGATGCTCGGCTACCTCAACACGGAGACTGGCGAAGTCGAGGCATCACCGGCGAACGAATGGTTCCCAACCGGCGACATCGGCCTCATGCAGGACGATGGAAACATCTTCATCACTGGCCGGAAAAAGGATCTCATCATCCGTGGGGGTCAGAATCTCAGCCCGCGCGCGGTCCGCGAATGCTTGCTGCATCATCCCTCGATCGATGACGCCGTCGTCGTCGGCATCCCGCATGATTTTTATGGCGAGGAAGTCGCCGCAGCACTCAAGCTCAAGCCAGGACTTGTGCTGGCCGACGAGCAATCCTCCATCCTCCAGCACTGCCGCAAACACCTCGCCCAGGCCGCCGTGCCGACCAAGCTCAAGCAGCTTGATGAGTTCCCGATGGGCAGCACGGGCAAGATCCTGAATCGCGAAGTCCAAAGACTGCTGGCGGCAAAATCATGATCCTGGGAGTCAGCCACATCGTCCTAGGCAGTACGAACCTGGAACGTGACCGCCAGTTGTTCGAGTCCTGGGGCTGGCAGCTCCGTTTTGAGCAGCGCGACATCGCGACCTTTGAAGGCAAGCGCCCCTTCATGTGTACGTCCTCGGATGACCTCTCCTTGGTCTTCCTCCTGCCACCGCAGGGCACGCCGGTGGAGTTGATCCATTACGCGAATGAGCTGCCGCCTGAGCATCCTGCGCCGCTGCAAATCGTGCTTCCCTCAGGTGATCTGGCATCGGAAACCAAGACCAGCCTGCCAGAGGTTTCTGAGTTAAGCATCAATGGCCTCACCAGCCCACTTTGGTTTTCCGCAGCAGCACCTCAGCCCAGCCTGATCATTCATCGCGTCACCGACCTCGATGCAGCCTGCCGCTTTTGGGAAAAAGGCCTCGGCTTCCGCCGCTCGAAGCAGCCATCCCCCATTGCAGGTGCCGTGCTTCTGGAATTCCCCAGCCTCATGCCGCAATGGCGTGCCTCCCTGCTGCTCGTGCCCACCGAGGGACCACCTGCGCGCCCTTTGCTCGACGGGCCCGGCTTCCGCGTGCTGTCCATGGTCAGCACGCAGTTTGAAAAAGATCGCACCCGGATGTTTGAACAGGGCGGAGCCATCGCCTCCACCGGCACGATGGAATTGAAGGTCGATGGGAAAGACCTGCTCCTTGATCTGGTGCAGGGGCCGGATGGCATCATGGTTGAAATCTTCCAGACTCTCAGATAAAACCAGCGAATGAACCATTCAGGCCGCAAGCACGACGACCAGAGCCTTCAAGCTCTTGCGGGTCGCTTCCCGGCCTTGCAGGCAGCGAAGATGGCCTGGTTTCACGAACCTGCCCAGACTTCTGACCAAGCTCCAACTCCCGTCCTGCTGGCCGAGTTTCACGGCGAACGCGTGGATGATGTGCGCACACTCCGCTCCGATGTTTCCGCAGCCCTTGCCGAGCTTGGATCACCTGCCGAAGTGGAGCTGGTGCGCGCTGGATGGCTGCCTCTCGGTGGTGATGGGCAAGTGATCGTCACCGAGATTGCCGCCCGTCATGCCGCAGCGCTGGAGGCGAAAAAGCGTACGATGATCGAGAACGGCTCCTTTGCTACACTGCCGGAGTCAGCGAAGGACAGCTTCCGTTACTTCGGCACGATGTCGAAAATCCGCACGCCCTGTGAGATCACCTACCCCGAATGCATCACGGTAGGGAACTGGGTGAGCTTCGGCCGCTACGGCAAGATCGTCATGCTGCCCGAGAAAGCCTTTGGCGGAGCCTGCGGCAAACTCGCCCGCCAGCACTACCCCGAACTCGCCCACACCTTTGACTTCACGGATTGGGAAAAAGACCGCCCCGCTGATCTCTACTTCGGTGATGGCACCACCATCGGCGACCGCTATTTCATTATCTGCACGCAGTCGATTGAGTTCGGCAAACACGTCATGACAGCCTCCGACCTGTTCGTCTCGGACTGCCATCACATCTTTGAAGAAGTCGAACTGCCTCCCGTGCTGCTCCCCCCAACAAAAGGCCGTCCCGTCAGCATTGGCGACCACGTCTGGATCGGCATTCGATGCAGCATTCTCGAAGGCGTGACCATCGGGCGACATGCCGTCGTGGCTGCTCACTCGGTCGTCAAAGACGACGTGCCGCCCTACTCTCTCGCCGCCGGCACTCCGGCCAAAATTCGCCGCCATTTTGCTCCACCCTCAAACGCCTAAACTCCCATGCGCATCATCGACCTCAGCTATCCCATTCACGAAGGCATGACCACCTTTCCGGTGCATTGGCACCCCGTCGTGGAGATCACCCAGCTCGGCCGTTTTGGCATCGAGAATCGTGAAACACGGAAGATCACGATGGGCACCCATTGCGGCACGCACATTGATGCTCCCCGCCACTTCATTCCCAACGGCCCGACCATCGACCAGATCAAGCTCGAGTGGCTGGTGGGACCAGCGCGAGTGCTGAACTTCACGCCTGTGACTTTACCAAAGCAGGAGTTCGGTGTGGAAGACTTCAAGCAGCGTTTGGGCGATGACAAACCCGAGCGCCTGATCCTGCGCTTCGACTGGTCGGATCACTGGGGCACGATGAAATACTACACCGAACAGCCCTACATTACGGAGGAAGCAGGCCACTGGCTCGTCGAGCGCGGCGTCCGCGTGCTGGCCATGGACACGCCGCAGGTGGACAGCCCCGACAATGGCCGCACGGGTCCGAAAGACTCGCCGCTGCACAAAATCATGCTGTCCGCAGGTGTGGTCTTTGTTGAATACTGCACCAATCTTCGCCAAATCTCCCGCCCCGATGTCGAACTCGTCGTCCTGCCCTTGAATATCCTGGGCTCCGATGGTGCTCCGGCACGGGTCATTGCCATCGAACGCTGATCTCCACTCACTCCTCATGAACGTCACTCAAACTGTCCTCGAATTTTTTGACTCCCGCGGCGGACTTCCTGGCTCTACCCAGGATGAAAAACTGGCCTGCGCCTACCTGGACGCCAAGATCATCGACAGCATGGGCATCATCGACATGGTCTCGCACTTCGAAGACAGCTTTGGCATCCGCTTTGAAGCCGACGACCTCCAGTCCGAGGAATTCCAAACCGTGCGCGGTCTGATCAGCGTGATCGAAAAACTCCGCGCCACAGCCGCATGAGCCAGATTTGTCCCGACATCATTTCCTTCCCGGAATCTCCGGCCACGCACCCAGACCGCTGGGTGCTCATGAATGTCCACACTCGCCAGTGTCTCGGTGCCGGGCCTGAGGTGCTGGCTGTATTGGCCGAACCAGATGTCGTGACCACAGCCACCTATCGCGTGTGGAAGATCTGGCGCTTCTCCCACATCGACGGACTCCTGGCCGATCCCTCCCGCTACAAGCGCGACGGCGCCACCTGGGGTGCACCGGAGGTAGTGGATCATGCCACACTGGTGAAGTTGTTGAAGGATCAGTGCCTGCTCATTGATGATCTCGAAGCCTATCGCGCACGTTTTGATTTCAAAAAGACCCTGCTCGACCGCCAGCGCTTCGGCACCTACCACCAGCAGCTCGGTCAGCACCTCATCGCCTTCGAGCGGCGTGACCCATCCGCCTGGTGGCTGGAGCAAAAGTTCACACCCGACCTCGCTGCCATCCGTCAGGACAATCTTTACGGTGCCGTGCAGGATCGCTTCCTTGATGAATGGCTGCCGAAACGCATGACTCCGGGGCTTCGCGTGCTGGACCTCGGTTGCGGAGCCGGAACCATCGCTCAAAAAATGGCGCGCCTCGGTGCCAGCGTGCTCGGCGTGGACCCCAATCCCGACTACATTCGGCTGGCGACAGAGCGTGCCGAAGGCGATGCGACCTTCCAAGTGCTCGACCTGAACACTCCGGGCGCACTCGATGCTCTGCCAGCAGCTTCGTTCGACTGCATCTACATGAGCGATGCGCTGCTGTTCTACTTCGTGCCTTATGAGCCCGGCAAGCCGCTCGATCTCGCCCGCTTCATCGCGGATGTGAAACGCCTGCTCAAGCCCGGCGGCAGCTTCCTTTCCCTGGAACCGCACCCCGTCTTCTATGTGCAGCCTTGGCTCGGAGATCCAGCACGGCCCTTCACGGTGATGTCGGAGTATCTGCACACGCACTGGCGCATCAATCCCCCGCTTGCCGTGCTGGCTCGTCCCTTCCTCGAAGCTGGATTTGTCATCACCGGTGTGGAAGAACCCGCATCGCAGCGGGACAACCCGCAGGTGCCGCAGCGGGATGCCGCTTTTGCCAGTGAGTTCCCGGTCTGGCTGCTGCTGGAAATGAAGCTTGAGACGGCGCAGGCATGATGAGCAGCCCAACCTATCATTACACCAAGGCAGATCTCGTCAGCGCATTGCGTGCGGCGGGTGTGGCCGAGGGAGATGTAATCTTTGTTCACGCCAGCCTGGGGCGCCTTGGCTACTCCGAACGTGGCCGCACCATGCAGGATGCCTGTTCCGTGGCTTTGGAAGCATTGCTCGAAGCCCTGGGCAGCACCGGCACGCTGCTCGTCCCGACCTACAGCTACTCCATCGGCAAAGGCGAGGTCTATGATCCTGATTCTACCCCATCGACTCTCGGCGACTTTACAGAGCACGTGCGCCTGCAACCAGAGGCCATCCGCTCCGCCGATGCGATGCTGGCCGTCAGTGGCATCGGCCCCGAGGCAGCCAGTCTGCTTCAAAATCTGCCGCGCACCTGCTACGGGCCTGGAAGCATTTACGACAGGCTCCACGATCGTGGCGGCAAGATCGTGATGCTGGGCCTGGACCTCTTCTGGGCCACCTACCGTCACTACATCGAAGAGCGCGCCAACGTTCCGTTTCGATTCAAAAAGCTATTCACCGGCACGGTCCGTCAGCAAGGCAGCGAGACTCGCCAGACATGGATCTACTCCTGCGCTCCGCGATTGGACAACTGCGCCCCGAATGGCATCGCATTGGGAAAACTCGCTCGTGACCGCGGCCTGAGTGCTTCAGTCAAAGTAGGGCGTGGTGAAGTCTGTGTCATCGGAGCCCGTGAGTATGCTCAACTTGGCATTGAAGTCTTCGCCCAAGACCCGTGGAACTCGGCCAAAGGACCACCTTTGACGACAGCGGAGATCATCGCCCTCGAAGATGCTCGGACATCCAGCCAGGCGGAGATCATTTCGTTGCCAGAAAATGCCAGCATGGAGCAGATGCTCACGACACTGGCCCCATTAAAGCGCGACATCGTCTCCGCAGGCTATGACAGCGCCCTGAATGCACTTGCCGGACAGTTGCCGATGACTCTTCATGAGTTCGCCAGTGGCACGGAATGCTCCACCTGGATTGTGCCGGAGAAATGGACCTGTCACGAGGCAGCGCTGCAAACCCTCGATGGGCGCTCGCTTTTCTCTACCAAGGATCATGCGCTGCATGTCGTGTCCTACTCCATGCCATTCGACGGTGTCGTGAGTCGTGAGGAACTGCTGAAGCATCTGCATGTGCATCCACGTCTGGAGGACGCTGTGCCCTTCGTCTTCAAATACTACCAGCGTGACTGGGGCCTCTGCTGCACTCAGAACCAACGCGCAGCCCTCACGGAGGATGAGTATCGCGTCATCATCCGCACAGACACCAGCTACAGCCATCTGAAGGTGGGCGAGGTGATCGTTCCCGGTCAGTCAGACGCGAGCTTTGTCCTCTGCGCGCACCTTTGTCATCCAGCCCAGGCCGCCGATGATCTCGGCGGGGTCGTTGTCGGCATGGAAGTCATGCGCCGACTGCGCACGAGGAAGAACCTGCGCTACACCTATCGCTTCCTCATTTTGCCCGAGACCATTGGCTCAGCGGCGTGGCTTTCACGACATTCCCATCTGATTCCGAAGCTTCATGGTGGCCTCTTTTTGGAGATGCTCAGCCTGCCTCATGCACCAGCGTTGCAGATGCCCTTCGATGAGCAGACTCCCGCTGCCCGTGTCTTGAAGGCAGCTTTTGAAAAAGGGTCCACTGGTGGCTGGTGCGGTGCCTACCGCAGCATCATCGGCAACGATGAACGTCAGTTCAACGGTCCCGGCGCGCGAGTGCCGATGCTCTCGCTCTCTCGCGTGTTGCCGCGCTCCCATCCCGAGTGGCCCTATCGCGAATACCACTCTTCGGAGGATGATGTCGCCCATGCTTCGATCACGCATCTCGAAGCCAGCGTGGAACTGGTGATGCAGATGATCGAAGCCTGGGAGGCCAATCAGATTCCCCTGCCCCGCTTCACCGGAGAGGTCTTCTGCTCACGCTACGGCATCCACATCGATCCCACGGCACAGCCCGAACTTCATCGCCACTTTTTCAGCATCATGGACATGATCGACGGACACCAAACTGTGTCAGAGATCGCCGCGTGCTGTCAGACCAGCCTCGAAGCCGTGGAGGAAAGTCTTGCCATCCTCCGGCATCACGATCTCGTTTGCTGAACCATGCCGAGCTTATGACGACATCGCTTCCCATCCCCAGGCTGGCTGGCTACATCGCTCGCCAGATCAATCACTTCTTCCCAGATGACAGTGATGTGTCCGAGTCCCTGATCCTGCCGCTGCTGGAAAAAATCCTGCCAGAGGTCGAAGCGAGCATGTCCATGTATCACAATCCCGGATTCTGGCGCGAGGGTGAAGTTCGGCTGAACCATCTGCATGGCGATCAATACGCCTTTCTCCTCTACAAACTCGGGCATGAGGCGAGCAAGGAAGGTCCGACTCATCGTGAGTTGATGGACAAGTCCTACCTCTTGAACAAGGCGCTGCATGGACTGGACCTCTACCCGCAGGTGCAACTGCCACAGGCATGCTGGCTCGCCCATCCCGTCGGCAGCGTCATCGGCAGAGCCACCTACCAAGGCCCATTGGTCGTGATGCAGGGCTGCACCATCGGCAATCGCGCGGGCAACTATCCAGTGATTGGCAGCCAGGTCGTCTTGTGCGCCCAGACCACTCTCATCGGTGCTTGCGAGATCGGCGACAATGTCTGCATCGGTGCCGGCAGTCTGCTGGTGAATGAAAAAGTGCCCTCGAACTGCACCGTCGTCGGACGCACACCCAATCTTCGTATCATCCCACGCCGCCCGATCATTCTGGACACGGTGTTCCGTTCCGCCTGAGCCTCATGCCACTGACCCTCTTCATCACCGGAGCCCTCGCCCCCAAGGCCATGGAGCGCCAGTTGGCCCAAGAAAAAGGCGACATGGTGGTGCTTGAGTATGACACACTGCTGGATCGTTCGCGCTATCCCCAAGTGCGCGAGTGGCTGAAGACGGCGGACTTTGTTTGTTATCAGGAGATCGAGGCCATGCGAGGTCAGGTGGCTCAGCTCATGTCCCACTTCTTGAAGCATCGCCCTGAGCTGGGTGATCTTCCGGGAGACTCCGCCATGAGGCGTGCCGCACTCCAGGGCTCCTTTCAGGACTCATGCTTCACCTACATTCTGAACTCCAAAGTGCGCGACTGCCTTTGGGAGCGCTTTGCTTTTGATCGCATCGTTCTCACACCGGGCAGTGGAGTGAACTTCGAGTTCTGGCGCGGTGTCGCTGCAACAGGCGGGCTGGAGTTGGTCGTGCTTGAACCCGAATGGCACGGACGCAGTCTGGCGCGTCGATTCGAGCGCTGGCGCTACAAACGGATCAACAAAGCGAGAGCTGCGCAAGCCTCCGCCACTCAACCGCAGGCACCTCGTCCTGTCGATGGATTGCCGCTCGCCGTTTGTGTCAGCAAGCGCATGACCCATTTGCTAAAATTGGAGACGCAGGCACCAAGCTTCCGCATCATCCCGGCTTCTTTGGCTGATTTGGGAACGCCAGATGCAGCCGTGCTGGCACACGAGAAAGAAAGATTCAGTACCTGGTGGCAGGCATGGAAACAGGCCGTGTTGTCACCTGCCTGTATCAAGGGAGCGGAGCCATCATTGGCACCGTTTCAAGGTGTGTTCGAGCGCATGGGAATCCACTACACCGAGCAGGTGTATCCGCGCTGGGCTGCCTTGAAAAGGAATGCGATGACCTGGCTCGAAAGGCATCGACCTGCCCTGGTCATTGCTGACATGCAGATCAACGAGGAAGAGGTCATCTGGTGTCTGGCCGCCTCTGAGATGAGCATTCCCGTGGCGGCCTACACATACGACTGTCTGGTGGACCCGCTCATCACCTACTGCCCGGACTTCCTTCTGATCGACGGAGCACGAGGCATGTCACGCGTTCTCCGAGCTGGCTATCCTACCGACCGGTTGATCGACGTGCGCTGCCATCGCATCCCCGTCACACCACCGCGCACAGAGAGCGAAATCGAAGCCTTCTTCACGAATCGCCGCCCCTTTGCACTCTGTGCGGACACCATGTCGATGATCAATGATCCGCAGGCCAGCCTGCGTCTTTATCAGACACTCGTCGCTGCGGCACGCAGACTACCGAGCATCGACTTCGCGGTGAAGTATCATCCTTTGCGCACACCAAAATCCGAAGAGCGCAGCTTTCTCGGCATGGATGAAACCGAGGTGCAGATCAAGACACGCTTCATTCGCTCACTGCGCCCGCCTTCCAACTTCCACATCCTTCCTCCAGAAGCCTCCATGGAGGAATGTTTGAAGAAAACGTCCATCCTGATCAACACGATCTCGCTCACAGGACAGGAGGCGTTTCACATGGGCATACCGGTCATCTTCATGTCGAGGCATGAGCCTGACTCCATCATCTTCCCCAACATGGAAGCCTGGATGAAGCCGCTCTATGTGGACACGGCGGATGAACTCGTCGCCGCAATGAGCCAACTGGTCGAGTCGCGTGAGTTTCGCCATGCCCAGATCGCCCAGCAGCATCACTATCAGCAGAAGTATTACTGGGCTTCCCAGGTCACGCTGACGAACGGAATCAACGAAGCGGCCAGACGCGCGAAGCAGATGCCTTTGTATCCGCCATGAATCCTACCAGCAACGATTCCATTCCCGCACAACAGGACCGCTTCGCCATCGTGAGTGACAAGCAGCTCGGTGATGTCACGCTGCTGGAACCCACGACCCGTCTGCTGAAGGCACGCTCGGGGCAACCCACCGCCCTGTTCGTCAATGAAGCCTTCAGACCTCTTGTCGAACTCATGCCGGACGCGACCTGGGGACCAGATTTGAAAGAACGCTTCGGCTGCCTGTGGGCGACTTCATGGAGCTCACGTGTGATCATGCGTGGCTGGAAAGTGCGTGCGCGCCGGAGATGCCTGCTGGTTAACCAGGAGCGCCATGTTCGCTGGTGGTATCGGCTGCTTTACAGCCAGGTGCAGATCACATCGATCCGGGATGAATACTGGTCGCACTACTTCTGGCGTGCCCTCGGTGGCGAGCCGGAAGCCTTTCGCAGCCCGCAGTTGCTTCAACCTCCTGAATCCTGGCGACATCCCGAACTTCCTGAGGGCCCGTTCGTCCTCATCAATCCCACCGCAGCTTGGCCAAACAAATACTGGCAGCCGGAATCCTGGGTGCAGTTGATGCAAGGGGAGACGTCCATCAAAGGTCTGCCATGGGTCATGACAGGCGGTGGATCAGCCGTCGAGCGCGAGCACTGCGCAGCCATCGCCTCCGCAGCACCCTCCGGTTTGGTGGATCTCGCGGGGAAGACCTCGCTGAAGCAGTATCTCCATGCCTTGAGCCGTGCCAGCCTCGTTCTATGTGTGGATGGCGCAGCCTCCCATCTTGCCCAGGCTTTTGGTGTGCCTGCGATCACTCTCTTCGGGCCGGTCTATCCTGCCAAGTGGCATTGGCCGACGCCGAAGCACCGTTCGCTCAGCGCCTTCTTCCTCTCCGAGGCGAGACCGTTGCTGACCTCCACGATCACGCCTGAAACAGTGGTTTCTGAAGTGAACAACCTGCTGCGGGAATTCCCTGAAATCATTCAGCCCTGATTGAAGTCACCAGGCGGTCCAGCCGCCATCGACGACGAGGTTGTGTCCCGTGACATAGGCGGAAAGATCACTCGCCAGGAATGCTGCCGCACCTTTGAAGTCCTCCTCGCGCCCCATTCGTCTCATCGGTGTGCGGCGCTCATAGCGCTCCACAAAGGTATCGCTCTGACCACGGGCAATGCCGCCTGGAGTCAACGCGTTGACGCGCACACGCGGGGCGAGCAGGGCGGAGAAATGTCGAGTGAGCTGATTGAGCGCGCCTTTGACGGCACAATACGCCGAGGGTGTCTGCATGGAGGTGCCTTCGTAAAGAGCGCTGTCCGGTGCCACGAGGCCATAGATGGACGAAACAAAAATGATGGAGCCATGACCCGAGGCTTCCAAGTAGGGCCGTGACTCCTGCACCAGCACGAAAGCCGAATCCAAACCCACGCGCATCGCCATCTGCCAGGCTTCCAGACTTTGAGATTCAAACGGCACTGCCCAGCCTTGTACTCGGTCAGTGCCGACAAGCGAGGCTGCGTGAATGACGATGTCCAATCGGTCATGTCGCGAGGCTGCGGCATTCACTGCGGCACGCGTTGCGGTGGCATCCGTCAGATCGGCGGTCACGGCAAAGGCAGACACACCCTTGGCTTCCAGCGACTTCACGGATGCCTGACATTTGTCTTCATTCAGATCCAGCAGGGCGATGGTGGCACCGCACTCGCCCAAAGCTTCCGCCATGGCCATGCCGAGATGTCCGGCACCGCCGCTTATGAGGGCGACACGGCCTTTGAGATTCGAAAGTTCAGCCAGAGTTCTCATGCGTTGCCGTTCATTTGTTTGCGCTTCATCAGCAGTTCCACCACGTCCCAGTCCATCTCACTGTCGATGTCCCACGAGCGCTCCTCGGGCATGACATAAAGTGCTGTTCCTGGATGGAAGAGTCGATTGTCTGCCGCCAATACATCGCGCTGCCAGACATAGATTGAGGCATTCATGTCATAGCAGGGCGGCGCATCCTGTCGGCGCAGGACGCCACCGGGAATACTTTTGGCGACATTGATCTCCCCATCGGCGGCGCGTTCGATGAGATTGAAATAGGGCGAACGTCGCGCGTGCATGGCGGTCAGCACATTGGGGACGCCATCTTTCAGCAACGCAACCGCGGCACGCACATCCTCCGGCTCGCGAAGAGGCGAGGTGACATCGAGGTCCACGCCGATGTCACAGGTGAATCCAAGACGCTTCTCCATCTCCAAAATGGCATGTCGGATGGCAGGCACCTTGCCGGCTGTATCGCTGGCCAGATCCGCCGGACGCAGCAGCGTCTCCACTCCAGGAATCTCCGCCGCGCAGGCCAGGATCTCCTCCGAATCACTGCTGGCCACGATGGCCGTGAAGATGCCGCTGGCGACTGCATGCCTGAGCGTATGCTGGATCAGCGGCACGCCGAGCATGAGTCGAGTATTCTTTCCCGGCACTCCCTTGGAGCCACCGCGCGCGCATACGGAACAAATGATTTTCTTCATGAAGTGAACAGAGGATTAAACATCCAGGATTGTGTGGCGAGAGAGTTTTCTGCCGCTTTGATCAAATGCAGCACCGCCAGTCCTTCCTGGCAGGAGCAAAGCGTCTCAGGGTTGTCAGTCAGCCAGTCCTGATCCTGCGCACGATAGGTGAAGTTGCGTTCCGCTTTCCAGCTCTGCACCACCTGGCCGTCGCAAAGCAGTCTGCCACCGACCACATCCGCCTCCCAGGTGTGCCTGCGGGTATGCACCAAGATAAAACGACGTGGCACACGATCCAGATAGTTGATCTCCACGCCAACCTTCCGACAACGGGCGGACTCCAGCCAAAGTCCCACGGTGTCTTCCGACTGGAGTTCCAGTTCACTCAACTGCCCGCCATGCGCGACGAGCTTTTTCCAGGGGCCAAACAGCCACAGTGCCAGATCGAGTTCGTGGCTCAGATCTCTGAGCACACCGCCACCCTGCTCTCTGAAAGCAGAGTAGGACTGGCGATAGTCACTGCCCGGCCTCCAGGTCGGCAGATACTGGCCGCAGTAGATCTGCGCAGACACAGGTTCTTCATCGACCAGCGAGTTGCGGAGCGCCTGGATCACCGGATGAAAGCGCAGATTGTAGCCCACCACGATGCGCTGCTGCATCTCCTGCGTCAGCGCCTCGGGCAGTTCGCTGAAGAGCGGCTTCTCCACGAGAACTTTGCCATGGCATGACAACTCCTGAAGCCGTTGCAGCGTCGGATAATGATCGATGGTCCGGTTGGCGATGAGCACTCTATCTGGACGAAAGAGTTCCAGAGCCGCCCCGAGTTCGGAGAACGTTGTGACCTCTTGCGTCACCTGCTGGGTCACCACGGCCACCTCGCATCCGAGCTCGCGGAGCAGTTCGACATGACGACGACCAATGGAGCCGAGACCGATCACTAAAACTCGGGGCGAAGTTGGGGCATGTCCGGCGCTGGAAGTGTTCATGCCTGGTCGTTCGCGAAGATGTCGTTGGTGAGCCCGCCTGGGTTGTTTTTGATGATCAGATTTCGGTCCTGACCAAACACGATCGAGTGCGGCGGTATCTCCGCATCCTTCACGTAGCAGTTGGCGGACAGAATCACGTGATCACCGATCACAGACTTCCCCACCACCTTGGAGTTCGAGAGCATCGACACATGCCTGCCGATCACCGGATAAGCACCTTTGTTGCCGCCCACCGTCACACCTTGGGCAAAGAAAAAGCAGTCGCCGATCTGTGCACGCCCGATGACCGACGCCAGCGGATGCTCGACACAAAAGACCTCCGGCAAATCCACCTGATGAAACAGGTCCACGCCGTTGAGCGCCCGGTTCAGATAGTAAACGCGATCCGCCAGACCTCCCGCACCCTGCCTGGCCAACGTATGACTCAGGTAGTAGAGGAAGATGCAATACTGCCCCGAGTGAAAAGGGCTGAACCGGGCCGCACAATCCTGCTGGTAGCGCTTCAAAACGATGCGGCCGAAACAGTGGCTGACGCGATTCAAAGTGACTTCCAGCGCCGTCTGAAGTGGGCCTGCATCTGCGCTGGGATCGTATTCAAAGAGGTTCGTCAGTTGCCGCTCCACCAGCGCGAGAAGCCGTTCCCGACCATGCTCGATCACCATCGCTCCCGTCTCGATCCCTGCCCCGGACTGCGCGGGCGGCGGGGCTGTTTGAGCGGGATTGGAAGACATGAGATAGGGCGGCAGGCGGCACATCAGACCCGGACGGCGTCGGGCGTCAAGCTTTCTACCGTAGTCACCTCAGGAGACAAGTGCATGAGTCACTCGCGAGTTGCTGAAAGCGCCGCCTGAGCCAGATCAGGACCGCTTTGCCAGTAAAACCAATCCAGATAGCCAGCCTGAGCGGCCAGCTTCTGCCGGGCATGATCCAGGTTGTCGAAATTGGTGCGGATCAGCTCCACGAGCCGGTTCGTGGTCACGGCCACCTGCATCACGCCCATAGCATTCATGCGCGGATACAGCCCCTCTTCATCCCAGGGCTGGAGATAGATGACCGGGATGCGTTGGGCAAAGGCCTCCAGCCCCGCGTAGGACTGGATGTTGAGCAGGAGGTCCACGTTGGGCAGATGATCGGACAAACGCTCCTCCGGTGTCAGAAACACCACGTTGGCTGGCGGATTCAGGCTTTTGATGAACTCATCCTTCAGCCACAAGTTCATGTGATGCTGCCCGCTCAAATGGAATGTGGCTTCGGGACGCTCGCGCAGCGGATGATACTTGATCACAAAGTCATGCTCGGGCAGTTCCCGCGCCGCCTCGATCACACGCTGGTAGGCCCAAAGACTTAGCAGAGGCGAACTGCCCGCCACGATTCCCGAGTAGTAAGTATCAGCGAGCAGCAGTTGGCGGCGCTTCCGTGATGGCATGGGCTTTTCATCTCGCGCACGCGGCTGACGATGCGAGCGCACACGCACGAGTTGGGAGGTCTCGATACCCTTTTCCTGCGCCACTTCCCACTGCCGCATGTCATCGCACAAAACAAAGTCCGGCTTGAAGCAGAGTCGAGGCTCGATGTGGCAGTCGATCGTATAGACCGCCACAGGAATGCTCAGCTCCTGCGCCGCCACTCCCCACAAAAACTCCTGCCGTCCACGCATGGAGCCGAGCAGCACGCGAGTGGGACGGCCAGCCTTCATTGCCTCACGCGCCTGACGCAGCAGCAGGGCATGACGGGGGAAACGTTCACGGCTGAACCAGCGCCCCAGGTCCTCCAGAATCCAGTGGTCCGACATTGGGTCATCTTGCTGATGCGCATCCTTCCATACCTTCCACCACGCCTCCCACCATTCACCATAGGCGGCGCGTTGTTGTTCCAGTTCGTTCTTGTCGATGTCGGCAAAGCGCGGGCCGTTCACCCATCGCTCGGCTTGATCCGAGCGCGCCACGATTCCTTCCAATCGAGGGTCAGAGCACCAGCATTCACCGGGCTGCGTGCTGGCGTTCAGGCGCAGTGTAGGTGCAGTCGTCTGCTGCGTGCGCTGCTGGGAGCGTGAGCGCTGCCACTTCCGCTTCAGCAGCCAAAATAGCGGCGGCTTCTCACGATCGATGGAGAGCACCTCCACCGGCACACCGAGACTTTCACCGAGCTGACGAAAAGCCCGCAGGCTCACTCCCGCGCCCGGTGCCACGACAATGCGCTCCCACGGCCCCTGCCCTGCCAGCCTGCGCGCATACTCCAGGCACACCACATGCGGTCCCACGATCCGCCAGGCCTCGATGCTCATGCAGGATGCCCGGAAGCTTCGGCCCGTCTCCAGTCCGGGGACACTCGCATGATCTTCGAGAAACTGATCCAGCACATGATCCGTCCGCGCCTGCATCTCCGCAGCCTCCTGCTCCGGCAGCAAAGGCGGGATCGTCATCACCGCCGCACACCGGTGGCGCAGGGATTCAGGCAGATAGCCGTCCACCTCCAGCACCACCGTTCGGCTCCAGTCGGACACCGCCTTCATGAGGTGCTTACGGCCAGAGGCACCCAACACCAGCAGCGTCTTCGCCCCGGCACTTTTGGGATCATCGTTCATCGCCGACATACAAATGGATAGGCTCTAGGATTCCTTCCCGCGCAGCCTGCTCTTGAGGCGTTCCAGCTTGTGAGCAAAGCGCAGGATGCCCGACTCGCGCTCTGCCAGTTGGGACTGCACCAGCATCTTCACCAGCATCGGAGTCAGCTTATCCTCCTCAGCTTCCGTCGCGGCACTTTCCACAGGTTCAGGGAAGAGCGACTCCCCTGCTAGCAGATGGCTGAAGTAATCCCGCCGCACGGCTGCATTCGAGTCCGCACAGGCGGCCAGGATCTGGCGGCGCGAATCGAGATCCAGATACGAGTAGTTCTGCGAAAAGGGCTTCGGGCTGAGCTTTTGCAGCATCTTGCGCAGTTGCTTCTTCTCCGCCGCATCGAACTGCGGATTGCACTTCCGCGCCAGTTCCAGTGCCTCACGGGAATAGCCCACATTCGGCGTCGAGGCCGCGTTCTTCTCCGTCACGTCCTCCGGCTTGATACCCACGATCTCACAGAAGTCATGCAGCAGGCTCTCAGGCTTCGGATAGAAGTCCGAGTGGTAGCGCCTCACGATCATGTTCTCGCGGCCAAAGACGCCCGAGTAGGTCTCCAGCAGCCGGTGCCAGTTCATCCGCTCCGGCTGGATCTGCTGCAAAAACGCCTGAAAGCTCAGCGAGCCCCCCTGATGGATCATCTGCGTGTACATCGACTCGATGAAGTCATCCTGACGGCGCAGATACACGATGATCTTCGGATCAAAGTCCGCCGTGATGTCCCGCACACGCTCCGCCATCATCTGCGCATCCGCATAGCCGGACAAAGGCTCGCCGCTGAAGCGTTCGTTGCTCAAAAGATACTTCGTCGAGGCATCCGCCGTCTTGTGGGAATGGAAGAGCGCCACCAGCCGCTGCACATCCTCGGTGCCCCAGGAGGCGCGGGAGATGTCCTCATGATAGAGCAGGCGGACCAGCCCTTTGGCACCGGACAGGAGAGCGCGCTGGATGGCGGTGGAGCCCGTCTTGTGCGTGCCGATGTGGATGAAGATTCTGGGTTTCAATCGGGAGATGGAGTGAGAAGTGAATGAATCCTTAACGTCGTGTCACCGGAAGCTGCAACCGAGTTCGCAGAGCTTCCAGATGCGCTGTCAGGGAGAAGAGACCCTGCGCGCGCTTTTGCAAAGCCTCCGCCTCGGCGGCCAGACGCGCAGGATCACGCAGCAGAGCGTCCATCTTCTCCACCAGCAGTGTCGGCTGGAAGTCCGCACTCACAAAGAGCGGCTGATGCGGCCCGAAGATGTCCTCCGCCCCTTCGCAGGGATACATGAAGCAGGGGCGACCCGCCAGACAGGACTCCATCACCGAGCCCGGCAGCGCCTCGCGCAGGCTTGTCAGCAGACAGATCTCGGCCAGATCAAAGAGCGCGCGGATGTCCGAGAAGTTCCCCAGCATCACCACCCGATCCTGCACGCCGCACTCACGCATCGCCGCCTGCATCTCCGGCTTGTAGTCCGCATCACAGTCCCCTGCCACGATCAGCCCGAAGTCCGCGTAGCCGCGATCCATCAGCCCGCGCAGCACACGCACCGCATCCGTCTGCTTCTTCCGCGCCTGCACACGACCGATCACCAGCAGCCAGCGCTTCACCTCCGGGTTCGTGCCCGCCATCTTCGCCTGAAGCTGAGCCCGCGACTCCGCCCGCGTCGGCGGCAGCAAAACCGCATCCAGGAAGACATGCATCCGCTGCTTCAGCTCCGGGTCGATGTCCAGCCCACGGGCGATCTTCAGCGACGATGGCAAAATAAGCTCGTTGTCTTGAAGGCGATACTTCCGCGCCTTCACCGCATCCGCGATGCCATCCCGCAGGATCGCAGCGGACTTCCCTCCGAGATGTCGGGCCAGTGCCGCCGCGTGCGGCGCCCACCACATCTCATTGCTCACCACCCAGGCCGCCTGATCAAAGGGCAGCTTTTTCGCCAGCGCCCGCATCGCACCGGGAAAGCGCAGCCGCTCCATGAACTTCCGCCACTCCGGCAGCGGATGCACCGTCACCGGCACCCCGAGCTGCTCACAGCGCTCGGTAAATTCCCCCGTCTCCGAGGTCACCACATGCAGCCCGCAGTCCGTGCCCTGCTTCAGCGTGGTGAGCGTATCGAGCAGACGGTTTTTGGCACCGCCACGTCCGGCGGTTTTCTGAATGAAGACAAGGTTTTGCAGCTCAGGCACAGGAGATCAAAATGGGACGAGTGTTCCTTCACCCATCCCCAGAAAAACCACCCCTGGCAACCGCTGATTCATTCAGGACAGGCAGCGGCGTGGCGCTCGGCCAAGACAAATCTCCCTCCTGACCTCCGTTTAGCTTCCCGATGCTTCTCCGTCTCTCCGCCATCTTTCTCATAACCTCTGCGAGCGCCGCCGATTTCTCGCGCGACATCCAGCCCCTCTTTGCCGAGCACTGCCTGGAATGCCACGGCCCCGATGGCAGCAAAGGTGGGCTCGTTTTGACCTCACGCGAGGCCGCACTGAAGGAACTGAAAAGCGGTGCCAAAGGCATCGTTCCAGGCGATGTCGCTGCCAGCACGCTGATCGAGCGAGTCATGACGCATGATCTCGAAGACCGCATGCCGCCAAAGGCCAAGAAGCCGCTCAAGGCATCCGAGATCGAGCTGCTGAAAGCCTGGATCAAAGATGGCGCGAAGTTTGACCTGCACTGGGCCTACAAGCCGGTCATTCAGCCGAAGGTCGAAGGCAAAGGACATCCCATCGACTCTTTTGTTCACGCCAAGCTCTCCGAGAAGAAAATCACCCCATCGCCGGAGGCTGATCGCCATACGCTCATCAAGCGCGTGCATTACGATGTGCTTGGCCTGCCGCCGACGATTGCGGAGGTCGATGACTTCCTCTCGGACAAGTCCCCGAAAGCCTACGAAGCCATGGTGGATCGTGCGCTGTCGAGTCCCCACTATGGCGAGCGCTGGGGCCGCCACTGGCTGGATGCCGCCCGCTACGCGGACTCCGATGGTTATGAAAAGGATCGTGCTCGTCCTGATGCGTGGCGTTATCGCGACTGGGTGATCCGCGCGGTGAATGATGATCTGCCTTTCGATCAATTCACGATCGAGCAAATCGCCGGCGACCTTTTGCCGGATGCCACGCCGGAGCAGGTCGTCGCAACCGCGTTTCATCGGCAAACGCTCACCAACACCGAAGGCGGCACGGATCAGGAGCAGTTCCGCATCGAGGCTGTGATGGACCGCACCGAGACCACCGGAGCCGTCTGGCTCGGGCTCACCGTCGGCTGCGCCCGCTGCCACACGCACAAGTATGATCAGATCACCCACAAAGAGTACTACCAGCTCTTCGCCTACTACAACAATGGCGACGAAGTGACCAAGCAGGTGCCCACCTCACCCGAAACATGGAGCGAGTATGAGAAAGCCAACGGCGACGCCGCGAAGAAGCTCGTGCCTCTGCAAAAGCAGCTTGATGCCGCCAAAGCAGCCCTGCCCACCAAGCTGCCCGAGTGGGAAAAAGCCGTGCAGGCAAGACTCGCTGAAGCTCGCAAGCTCAACACCAAGGCCACCTTCGCAGTACTGGAGATCAAGAACCTCGAAGCGAAGTCGAAAACCAAGTTCAAGAAGCTCCCGGACGGCTCTCAACTCGCCACAGGCAAGGCCCCGAAGACCGACACCTACACGCTCGAACTCGCGCCCACGACCAAGCCACTCGTCTCCATGAAACTGGAAGTGCTGCCGGATGATTCCCTGCCCTCCAAAGGCCCGGGACGAACTCCAAATGGCAATTTCGTGCTCAGCGAGTTCAAGCTGCTCCGAGGTCCAAATCTCGCCAAAGCCATTGAAGTGCCGCTGCACTCCCCCAAGGCCGACTTTGAACAAAAGGGCTTCGCCGCCAGCGCGACACTGGATGGCAACGAATCCACTGGCTGGGCTGTCGGTGGTCAAGCCGGCAAGCTACATCAGATCACTTTCCAGCTCATCGAACCCGTGGAGGCCGGCGAGAAGCTCTTCGTGCAACTCGATCAAAACTACACGAAAAACACCGAGCACACGCTGGGTTGCTTCCGCCTTCTCGGCAGCAGTCAAGTCACCGAGGAAAGCATCGCCCCGGGGGATGTGGTGAAGATCCTTGGCGAAGAACCTAAGCGCAGGAACCCCGTCGTGATCATGCCGCTCTGGGCTTGGCTGGAGAAGGTCGATCCCGAGGTCGTCGCGGCCACGAAAGCGCTCGAAGACGCCAAATCCAAACTACCCAAGCCACCACTCATGGATGCGCGAGTCATCGGTCAACGCAGTGCCAGTCCGAGATCCACGCATCTGCTTCATCGTGGCGACTTCCTCCAACCTGCCGAGGTAGTTCAGCCCGGCACTCTCGCGGTTTTGCCGAAGACCCTAGGCAGCACACGTCTCGACTTCGCGAAGTGGCTCGTGAGCGCTGAAAATCCACTGACACCGCGTGTCACCGTGAACCACATCTGGGGCAAGCTTTTCGGCGAAGGTCTCGTCTCCACCGCCGCCGACTTCGGCGTACGCGGAGCCAAGCCCACACATCCTGAACTGCTCGACTACCTCGCCTCCGAGTTCATGAAGCAGGGCTGGAGTCGCAAGAAACTTCTCCGCCTCATCCTGACCTCCGCCACTTACAAACAGGAGTCCAAACACCGTGCCGAAATGCTGGAGATCGACCCCAAGAACACGCTGCTCTGGCGCCAAAACCGCCTCCGAGTCGAAGGCGAGATCGTGCGCGACCTCACGCTCGCCGCTGCTGGATTACTGAGTCCCAAGATCGGTGGACCCAGCGTCTTCCCGCCCATGCCTGCGGACGTCGCCGCACTCAGCTATGCTGGAAATTTCAGTTGGAAAACCAGCCCTGGTCCAGATCGCTATCGTCGCGGCCTATACACTTTCTTTAAACGCACGGCTCCACATCCCGACCTGACCACCTTCGACTGTCCCGACGCCAACACCACCAATGTCAAACGCACCGTCTCCAACACCCCGCTTCAAGCCCTGACCACCCTGAATGCCGAAGCCTACGCCGAAGCAGCCCAAGCACTCGCCAAACGTGTACTGGAAGCCGCCAAGGATGACGAATCCCGGCTCAATCAAGCTCTCCGACTCTGCATCACGCGTCCTGGTAACGAGCGCGAACTCAAAGCCCTGAAAGCTCTCCTCGAAGAATCCCGCAGCTACTACCGCGGCCATCCAGATGAATCGAAAACCGCGCTCGGAACAAACTTCGCCGCAGGCATCTCCACTGAAGAAAACGCGGCCTGGGTAGCCGTGGCACGCATCGTTTTAAACATGGATGAATTCATCACCCGCGAGTGAGTTCACCCGAAAAAGGAAAAGATGCGCCGACGGAAGAGGGCGATGAGGCAGACGATGGTGCTGGTGCCAAGGGCAGGCCAGTAAGGTGAGACGATGGCGGCGGGTGATGAAAGAGTAACGACGGGCGAGACATCGCCCCCGAGCAGGAGGGTGGAGTGAAGTTCTCCCTGCGGGGGCTGCCGCCAGAGGAGAACGTCGTTGCGATTGCCTTTGGCGACGGTGAAGGAGATGTCCTGCGCATCAACTTTCCAGCGCCAGGTGCCGATCATGATCTGATGGGGCAATCCATCATCTGGCGGCTGGAGAGAGTCGGGCATGGTGTCCTCCCAACTGCTGCTGGATTCCAAAATCAGCGGCGCGAGATCGGTGAAGCGAGTGGTCTTTTCCCCATGCCGGACTTGCAACGCCTCCTGCAAGGCTGCGCGTGCTGCGGCTTCATCAGCGATCATCGGATTGCCGAGGTAGTCGATGCCGAGACGCAGCTCGATCAGGCTTTGATCCTCGATCAAATTCATCCGCGCCATGATGAACTCGGTGCCGTGAGCACAGACAAAAAGAGGGGCAAAGACGCAGGCAAAAAGAAGCAGGGGGCGGCCGGAAATGACGAATGACGAAATCCGAATGACGAACGGCAGACGGTTGAAAGTAAACAGGGGGAACTTAGCGGTTCCCCCTGCGGTGATTTGATGCGGTGCTGACGGACAGCGGATCATTTCTTGTTCCAGCGGAGCACGCGGCCCCACTTGTTCCATTCGGTTTCGAGGATGTTGCCGTCGTTATCGAAGGTGATGCCGTGCGGGCTGGTGACGATGCCTTTCTGCCAGTCCTTCGGAGCGATGCCTGGGGTGTTGGTCATGGTCGGATTCGTGCCGCACTCGGCGACCATCTTGCCCGCTTTGTCCCAGACGCTGACGCGTCCGGCGATCTCGGCGATGCAGACGAGGTCACCGTGGAAAGAGGCGGAACTCGGATTGCGCAGGTCAGTGGCGATGACGCCGAGCATTTTGCCATCAAGGTCGGTGTGGAGGATGCGCTTGTTGCCACGGTCGCAGCAGAAGACGCGGGCGGGCTCGAAGCGGGTATCGATGAAGATCTTGTGGGTGTTGGCGAAGTTGTAAGGGGCGACGGGGCCACCGAAGGTTTTCTTGAAGCTGCCATCACGGCCAAAGACGAAGATCCAGCTCTTGCCGTAACCATCGACGACATAGATGTCGCCATTCGGGGCGACATCGCAGTTCGTGAGCTTCAGGCCACCGCCTGAGGCGGCGACTCCGGGTTCTTTGGCGATGACCTTCTGGCTGCCATCGGCGAGCTTGAGGGTGATTTCAGTCTTGGATTCGGAGACCTTCACTCCGGAGGCGATCGGGGTGGTCTTCGGGCGGCCTTTGGCGTCTTTTTCACCGGTAGCTTTGGCAACGGTCACAAAGTCGCGCTGCTCAGCAGGAAAGGCGCTGGTGGGGATCTCCATGACGACGGTGCCATCAAGCTTGCACTTGATCACACGGGCTTCGCCGAGCACGGCGGCGAAGATGTATTCCGCACCTTCGTCTTTGCGGATGACGAAGCCATGAAGGGAGGCGGGAAGAGGCAGGGCTTTGATGAACTTACCGTCTTTGCCATAGACCTGAATGCCGGCGTTGGCTTCCTGGACACTGACATAGATGTTGCCAGCGGAGTCCACGGCGATCTCGCCATGTCCGTCACCAATGGTTTCTTTGCCGGGAGGCGGTGTGATGAAGTCGGGGACCGGATCGTAAGACACCTGGGCGGTGACGCTGCCGATCATGGCAAGGCTGGAGAGAATAAGGAGGGTGGTGCGCTGCATAGGAAGGCTATTTCAAACGATGCTGCCATGGGGAGTCAATCACGCAGGCATGAGGAATCCTGTTCTCTGCTGTGGAGGATGGCGCTTCCATCGAAAAAGAAACGGCGCATCCATCTGCTGGATGCGCCGTAACTAGAGGGAGATGAGTTTAGATCAGGCTTCGAGAAGCTTGGACTGGAGGCGGTCCACCATGCTGCGGAACTCGTGCGTGGCGCTCATGCGCTGGGTGATGACTTTGCAGGCATGGATCACGGTGCCGTGATCACGTCCGCCGAACTCTTCACCGATCTGCATGAGGGGCAGCTTCACCATGTGACGGGTGAGATACATGGCCACCTGACGCGCCTCGGCGATGTTCTTCGGACGACGCGGGCCGGTGAGGTCACTGACTCGGAGATCATACTCAGTGGCGACGGCACGCTGGACGCGATCGACGGTCACAGACTTCGCGGGTTCTTCATCGATGACATCGTGAAGGAACTGCGAGAGTGCAGTCTCATTGGCGATGTTGCCTTCGAGAGAGACGTGTGCGGCGACCCGCATGAGGGCACCTTCGAGCTTGCGGACGTTCGCGCGGATGCGCTGGGCGATGAATTCGAGGATCCAAGGCTCAAGCGTGACATTGAAGTCATTCATCTTGCGGCGCAGGATGGCCACGCGCGTCTCGAAGTCGGGCACCTGAATCTGCGTGGTGAGGCCCCACTCGAAGCGGGAGACGAGACGGCTTTCGAGGTCCTTGATGTCACTCGGCGGACGGTCGCTGGCGAGCACGATCTGCTTCTGGCTGTTGAAGAGTTCGTTGAAGGTGTGGAAGAACTCTTCCTGCGTGCTGTCCTTGCCGCTGAAGAACTGCACATCGTCGATGAGGAGCACATCGACCTTGCGATACTTCTGACGGAACTGGCTGAAGGTCTGTTTTTTGATGGCCTCGACGTATTCGTTGGTGAACTGCTCGGAGGTCACGTAGCGCACGATGGCGCGCTTTTTGCGCGAGAGCACTTCCTGGCCGATGGCCTGCATGAGGTGCGTTTTGCCGAGACCGGTGGGGCCATGGAAGAAAAGCGGGTTGTAGATGCGGCCAGGCTTTTCAGCGACTGCCTTCGCCACAGCGGCGGAGTAGCTGCAGTTGTTCCCGACGACGAAACTGTCGAAGTTGAGCTTGGCATTCAAGCCGGCATCGGAGAAGGCGCGGATGCCCAGGGAGTCATCGGTGACATGCGGGCTGGAACGCTCCTCCTGATAATGCCGCGTGGAAATGACACGAGCCGCTTTCTTCTCAAGTGAAGCATCCGCTGGCAATGGGCGCAGAGGCTCGCTGGCGATCTGATAGTCGATAGTGGCAGCGGTGCCGAGCACCTCAGCCACTGCATCCGCAAAGGTGCCGGAAAAGTTACTTTCGATCCACACCTGATGAATCGGATTTGGCACATGCACGGTGACGCGGTGGTCATCCGAGATGCGCGCCGTGGTGCCGGAGAAGCAGCGGGTGTAATTGTCTCGTCCGAGCTTCTTTAGCAGGATGGTGCAGATGCGCTCCCAAGGGGAAGGGAGGATTTCAAAATGCGGTGTCGTGCCTTCGAGGTCGTGAGCGTCTGGAGTGGGTGAGTGGATGCTGTTTTCATGTGCTGTCTCCATGGTGCTGTGATGAGGCTTGGCTGGGAGCGGTTGGAATCGTAACGGGAGAGGACAAATTCGGCGCTGAATCGGGAGAATCAGCGCCGTATGTTTTTTCAAAATTAACGTCTCTTGTTTATGGCGAAACCGACACGATTCAAAGCAAAACTTGAGCGTGTTTAAAAAGACTTGGGAAACATCCTGAGTGTTCCACGATCTTTTTAACCTTCATAAGTCCAAAGTATTGCGAACAAGGCAGTGAATGAGTGGTGAATCATCTGTGAATAGCCTGTGAACTTGGTGTGTAACCCAACGTTGGCATGGTTTGTGAGGTTTAGTCCATGAAACAACAAAGCCGGACGCAAGGTCCGGCTTAGCATGAATAAAAAGGGTCTCGTTGTTTACTTTGTTTTCGGCTTCGCGGGTGCTGGAGACTTCGGCTCGACGTAGGGTGGGTTGGTGTAGGCACCAGGGGCCACTTCTTTCAGGTTGGCAGGCACATCAGCCTGCACTTCACCCATGGCCCAACGAATTCCGCCGACAAGGATGTCCTGGAAGACAGGGTTGGTCCAGATGTCTTCGCGATGGCCCATGGCGGTGTACCACACGCGGCCATCGCCTTCTTTGCGGGCCCAGGTGCTGGGGAAGGCAGGGCGTTTGTATTCATCGCCCTTCATGGTCGGGGCATCCATGACGCTGAGTACATGGATGTCTGACGTGAAGTCTTTGAGTGAATACCACTCTTCATGGAAGGAGTACTCTGCGCCGACTTTTTCGAAGCCGGGGAACTTGGGATTGATCACCGTGTTCTTCGCCACCTGCTGCGCACCATGCTTGATGAACTCGGCACCGATGAAGCGCACATAGCTGTCAGCTTGGTCTCTATGATTGAGATAACGATCCGGACCTTTCTTGGACTCGTTGTTGGTATGGAATGTATCACTGGCGGAGTGAGTGCCGATGAAGCCCTTGCCTGCTTTGACGAAATCAAAGAGCGCCTGCTTGCCCTCGGCGCTCATGGGCGGCTGCTTGTCGGTGCCTTCTTCGAGAAGATTGCCCGTGGTATAGAAGAAGACGGCATCAAACTGAGCGAGGTAATCTTTGGAGAACTTGGAGCCGTCTTTGGAGAATTCGAAGTCCCAGCCGTGTTTGCCGCCGAGCTCAGAGAGCACCTTCTCCGCATGGCTGGGCTTGCCGTTTTTCCAGGAGATGACGCTGTGCTCGAAGCCGCTGGACTTCGAGAAAAAGAGAATGCGCGGTTTTTTGGCCGTGGGAGCCGCGAGCACGAGGCCGATGGCGGCGACGAGGCAGAACAGAGGAGCGAGGAGTTTCATGGTTGGAGGCCGAGTTGGGAGCACCAACGGCGGTCCGGTTCAACGATGAATGTCTCCGACTCTGACAATCAACTCAGTAAATCATCGCATCGGCAGGTGCAGTGGTCTCCTCGACCTTGGTGGCTTCGATGATAGGCACGACTTGGTCGCCCTCCTTCTTGTAGGTCATCTTGCCGATCACCTTGACCCAGCTCATCTCTTTGAAGTCGGGGGCCTTTTTGCCGAAATCGACCGGGATGGAATAGGGGCGGGCATCTGCCGCGCAGCACTGGACCATGAGGCGGAAGACGCGGAGGCGATGCCCGTTCTCGTTGTTCACCTTTTCAGGCAGCACCTGGGCGGTGGTCTCCACAAACTGGCCGGTGATGACCTTCTGCACTTCGAGGTCGCCGCCGGTGTAATAGATCTCGGGCACTTCGAGGATGAAGTTCCCCTCCTTGCTCTGTGGCACCTGCTTCTTCAAATCTTCGAGCGTGAAGCTGCCGTAGCTCTGCGCCTTGTCCGGTGGTGGTGGGGCTGCTTTGGCGACGTTCTCTGCTTTGTTGAACTGCTCAGGCGGTGGAAGAGCCGTGGCGGGCATCGGTGTGGGAGATGGCGGCGCGCGATCTACCTTGGCTGCGGTGGCTGGCTTGTCCTGACGGAGGGCAAACTTGTCCGCATTGGTTTTGTCTTCGTAGTTTGGGATGTAGAGTCCTTTGTTCACCACCGCATTCGCGCTGTAGCGGTCTGGAGTATTGAAGGCTGCCCAGGTCAAAGGAGCGATCAGCATGAGTATGGCGGCGATGCGACCGGGCCAGGCGCTTTCTTCAAGAATGCCGTGGCCGTGATCGTGAGTGTGGGTATGCCCGTGGTCATGGGTATGAGCATGTCCGTGATCATGTCCGCAGCAGCCTTCGTGCTTGTGCCCATGGTCATGGCCGCAATCAGCGTGGTCGTGGGAGTGATCGTAACCGCAGTCCTTGTGATCGTGGTCGTGCGAGTGATCATGCCCGCAGCCTTCTTTGTGATCATGCTTGTGGTCATGGCCGTGATCGTGATCACAGCAGGCGGCATCCTCGGCCTGAGTCGTGAAGAGATTAAACAGCGCCACGACGCCCATGCCGATGCCAGCGATGAGCACCATGTCACGGAAGATGCCATCCGGTGGCAGGTAAGCGGTGACTCGACCGCTGATATGGAAGTAGAGGAGCACAGCGCTCCAGACCAGCATGATCAGGATGCTGAGGAAGTGAATGGTGGTGCGGGTGCCAGACATAAGAGATGGGGGAATGACGAAGACTTGGAGAGATTACTTGGTGGCGAGCTTCTGGATCATCATCATCCAAGGCTCAGACAGGCAGCCGATGAGGATAAAGAGGCCGATAAGGAGAGCGATGACGACGCGGCGCTTGAAGACGCCGGAATACATAAAGAGAAGCTTGATGTCCATCATCGGACCGAAGACCAGGAAGGCCAGCTTCGCCGCCATGGAAAAGGCGGCCATCGGCGCGGCGATGAAGGCATCCGAGGTGCTGCACAGGGAAAGCACGATGGCGAGCCCCATGATGGAAGGCAGCGCGAGCCATTCATTGCCAGCGACGTTGTTGAGGATGGACTGATCGACCTGCGTATTAAAGACCGAGGTGATGATGACGCCGATGGTGAAATACATCGTCGTGTCGAGGAAGTCACCCATCGCCGCACGCATGGCGTGGACGAGCTTGGCATTGAAGCTGGTCTTGGGAGCGTGGGCGTAATTGCCATCCGCATCCACTTTGGCGATACCATCGACGATGTTCTTCTTCAAAATCTCATCCGGGCGGAAGCGCAGCACGATCAGGCCCACGATCACCGCGACGGCATAGCCGAGCGAGAGACGAGAGAGGGTCATCGTGGCATTGCCGATGGTTTCCCAGCCAGTGACTTTCTGGAACTCCTTGAAAGCCGTCAGCGTGCTGATGGCCACGATGGGGTTCATGATCGGCGCGGCGAGCATGTAGGTCACGGCACAGGAGACCGGCAGCCCTTTTTGCACGAGCCGCTTGATCACCGGCACCACCGCGCATTCGCAGACGGGAAAGACGAGTCCGAGCACGCCCGCGACGAAGGTGGAGAGCACCCCATTCTTCGGCAGCACTTTATCCAGCAGACGGGAGTCGAGAAAGGCGGCAATGAGGCCCGACAAAACGGTGCCAACAAGGATGTAGGGGGCACCTTCGAAAACGATGCTGAGAAATGCCATCAAGACATCTCCGATACGGCTGGGCTCTGGCAGGGCGGCGAAAAACATGAGTGATAGTGCTTTAAACGCGATCACTCTGCCGCTTCAAGCGGTAAACCTCCACATCATGTCATTGAATGGTAACAGGATGACAATCCGCGAGAGGTAAGGCGGCCCTTTGATAGCCTTAAAACTCTGTGCCGCCCCCCCCCTGAGCAAGGACGAGATAGGGCGAAAAGATTTGAAACCTCCGTTTGGGTAGAGTCAGGAGACTGATCTCTCATGATGGGGACAGCCAAGGATCGCCGTATTGGCAAGAGATGGATTTCAAAAACAAGATCGCCCTGCTGTTCGTCGCAGCCACCCAATGCAGTGCCGCCGAGACACGCGTGTTTAAAAACTCCATCCTGCCTGTTCTCCAAACCCACTGCCTCAACTGCCACTCGACGAAAGAGCAGAAAGGCGACCTCGATCTCGAAGCCTCCGACATTTATAAAGAGCCGCACATCTGGGAAAACGTGCTCGATCAGATGCAGCTCGGCGAGATGCCGCCAAAGAAGGAGAAGCAGCTCTCCACAGCGGAGAAAAAGCAGCTCACGGACTGGGTGCGTGGCACCTTGGATCAGATCGCGCTAGCCAATGCGGGCGATCCGGGGCCGGTGGTGCTGCGTCGGCTCTCGAACATGGAATACACCTACACGCTGCATGACCTGACCGGCATCGAGTCGCTCGATCCGGCGAAGGAGTTTCCCGTCGATGGCGCAGCGGGCGAAGGTTTTACGAATGCAGGCGCGGCTCTCGTCATGTCGCCCGCTTTGCTCACGAAGTATCTCGATGCGGCGAAGGACATCGCGAGTCACGCGGTCTTCACCCCACACGGCATGCGCTGGTCCGCCAGCACCTCGGCGCAGGATTGGACGGATGAGGCACTCGCGGCCATCCGTGCCATCTACGCACGACACACGGGCACAGCGGCAGGCACGCAAACAGAAGCCCAAGGCATCAAGCTCGACACAGGCACTGGCGGCGGTCGTTTGCCGCTCGCGAAGTATCTCGATGCTCTCCAAGGCCGCGGCAGCGCTGATGGTTTGAGCACGAAATATCTCCAAATCCTCCGCGAGGCACTCACGAGCACGAAACAGTCCGCTTTGCTCGATTCGCTTCGCGCCAAGTTCCGCGAGAAAAAACTCACCGCTACCGACATCGAGCCTTGGCAGCAAGTTTTGTGGCGATTCGCCAACGTCGGCCACATCGGCAAAGAAAACGGCCCGAAGGCCTGGCAAGAGCCAGTGGCGCCGCTCGTGCCCCAGCACGAGATGCGAGTCAAACTCACCTCGGATCGCGATGTGACGCTCTATTTGACCACCACCGACGCAGGCGATGGCAGCGCCGATGACGATGTGATCTGGGAAAATCCACGCCTCGTGGCTCCCGGCAGGCCCGATCTACCCATCAGCGGCCTTCCAGCGCTCGTGAAGCATCTCGAAGCGCAACGCACGAAGATCATCGCAAGCACCGAGAAGTGCCTCGATGCCATTGCGAGTGGCAAAGACGGTGCCGACCCTGCGTTGATGACGGCGTGGCGCGAATACCTCGGCTACGGCACCACGAAGCTCGAACCGCTGCTCACCAAACAACTCAAAAGCACGCCAGACTACACCTTCATCCAAGGCTGGCAGGGCGATCAGGCGCTCGGCGTGCTGGCAAACTCCTCCGACACCACCGTTCGCACGCCAGGCGTGATGAAGGCCCACAGCATCGCCACGCATCCTTCGCCGACACGAGCCTCGGTCATTGCATGGCGCTGTGAAAAGCCAGGCATGTTTCGCATTCAAGGCGATGTGACCGATGCGCATCCCGAATGCGGCAACGGTGTCACCTGGGCACTCGAAGTGCGTCGCGGTCACACCAGCGAGGTGCTCGCCAGCGGTGCCACAAAAGGCGCGACCGTTTTGCCGATGGGCCCTTTTGAAAACGTGCGCATCGAAGCCGACCAAGTCGTCGCGCTCGTGATCGGCCCGCGCGATGGCAGCCACGTCTGCGACCTCACCGCGATCAATCTGACGCTCCACGACGGCCAAAAGACATGGGATCTCGCGAAGGACGTGTCACCGAACATCCTGAAAGGCAATCCACACGGTGCGTGGCACTTCCTCAGCCAGCCCGCCACACTCGAAGCCGCGCCCGATGTGCCTGCGCCCATCGCCGAGTGGCGGAAAAAGCCGTCGGTGGAGCTGGCGGTAAAGGTGCGGCAGTATTTGGAAAAGGACTTCCCGCTGAACTCACCGCTGCTGAGACCGTTTTTGTCGGACAGGTCCGACTCGTCCGACAAGTCCGACCTGAGTGCCAAAGCGCCTTCCGTCATCGAAGTAACCATCCCCGCCGCACTCGCCAATGGCGCTGAGTTTGTCGTCACAGGAAAGCTGGCCTCCAAAACCAGCGGCAGCGTGCAAATGCAGGTGCTCACCGAGAAGCAGCCAGCCACCACCAGCCTCGTCGCCGGCAAGTCCGAGACGGGCTTGAAGCAAGGCCAGTGGAGCGACAACAACCTCGTCACGCAGCACAGCGCCCCAATCCTCGTGAACGACGGCAGCGAGGCCCGAGAGCGCTTCGAAACCGCCTTCGATTACTTCCGCGCTCTTTTCCCCATCGCGCTCTGCTACAACCGCATCGTGCCGGTGGACGAAGTCGTCACGCTCACGCTGTTTTATCGCGAAGACGAAGCTTTGAAGCGCCTCATGCTCACCGAGGCCGAATCACGCGAACTCGACCACCTTTGGGACGAACTGCTCTTCGTCAGCGAAGCCCCGCTGAAGCAAGTCGATGCCTTTGAGCAGCTTTATCAATTCGCCACGCAGGATGCAAAGCCCAGCGCCTTCGAACCGATGCGCGATCCAATTATGAAAGCCGCCGCCGCCTTCAAAGTGCAGCAAAAAGCCACCGATGCCGTGCAGCGCCAGGCTGTGATCGACTTCGCCGCGAAGGCATGGCGTCGTCCGCTCAACGAGAAGGAAATGACCGCGCTGAAAGCCTTTCCACCGCGTTTGATGCTCGTCCGTGTGCTCACCTCGCCCGCGTTTTTGTATCGCGGCGAGAAAGCGCCCGACAAGACCGGCCCCGTGAGCCAGCAGGAGCTCGCCACACGGCTGAGCTACTTTCTTTGGTCCTCCACTCCCGATGACGAACTGCGCACGGCCAAGGAGGTCGCTACACAGCTCCCACGCATGTTGCGCAGCGACAAAGTGCGCCGTCTCGCCACCGAGTTCGGCTGCCAGTGGCTGCATGTGCGGGATGTCGCCACGCTCGATGAAAAGAGCGAGCGCCACTTCCCCACCTTCCTCGACCTCCGCGACGACATGCAGGAAGAAGTCACCCGCTTCTTCATCGACCTCATCCAAAACAACCGCAGCGTCCTCAGCCTGCTCGATGCCGACCACACCTTCGTGAACGAAGCGCTCTCGAAGCACTATGGCTTCGACTCGAAAGGCGAATGGAAGCGCATCGACGGCCTCCACGCCCAAGGCCGCGGCGGCATCCTTGGCTTTGCTGCGACACTCTCCAAACAAGCCGGAGCCTCACGCAACAGCGCCATCCTGCGAGGCACCTGGCTCACCGAGGTCGTGCTTGGTGAAAAGCTGCCCATTCCGCCGAAAGGCGTGCCCATTTTGCCGGAGGAAGCCCCAGCCGACCTCACCGAGCGGCAGCTCATCGAGCGCCACAGCCGCGATGAGAACTGCATGGGCTGCCACAAGCGCATCGACCCCTTCGGCTTCGCTTTGGAAGGCTTCGACGCCATCGGTCGTGCTCGAAAAGCCGACACGAAGACCACCTTGCCCGATGGCACTGCTGTCGATGGCCTTGCCGACTTGCGCGACTACCTCCTCACCAAGCGCCGCGACGATTTCCTGCGCCAGTTCTGCCGCAAACTCCTCGGCTACGCCCTCGGACGCAGCGTGCAGCTTTCCGACAAACCGCTGATCGACTCGATGTTGAAGAGTGATCTTCGCATCGGCACGCTCGTCGAGATGATCGTGCGCAGCCCACAATTCTGCGAAGTGCGGGGCAGGCACTTCTCCGCCAGCCATTGATCCGCTGCGAAAATCGGCGTTCTCAGAACGTAGGTTTAGAGCAATGCCAAAGAACGCCCCCCTGATTTTATGGATGATTGCGATGTTCACCGGAGTGAGCTTCGCTGCCGAATCATCGCAGCCACTTAGCTTCGTGCGAGACATCCAGCCCATCCTCACGAAGACGGGCTGCAATGCCGGTGCGTGCCATGCGAAAGCCATCACCGGCCAGCGAGGCTTCCGCCTCAGCGTCCTCGGCTTCGAGCCGGAAGAGGATTACGAAGCCATCGTGAAGCAGGGCAAGGGCCGCCGTGTCTTCCCACCTGCACCGGAGGAAAGCCTGCTGATCACGAAAGGAGCCGCCATCGTGCCGCACACGGGCGGGAAGAAGATCGAGCCGGGCTCCGAGCACTATCAGACGCTCGTGCGCTGGATCGCCGAAGGCATGCCGTATGAGCAAAAGAATGAGCCGAAGCTGACCGAGATCGCGGTCGAACCAGCGCGCATCACCTTGAAGGTCAAAACCGCGCAGCAACTCAAAGTCACCGCCCGCTACTCCGACGGCAGCAGCCGCGATGTGACGAAGCTCGCGCTCTTTGAAGCCAATGACACCGCCATGGCCTCCGCCAATGACAAGGGCCTCGTTCAGACGTTCGACATCCCCGGCAATGTCGCCGTCATGGTGCGTTTCGGCGGCAAAGTCAGCGTGTGCAGCGTCTCGGTGCCACTGGGTGCGCCGGTGGATGCGCTGCCGCCGGTGAAGAATTTCATCGACCAGCATGTGTTTGCGAACTTGAAGCAGATCGGCATTCCTCCTTCGCCGATTTGCGATGACAGCACCTTCCTCCGCCGCGTCTCGCTCGACATCGGCGGCAGATTGCCCACGCTGGATGAAACGAAAGCCTTCATCGCCGACAAGGCACCTGACAAACGCGACCGCGCTGTTGAGGCGCTGCTGAACTCGCCCGATTACGCCGACTTCTTCGCGAACAAATGGACCGCGCTGCTCAAGAACCAGCGCACCGAGGCTGCCGACATCACCGCAAACTTCGCCTTCCACGCATGGATGCGTGACAACCTGCTGGCGAACACGCCCTACGATCAAATCGTTCGCCAGATCCTCGCATCCACTGGCACTATTGTTTCCAATCCGCCCGTCGCCTGGTACAAGCGAGTCAAAGAGCCTACCACTCAGGTCGAGGACGTCGCACAACTCTTCCTTGGCGTGCGCATGCAGTGCGCGCAGTGCCATCATCATCCCTTCGAGCGCTGGACGCAGGCCGAGTATTACCAAATGGCCGCCTTCTTCAGCCAGATCGGCCGCAAACCGACCGCCATCGCCGGTGAAGACCTCATCTTCCACAAGCGCGGCACCGCGCAGACCGAGCACCGCAAAACCCGCGTCATGCTCAAGCCCGCCGGTCTCGGTGAGCCGCCACTCGACATCGCGCCTGACGATGATCCCCGCCTCGCGCTCGCCGATTGGATGAGCAAGAAGGACAATCCCTTCTTTTCTAAATCACTCGTGAACCGCTACTGGAAGCATTTCTTCAAACGCGGTCTCATCGAGCCCGAAGACGACCTGCGCGACACGAATCCACCGACGAATCCCGAACTGCTCGACGCGCTGGCAAAGCACTTCACCGACAACCATTACGATCTCAAATCCCTTGTCCGTGTCATCGCACAGAGCCACACCTACCAGCTCAGCGCCATGCCGAACGAGCACAACGCCGTCGATCGTCAGGCCTACTCACACTACTACCCGAAGCGCATGACCGCCGAGGTCCTGCTCGATGGCATTGATATGGTCACCGCCTCGAAGACCGACTTCGCCGATCTCCCGCCCGGCACCCGTGCCGTCTCCCTGCCCGACAACAGCTACACGCGCTCCTCCCCCTTCCTCAAAGTCTTCGGACGACCTGACAACACCAGTGTCTGCGAATGCGAACGTGTCTCCTCCGCCAGCCTCGCTCAAAGCCTTCATTTGATGAACGCTCCCGACGTGAAAGCCAAACTCACCGCGACTAATGGCCGCGCCGAGCAACTCACGAAAGCCGAGATGTCCGAGCCCAAACGCATCCGCGAACTCTACCTCGCTGCCTATTCCCGAGAACCCACAGCCGATGAGGTGAAAATCGCCGAAACGCATCTGATGAAGCCCCGCAACGATGCCGCAGGCAAGCCACTCGACTCCCAACGGGCCAAACGCAATGGCTATGAAGATCTCCTATGGGCACTGCTGAATACGAAGGAATTTTTGTTTAACCACTAGTGGGCTCAGAACAGCCTAGTCGAGGGGTGAAAAGTGGTGCCGTGGTGCTAGAGGGTAAGCATGGCCAATACATACCGCATCCACGGCTCGTTATGTGAGCATAGTCTGGAAGTGGCGGTGCATGGCTTGGCCGCCACCTTATAGCCCGCCGCCGCAAGGCGCGGCGCGCTGGACGCTCAAGCTGCTGGGAGACCATCTCATGGGATTCGGACTGGTGGCGAGTATCAGCAATGCTACCCACTACGGAACCGACTGGCAATTCACGGTCAAGGACGCACGCATCACGTGCCACCAGGCTAGGACTTCGGGCTGTGGGCCTTGGGGTCGAGCTGCTGATAGACGCCGAAGTCGTGGTAGAAGTAGCGCTTGGCGATCTTGTACATCCAGTGCTTCTCGGGGATCTCTTCTTCCTCGCGCCACTGGCTGGTGCGGGCTTTCATGCCTTCGACTTCGGCCATGGCGGTCTGGCGGATGGTGGTGTCTTTGGCGCTGTGTTTTAAAGCGAGCTGCTTCACGAGATCGGGGCGCTCCAGGACGATGCAGCCACGGGTGTGCTGGGCGGCGGTTTCGCGGAAGTCTTTGAGGAAGGCGGACTGGGTGAAGACATCAAAGAGGTCGCGATCCGTGCGGACGTTTTCGGTGGCGAACTGGATGATGGGGCAGGGCTCGAGCCCGCCGGTGGGGCCGATGTGGTGGCTGATGCCGGTGGCCATGGGGCAGAGGGCTTTGCCGTTGTGATCGTAGTAGGCATCGACGATGGCGATGGGCATCTCGGCGCGCATGTCGGTGACGAAGCGGCGGACCTTCGTGATTTGATCCGGCGAGAGAGCGAGCTGGTCGTTGATCTTCGGACCGACGGGGCGGTAGGTGTGGTACCAGGTGTAGTGGACGCCCATGTCGATGAGCTTTTGCAGCCACTCGCGGGTGAGGAGGTCGTCGATGTTGGTTTGGCAAAGGCTCGTGGCCACGCCGGTGAGGAGCTTGGCGTCGAGGCAGTTTTGCAGGCCGCGGAGGGTGCGGTTGAGGACGTCTTTATTGCCACGGCGTTCGTCGCTGACGCTGCTGTTGCCTTCGACGCTGATGAGCGGGGTGACGTTGCCGAGCTTGCGCAGGGCGGTGGCGACTTTTTCGGTGATGAACTGGCCATTGGTGAAGATCTGGAAGTAGCAGTCGGGGTGATTGGCGAGGAAGTCGAAGAGCTCCGGGTGCATGAAGGGCTCGCCGCCGAGGATGCCGAAGAAGGAGTTGCCGTGCTTCTTGGCGTCGTTCACGATTTTGTTCAGCTCGTCGAGCTTGATGGCTTCGCGCGGCTTATCGACATCGACCCAGCAGCCCTGGCAGCGGAGGTTACAGGAGTTTAAAATGGAGACGTAGAGGAAGGGCGGGAAGAACTGGCCCTGCTCCATGCGCTTTTTGAAGAGCATGACGGAGCGCGCACCTTTGAAGCCGAAGTTCCAGCCGACTTTGGCGAGGCAGAGCGGATCGACGGTGCGGAGGATGCGCGAGGTGAGAGAAAAAATCATGGGGGAGTGGAGAGTGACAGGCGCGGAGAGCGGCGGCAAGTGCGGGTTCTGAACGGAAGTGGAAGGATGTGGCTTGCTGTGAAGCGAGAGTTCGTCGTATGAAACGTGCGAATGACTTCTTTTGCCGCCACAATGCTGCTCGCCCGCACCCACGGGCGTGCTTTCAGGCATCAGGTGGAGGAATTGCTGACGCAGAACCGGCTGATGGTGGCAACGATCAGCGGCTTTCTTTTGCTCTACAGCGTGGCGGCGTATGTACTGGTCTCACGCGGGCTGGGGTTCATCCACAAGACGCCGCTCTTTGGTCCGCTGCTGACGGAGCGGCTGGTGTATCTGCTGTTCTTTTTCTTCTTCGTGATGCTGGTGATTTCCAACGCGACAATCACGGGCATGGGCCTCTTTCGCCGCAAGGATATGGAATGGCAGGTGGCGCTGCCGCTGCCGGAGCGGAGCCTGGTGATGTGGAAGACGCTGGAAGGGATGATGCTGGCGAGCTGGGGACTCATCGTGCTGAGCGCGCCGATCCTGCTGGCGCTGGGGCAGCTTTTTCATAGTGGGCTGACGTTTTATCTGCTGGGCCTGCCAGCTCTGCTCTGCCTCGTGACCATCTCGGCGAATGTCTCGACGTGGGCGCTGCTGCTGCTGGTGAGATATGCGCGGCCCTGGTGGTGGCGGGTGGTGATCGCGCTGGCGGTGGGGCTGCTGGCGGTGGCCTTTCAGCGCTACTGGATCGATGCGCCCGAGTCTGGGAAGGGGGCAGATATTGTGGCGAGTCTGCACGATGTGCTGCGTCATACGGAGGTCTGCATGCATCCGATGCTGCCGAGTTCGTGGGTGGCGGAGGCGCTCTTTGCTTCCAGCCGCAGACTGAATGGTCAGGCGATCTTTTTCCTGCTGACACTGCTGGCGAATGCGCTCTTTGCGCTCGTGATCACGGCTCGGCTTGGGGCCGCAATGTTCTACCCGGCGTGGCATCGGGTGATGACGGCCGCCCCCGAGGCTCAGGCTCGTGCAGGAGAGCTGGCTTGGTTCCGGCAAAAGAGCCCGAAGACTGGTGGCGATGTCTGGCGGCGCATGCTGCGACTCGACCGCGCCTCTCATGCACTGCTGACGAAAGATGTGCTCACCTTTCTCCGCGAGCCGACTCAATGGGGCCAATGTCTGCTGATCTTTGGGATGCTTCTCATGTACAGCTCGAATCTGCGCCACCTCGGCTACGATTTGCAGAATCCGTTTTGGACGCTGGTCATCAGTCACCTGAATCTTCTCGTCTGCTGCCTTGCCCTGTCCACGCTGACGACACGCTTCGTCTTCCCGCAGTTCAGCATGGAGGGGCAGCGGCTTTGGATACTTGGGCTTTCTCCGCTGCCACTGGAGAGGGTGATGAGCCTGAAGCTGCGCCTCATCGCCGGGGTGCTCGCCCTGCTGACCACGCTGCTCGTCGTGATGTCCAGTGTCTCGCTTCAACTGCCGCTGAGGCGCGCGGTGTTCTTCTGCGGAGCGGTGATTTTGCAAAGCTATGGCCTGACAGCAATGTCACTGTCACTCGGGGCACTGCTGCCCAATTTCCGCGAGCCCAACCCCGCCCGTGTGATCTCGGGTTTCGGGGGCACCCTTTGCCTGATCGGCAGCTTTCTCTATATTTTGGGCAGTGCGGCGGCTTTGGCGCTTCCTGATGCCGTGGCCTGGCGGGCGGATTTGCACAAAATGCCCCTGACTCCGGGGGAGGTCATGCAGGGCGAGTGTGCGGCCTTGGGATTCGTAGCCTTTCTGACGATAGTGTTCGGAGGAATACCTTGGTGGCTCGCGAAAAAGAAGACGAAAAATCTGGATTATCTAAGGGATCTGTAATATTCATATCGCTAAATCTAAAAAAGCGATACCCATGTCCCGCCGAACATCCTCTCCCGTCGCTCCCTCCTCCTCCACTGCCGTCGCGGTTCCCGAGGAAAACGTACTCCGCTTCGATGAAGCTCCGGAGTTTTCCTACCGCCAGCACGACGATGACACGATGGACGACATGGACCAGCAGGTGCGCGAGGCCCAGCATCGTCTCGCCGCCCTCCGCGCCCAGCAGGAAGAAGTGGAGCGCCAGAAGCAGATCCTTGAAGGCCTGCGTCAGAAGCAGGAGCGCTTTGTCTCCGGCAAAAAGGAAGTCACCGACAAGCTCGAGCGCGCCCTGCGCTCCATCATGGAAGAGCTGGAAGACACCCGCCGTCGGGTGGAAGACCTCGCGGTTACCCAGAAAGACTTCGAAGACCGGCTCGACGACCTCAAAACCTACCTGCCCGAACGCTGGCAGCGCAGCCAGCTCGACCACGAGCTCGACCGTGCGCTTGATTCCCTGAATGAAGCCGAGACCAGCTATGAAAAAGGCGTCCGCCGTCTCATGCAGCATCGCCCAGCTCAGGCCGAAGCCGCTGTCATCTCCCCGATCCACAGCGCCATGACGGCACAAGAAGAGGCCGCTGAAGTCCAGGCCGCAGGTGAAGTGCTTTTTGCCTCCGGGAATAAAGACGATCTCCTCACCTGGGCACGCCGAGGTTTCGCCTTCAATGCCGCTCTCATCGCCACGCTCGTCGTGCTGCTGATCATCGCCCGTCTGATGTTCTGATCCCGTTCCAAACGCTCCCGCCATGTACAAAAAAGTACGCACTCCACGCCCGCGCTACGCTTCGGATCTTCTGGCGCAGCCGCTCCCCAGCGCCAAGCCCTCGAAAACACACATGAGGCAGCTCGAAACCCGCTCCCGCGAGCTGGAAGACGAGATCGAGCGCCTCGAATGCACCATCGCCTCCGCGCCCGTGGCCATGCGCCAGCGCAGGCTCAGCACCCGGAATACCCTTCCGGCGCCCGAGCCCGTTTTTTCCAAGACCAAACGCCAGACCAGCGGCATCCCGCTCGTGCAGCGCCGTGCCCGCCAGAAGAAGCGCCTGGGCAAGCTCGTGGAACTCGCCATCGTCTTCGGTGTCCTCGCCGCCGCCGTGGGATGGATGAACCAGTATTTCCACTGGTGGGGTTGATGGGTTGAGTTGTTTTTGCAGGGCGGGGTTGGCCGATGCTTGTGCAAGGTCAGCCCCGCCTTGTCATTTTCAGCGGAGAAGCTAAGAGTCGCGCCCCGCACGGCGTGAAAGCTGTGCCATGCTCTCCGATCCCTTCCTCCACATGACTCCTGCCGCCTCGATCCCGACTGAACACACCGAAGAAATCAACGCCCGCATTCTGGCTGTCAGTGAGGACCGTGTGAAAGGCTTCCATCAGCATCCCTTCCAGTTCATCGCCGAGGAAAGTGGCCTCCCCTTCGACACCGTCGTGGAGCGCATCCGCGCCATGCTGGCCGCTGGCGTCATCCGCCGAGTCCGCCAAACCTTGCTTGCAAACAAACTCGCCGAAGGTGCCCTCGTCGCCTGGAAGGTTCCCACCGATAAACTTGAGGCCGCCTTCGAGTTCCTCTTCAAACAAGACCCCTTCAGCGGTCACGTCGTCCTCCGCAGCACCGACCGCGAAGTCAGCGGCAGTGACTTCCGGCTCTGGACCACGCTGAAAGTTCCGCAGGACCGCAACATCAACGACCACTGCGATGTCCTGAAGCGCCTCATCGGAGCTGAAGATTATTACACCATGCAGGCCCACGGCATCTTCGCCCTCGGCGTCGGCCATGTCCGCCGCAAGAGCATGGAACCTGGTGAAAAGGCCGACGAGCCCGCCGTGATGATGACCACCAACATCGCCGACCTCGATGCCGAAGAATGGAATGTCCTACTCCACCTCAAAGGCGACCTTTCCTCCGATGAAATCGGCCCCGAGCCCTGGGCTGGCCGCGCGAAAGATGCCGGTGTCTCCCTGGAGAAATTCTGCGAAGTCGCCAAACGACTCGATGCCAAGGGCGTCATCGGCCGCTTCTCCACCTTCCTGGAGCACGTCAAACCGAGCGCCAGTGGCGTTCGCGTCACCCGCTTCAACGCCCTCTTCCATTGGAAAGTCCCGAAAGGCATGGAAGAACGCGCCGGCGGCGAAGTCGGGCGTCACCCCATCATGACCCACGCCTACTGGCGTGAAGGCGGCGACCGCTTCGCCAACGTCAACATCATGGGCGTCATCCACGGCACCGACAAAGAAACCGTCCTGGCCCACAAAGCCGCCATCGACAAGCACCTCGTCGAGACCGGCATCCCGCTCGAATACACGAACGTCTTCTGGGGTGGCCGCAGCGAGATCAAGCCCAGCGAGATCAGCCCCATCGTCTTCAAAGAATGGCACGCCAAGTGGGCGGATGTGGCCGGACCGGTGATCTGAGGCACAAATCCCTGTCGAAACAGCAACCCGAGCGGGCTTGTGAAATTTTTCACAAACCCGCTTGCCGCTCCCTGCCGTAGCTGAATACTGCCCCCAGCGAACCCCTCCCTCATGGCGATCACTTATCTCCCCGGCAAAGAGCCTCATTCCCGTGAAAAACGGCTGATCTTCAAGAACATCGACCGCACGGGCTACACCCCGTCCATCGACAGCTTCCTCGCCGACGGCGGCTACGAGCAGCTCAAGGTCGCCCTCAAGATGGAGCGCAGCGCCATCACCAACGAAGTGAAGGCCAGCGGCCTGCGCGGACGTGGCGGTGCAGGCTTCCCCACCGGCGTGAAATGGGGCTTCATCCCGCCCACGAACACCAAGCCCGTCTATCTCATCTGCAATGCCGATGAATCCGAGCCCGGCACCTTCAAAGACCGCTACATCCTGCATCAGGACCCGCATCAGCTCCTCGAAGGCATGATCATCGCCTGCTTTGCCGTGAACGCGAAGCTCGGCTACATCTACATCCGCGAGGAGTTCCCCCAGGCGGCCATCATCGTCGAGAAAGCCATCGCCGAAGCCCACGAAAAAGGTTTCCTCGGCAAGAACATCCAAGGCAGCGGCTTCGACTGCGAAATCTACGTCCATCGCGGCGCTGGCGCTTACATTTGCGGTGAAGAGACTGGCCTCATCGAGTCCCTCGAAGGCAAGCGCCCCTACCCGCGCATCAAGCCCCCCTACTTCCCTGCTGCGCTCGGCCTCTACATGAGCCCGACCATCGTGAACAACGTCGAGTCCCTCTGCCATGTGAAGCACATCATCCAGATGGGCGGCGCGGAATACGCCAAGCTCGGCACCGCGAACAACACCGGCACCCGCATCCTTTGCGTCTCCGGCGATGTCGTGAAGCCCGGCTACTACGAAGTCGAAGTTGGCAAAGTCACCATGGGTGAGGTCATCGACGTCCTTTGCGGTGGTCTCAAACCGGGCCGCATGCTCAAGGCCATCATCCCCGGCGGCAGTTCCTCGAAAGTGCTGCGTGCCGACGAGAAATTCAAACTCAAGGACGGGCGCGAGATCGGCATCATGGACATCCCCATGGACTTCGACACCATGGCCCAGTGCGGCACCATGGCCGGCTCCGGTGGCGTCATCATCATGGATGACTCCCGCAGCATGACCTGGGTCATCAACAACCTGAACAACTTCTACGCCCACGAGAGCTGCGGCCAGTGCACCCCCTGCCGCGAAGGCAGCCTCTGGATGAAGAAGATCAGCGACCGCATCGTCGGCGGCAACGCCAGCCCGGACGACGTGGACACCTTGGAAACCGTCGCCAATCAGATCGAAGGCAAGACCATCTGCGCCTTTGGCGAAGCTGCCTCCTGGCCCACCCAGAGCTTCATCAAAAAGTTCCGCGATGAACTCAAAGGCGACTGCAAACCCGAACTCACCGGAGCCATCGTCTCCGACGAAGGCAAGGTAGCTTCGGCAAAGTTGGTCAGCAAGTAAGGCTGAGACACCCACTCCCGAGTGTTCATCAAGCAACGAACGGGCAGGGTTGTGCTCCTGGACTCCATTTCCGCCTGAAGGCGGAATCGGTGTCTCCTGAGCCAATCCCATCCACCACCTTCACGGTTCACCCCGCTCAGTTCCATGCTGGCGGTGCCCCGAAGGAAAGGTCAAACTCAGTTCGATGTTCGATGTTGAACGTTCAACGCGTTCGATGTTGCCCCATCCAGCTTCTCATGAAACGCCTCGCCTTCCTCTCGCTCAGTCTCTTTGCTTCTGGCTCCTGGCTCACGGCGGCGGAGCCACGGCCCAATCTCATCGTGTGCATCGCCGATGACGTGAGCTGGGACGACTTCGGCTGCTACGGTAGCAAGACTGCGCGCACGCCACGCATCGACGCGCTCGCAGCGGGTGGCATGAAGTTCACGGAAGCCTACCTCACCGCCAGCAGTTGCAGCCCCAGCCGCTCCAGCATCATCACGGGACGCTATCCACATAACAACGGTCCCGCGGCGGAGCTGCACCAGCCCATCGCCGCGAACCTTCCCTGGCTGCCGACCCTCCTGCGTGAAAGCGGCTACTTCACCGCCATCGTCGGCAAAAACCACATGACACGGGTGGGCGGCCCGGTCGGCGCGGAGACCTGGGACTTGATCGATCCCGGCACCACGCCGGAGAATCACGGTGGGGAGTCGAAGTGGGCCGAAACCATCGAAAAGCGGCCCAAGGACAAGCCCTTCTTCTTTTGGTTCGCCTCGCTGGATGCGCACCGCGCCTGGGACGCGGACAAAGAATGGGTGGAGTCGAAGTACGGCCCCAAACATCGCCCGCAGGACATCACGGTGCCGCCCTTCCTCGCCGATGACGAGGCGACGCGCGGCAATCTGGCCTCTTACCACAACGAGATCACGCGCTTTGATCACTTCATCGGTCAGATGGCGGATGCACTCGCCGCCCAGGGCCAGCTTGAGAACACGCTTATCCTCGTGCTCGCGGACAATGGCCGCCCTTTCCCGCGTGCAAAGACGCGCCTGCATGACAGCGGCATGAAGACCGCGCTCGTGGCCCACTGGCCCGCAGGCATGGCGAAGGGCGGCTCCAGCAGCGCCAGCCTCGTCAGCGTCATCGACATCGCGCCCACCTTTCTCGAAGCCGCCGGAGTGAAGGCACCGCCGAGCTTCCAGGGCGTCAGCTTCATGCCACTTTTGAAAGATCCGCAGAGCATCACCCGCCGCCACGCCTTCTCCGAGCACAACTGGCACGACTATGAAGCGCATGGCCGCAGCGTGCGCAGCGAGGGCTGGCTTTACCTCCGCAACCAGCGCCCCGCGCTCGCCTGGCAGGGCCCCGCCGATGCCGTCCGCTCGCCCTCCTTTGATTCGCTCAAAGCCCTGCGCGATGCACAAAAGCTCACGCCGGCCCAGGCCGATGTGTTTCAGGCTCCGCGTGCTGCGGAGGAGCTGTATTTGACCGCGCAAGACCCCAACCAGCTCCACAATCTAGCCTCCGATCCCGCGCACGCTGAAATCAAATCCCGGCTCTCCGCGCTGCTGGATCAATGGACCGCCGAGACCGGGGACGCTGCGCCCGCCCACCTCACGCCAGACTCGTTTGACCGGGAAACCGGGGAGTCTCTCGGCAAAAAGAAGCAAACCGCGCGAGGGGACTACCCTGGCCTGCCAAAAAATGCCGCGCAAATCCATGCACCCGGCCCGCGTTGAACCCGCCGCCACAATCTCTCTCATGAAACTCTTCTCTGTGATCCTCTGCGCCCTCTGTGGGGCATCCCTCGCTGCGGAAAAACCCGCCAAAGCCAAAGGCGGCATCGGTGCCGACGCACCTGCTGGCAAACCCTACATCTACAAGACCTCCGCCGGCAAAGAGCGCCAGATGGAGATCTACTTCCCGCCGAATCACGATCCCGCAAAATCAAAGGTGCCCGGCATGATCCTCTTCCACGGCGGGGCCTGGGGTGGCGGTTCGCTGGGGCAGTTTCGCATCGCCTGCGCCTACTTCGCCAGTCGCGGACTCGTCTGCGCCACGGCGGAGTATCAGATGCTCAGCCAGGCGGATGCCGCGAAACTTCCCGCAGGCGAAACACGCAAACGGGTGTGCGTCACCGATGCCAAAACCGCCATCCGCTGGTTCAAGCAGAAGGCCCCCGAACTCGGCATCGACTCACAGCGCATCATTACCGGCGGAGGCTCGGCGGGCGGACACATCAGCGCCCTCGCCACGATGAATCCCGGCCTGAACGACCCCGCCGACCCCAAGGACATCGACACAAGCGTGGTCGCCTATGTGTGGTTCAATCCCGCCTTCGCCACCGATGACGACAAGGACGCCGAGATCGACGTGCTGCGCCATTTAAAGGCCGACCTCCCGCCCGCCATCGCCTTCTTCGGCGACCAGGACACCTGGAAAAAAGGCTGGGACACCGCCCACGCCAAATGGAAATCCCTCGGCACCAAAACCATCGACCTCCAGATCGCCCCAGGTCAGGCGCACAGCTTCTTTAACAAAGGCCCCTGGCAAACCGTAACGCTCATCGCCGCTGACCAATTTCTCGTAAAACACGGACTCCTCACCGGCGAACCGACCAAGACGATGCCCGCGAGTGGCGAGAAGCTGGTGGCGGCTCCCTGAAGCCGAAGACTTCATGGGGCTCCGATGCAATCCCGATAGAGGCCGGAAGGATCATTCGTAGCCTTCAGCCCCCCGTTGAAGATTCGAATGATCAAACCCGAACTGACTCGCTCTGGCTTGATGGCCATGGCCTTCTTGAACCTAGCGCTGGCGCTGCCCTGCCAGGCTCAGACAGCGGAGGACAAAGAAGCGGATGCCATGCTGGCGGAGGCGAAACAATCCTTCAGGCAGCACGTCGAGCCCTTCGTGAAGAAATACTGCGTCGAGTGCCACGGGAACCGAAAGTCGAAGGCCGGGCTGAATCTCGAAGTCGCTCTGCGTAAACCGGGCGACTCCGCCTTCAGTCGGAAGTGGATGGAGTGCATCGCGAACGTGAACGCAAACGACATGCCGCCCGACGACGCCGACCAGCCCTCCGACGATGAGCGCCAGCATTTCCTCGATGCCCTCGCGCAGATCAAATACCTCAGCGCCCGCGATCCCGGCCCCTTTGTGATCCGCCGACTGACGAAGTCGGAGTATGGCAACACGCTGCAGGATCTGCTCGGCGTGGATGCTACCGTGGCCGCTGAACTTCCGGATGAGGTGGCGGGCGAGGGCTACATGAACTCGCTCTCGCCGTTGCAATCCGAGCAGTATCTCAGCATCGCGAACGCAGCCTTGCCAAAGAGGCCCGCCAAGGCCCAGACACGACTCTTGGGGGATAAAAAAACCGACGTCCGCGAAGTCGCACGAACCCTCGCCCGCCGCGCCTATCGCCGACCGCCCACGGATTCGGAACTCGACGTGCTCGTCCGCGTCTTTGATCTCGGCCGCACAAACAAACTCGACCACACCGCCTCCCTTCGCCTCATGCTCAAAGCGGTGCTCGTCTCCCCGCAGTTCCTCTTCATCACCCCTGCGAAGGAAGCGGACGCCAGCCAGAAGATCGTGCCGCTGGACGATTACCAGCTCGCCTCGCGCCTCTCGTATCTGCTTTGGGCCACCATGCCCGATGCCGAATTGTCCGAGCTGGCCGATGCCGGAACACTCCACGAGCCCGCCGTGCTCAAGGCGCAAACCAAGCGCATGCTCGCCGATCCACGCTCACGAGCACTGTTCGACGGCTTTGGTGCCCAGTGGCTCGGACTCGGGGAACTCAAGGACAAGACCTTTGACCCCGCCAAGTTCCCCCAGATGACCCACGAGATGCGCTCCGCCATGGTTGACGAGGCCCGGCTCTTCTTTGAAAGCATCGTGCGTGAGGACCGCAGCGTCGTCAGCTTCGTGGACAGTGATTACACCTTCCTCAATGGCACCCTCGCCCTCCTTTATGGCATGGAAAAGACCATCACCGGACCGCAGATGCGTCAGGTAAAGCTCACGAACCCCAATCGCGGCGGGATCCTCGGCATGCCCGGCATCTTGGCGACGACCTCCTTCCCCAATCGCACCAGTGCCGTGAAGCGCGGTGTCTGGGTGCTGGAGCAGGTGCTCGGCGAGCACGTCCCCCCTGCCCCGCCGAACGTGCCGACCTTGGAAAAGCAGGACCAGAAGAAAGTCGGCAATCTCACCCTGCGCCAGCGCACGGAGCTGCATCGCACGAACGCCGTGTGCAACAACTGCCACAAGATCCTCGACCCCATCGGCTTCGGCCTGGAAAACTTCGACGCCATCGGCCGCTGGCGTGACCAGGACGACACCGGCGGCAAGATCGACGCCGTGGGCGAGCTCCCCGGCGGCAAACATTTCTCATCCCCCAAGGAACTGAAGACCATCATCGCCGCCCGGAAAGACGACCTCGCCCGCAACCTCACCGAAAAACTCCTCGCCTACGCCCTCTGCCGAAAACTGGGCGGCTACGACGAGATCGTCGTGGACCGCATGATGAGCACCATCACCCAGGACGGCTACAAGCTGCAGACGCTCATCACCGAGATCGTCACCAGCTATCCGTTCTTGAACCGGCGGGTGATGGAGTAACCGGGGCATTCCTACCCCGAGGAACTTCGTCATTCGGGTTCATCTCCGCGTCTGCTGCATGGCCGTCTCCATGTCTTCACTCATCACTCATCCGCTCATCTCTGCGGTGTTTTCCTGTTAAGTTGTGCCCCTGATATTTTGCTCCGTGATTATTCAGGCTAATTCAGTCCAAGCCCTTTGTGCCAAGTGCCCCAATCTCACATAGACGATCCATTAGATCTAGGGCATCTCGACGGACTAAGGAGTCTCGATTTTCATGGTAAAGCCTGAGAACAATCTCTCCAACGGTATCAAGTTGGTAGCGCAGGCTGTTATTTTCAATCTCTCCGCTTCGGATAACTCGGTCGATGATATGATTCAGGAATTGAACCAAATTAGCTGGCAGCAATGCAGGGCTTTCTGACAATGCGCGAAGCAGTCCATGCGGTGCGGTGATAAATGTTAGCGTAGCCGGAAGCACGCTTCACTTGATGATGCTGTTCATGCTCACCTACGACCAATCTAAAGTCGATTCCCGCCTCAGAAGGTGCGCCGCCAAGTTGAATGGAGACTGCCCTTTCATCTAGCAAATCAATCAAGTGACGAACCGTCCAGATGACTTCAAACGCCAGGGACTCTTTCAGTGCTGATTCTCCGGCTAGGCTGCTCATTGTAAGATCAAACTTCTTAGTTCATGAATCATGACAAACAAGACAAGCGTGGGTTAGGAAAGAATTTTCAGTAAATCTACACGCAGCGCAGCGAGTTGGAGTGCCTGATTTCCTCTTGTCATCACGCCTCCGATTGAATGCACTCTGATTCGCTTGGACAGCGGTTGGATAAGTTCACAGGGGCCAGACGGGCTTTGGCAGTTCGAAAAGGCGGTGAGACAGACTCAGAATGGGCAGGAACAGGCCGGAACGGTGATCCGAAAGGAGGGAATCGCCCCCACCCGGCTTCCCAGTCCCGACAGGCAGGCAAAAGCTCCGAAAAGCCTCGAAGTCCCTGCCGAAACCCGGCTGGAAACCCTCAAAACCCAGCCCCAACCCGCGAAAAACCCGCCGGGTTTTCTCAGAACCCTGCATGGTTTTGCAAAAACCCTGGAAGGTATTTCCAAAACCCAGCAGGTTTTTTTCAGAACCCTGCATGGTTTCGCGGAAACCCTGGAGGGTATTTTCAAAACCCAGCAAGGTTTTTTCAGAACCCTGCATGGTTTCGCGAAAACCCTGGAAGGTATTTCCAAAACCCAGCAAGGTTTTTTCAGAACCCTGCAGGGTTTCGTGAAAACCCTGGAAGGTATTTTCAAAACCCAGCAGGGTTTTTCCAGAACCCTGGATGGTTCTGCGGAAACCCTGGCGGGTATTTTCAGAATCTAAGCACCTCATCTCCATTCCACCGAGCACCTCGACGTTTGACCTCAGACAGGACAGGATTCACCGGATGAACAGGATTTTCAGACCTGTGAATCCTGCCAATCTTGTCAACCCTGTCGCCATAAGCCCCTTTTTATTGGGATGCCCAAGCCCTGGGCGGTGACGAGGTCGCGGTGGTGTTTCTTTCCACCGCGAGTGGAGCCAAGTAGCTGCAAGCCAGCTACGCCGCACGATTCTTCCGGTAATCAAGAAGGTGGTGGCGCGGGACAGTCTTCGCGCGATGGATCGCTTAATTGAAATGGCTGCTGACGAACTCCACGAGCTTTTCATCGCTCATGGGGTTGGAGGTGCTTTCGGAAGTGACCGTCTTTTTGAACTGGGGAGTATCACCCAGGTAGCGCATGAACTGCTCCTGGATCGTGCCGCTGCCGGTGATGTGAACTTCATCCGCGTTCACCAGATGGTGGCCGATCTCCTTGAAGTACTTATGCACCAGGGTGATTTCGAGGTTGTTCGCGGCATTCTCGCTCGAATTCGCCCCCGGGCCTGGATTCTTGGCATGACCGAGCACGGTGAAGGCAGAGGCGTCGGGGTTGTAGCCGATGATGGTCGCGTGGTGCGTGTCCATCCATACGCCGAAGCGCTTTTTGGTTTTTACTGACATGATGACTCACTGACAGGCGAATCACTGGAATAGCAAACGATCATATCACGGATGTGCTTGGGCTTGCGCATCCAAATGTAAGGATCTTTTTGCTACAGGATTAACAAGAGGGTCAGGATGAACAGGGCTGAAAAATCCTGTTCATCCTGTGAATCATTTCAATCCTGTAACCGAGGCCAGGATTGACCATCAGTTGTCGATTGGATGCGTAAGTCCCGTGTGGCGCGCGGGGCTGCGGCGGGCGATCTCTTCCATGACTTCGTTGGCGTATTCCTCGAGCAGGCGCTTCTCACGCTCGGTGAGCTGGCGCGGCTTCATGTCCATCAGGCAAAGAGAGCCGATGGGCTGGCCATTGGGCGCGAGGAGCGGAACGCCGGCATAGAAGCGAATGCCGTGTTCCTTGAGCAGCGGGTTGTTTGCAAAACGCCGGTCACGCGCGAGGTCCTCGATGACGATCACCTGGTTCTTCGCGACCACATGCCCGCACACGGAAACGTTCCGCGCAGTCTGGCGTGCCTTGGCGAGACTTTCGGGCAGGCCAGTCTGCGATTTGAAGAACTGGCGGTCGCGATCCACAAGGCTGATGAGAGCGATGGGCATTTCAAAAACGCGCGCGAGCTTCGACGTGATGCGATCGAAGACAGGCTCGGCTTCCGTGTCGAGCAGGTTGAGCTCGGTGAGCGCGGCGAGGCGCTCCTCTTCGTCAGCGGGGATCGGTGCGGGCGTCATCTCTTCGGTCAGCACTGGAGCAAGTCGGGCGATCTGCACGAGAGCGTCTGCCAGCGTGGTGACCACTTCATCGGCACCGGAATCGCGCAGGCGCTTGGTGGCTTCAGTCAGACCTTCAGTCTCGTCCCAGAGGCCGACGACGATTTTGAGCTTCGGCAAGACCGCACGCAGTTTCAGACAGAGATAGCGGGCGTGGATGACGGTGGACGGTGCCACGACGGAAATACAAACGACATCCACATCGGCCTTTTCGGTCAATCCCAGCAACTCGCCAGCAACGAGCTGTGAAGGGGCATTTTGTGCACCGAATCCTTCCTGGCGCGCCAGTTGCACGAGCATGGTGCCGGCGAGTTCGTCGCGATCTGCGCGTGCTGGCAGGCAATACACGCGACAGTCCGGCGCGAGCATCAGCGCTGCGCCGGGTGCCTCGCAGGCAACGGTTTCGGTCCTGGCGAGTGCAGCCATCCTCGCTGGCAGCGTCGGGCGTGTGCCGAGGTCCTCAATGATGTCGCGCATGCTCTGCTGGACGTAGCTGAGCTGCGCAGGCTCCAGCCGTTCCTCTCGTGCATCGTTCTCCGCGGCGGCGAGCACCGGGATGAACACGGTATCGTAGAGCGCGGTCAGCGAGTTCGCCTTCAAATAAGACTCGACCAGCTCGAGTTCATCGCGATCCCCGGGCGTGAGCAAGCGATGGTAGCAATCCTCGGCGGGCGTGAGCGCCTCATCATCGCTGAGCACGATGCTGAGAAAGGAGAGGCGCGGCACATGCCGCCCCATGACCACAAGGCAAACAGTGAGTGGCGTGGCGAGCACCAGCCCCACAGGCCCCCAAAGCCACGTCCAAAACACCGCCGCGACGATCAAGGCGAGGGGCGCGACGCCGGTGTACTTGCCGTAAAGCCAGGGTTCCATCACGTTGTTGCTCAGCAGTTCGAGCACCACAAAAAGGCCGATCGTGAGCAGCGGCGACCACCAACTATCGGAGACCGCCAGCGACAGGATGATGGGAAAGGCCGCCGCGATCCATGGCCCCACATACGGGATGAAACGCAGGACCGTGGCGAACGCGCCCCATAGCATCGCATTTGGCACACCGATGAAGTAAAGACCGACCGCCACGGGGATGCCGTAGGTCACATTCACCACAAGCTGCATGAGGAGATAGCGCGCGACGCGATGGCCCGCATCGTCCATCGCGCGCGTGGTGGCGCTGATGCGTCCCTGGCCGATGAGCCGGATGATTCGGCTGCGCAGGTCTTCGCGATCTAGCAACATGAAGATAACCAGAAGCAGGACCAGCGAGGCCATGCCCAACGGCCCGAGCAACGGCGCGATGATGAGCTGCAGCAGCTCGAACGAATTCGTCTTCGAACGCTCGGCCAACTGCGCCTGCACGGTTGGCGGCGGCGCGTGCGGCGGAAAGCTGACAGCCCAGCCGGGATTGTCCGCCTGCTGCGACATGGTCGGGGCCGGCGCTGCAGTTCCTCCAGGCAGCGCGTTTTTCAGCTCCTCGACTGTCTCCGACAGCTTGGTGAAGACTCCGCCTTGCGGCACTTTGAAGGCCTGCATCTTGGTAATGATGTTGCCCTTGTATTCGGGCAGCTTCGTTGCCAGATCCACAAGCTGTCGGCTGAGTATCCAACCCGCCGCGCCCAGGCTGGTGAAGATCAGCAGCACGACGAGCAACACCGCCGCGATGCGCCCGATCCAGTGCTCAATGCGCGTGACCAACGGCGAGAGCAGAAAGGTGAGCAGCGCCGAGAGTGCGAGCGGGATGAGCAGCTCGCGCGCAAAAGAAAGCGCTGCGACGATGAACGCCGTCAGCGCGATGGTCCAGATGCCAACGAGCGCATCGGAGGCGGTGGTTCTGATTTTAGGAGCGGGCACAGTGCGGATGAAACTGGGAGACCGGATTACGGTTGGCTTCAGCGCATGCGGAAGACCATGACGCGGCGGTCCAGGCGGCGCTCGCCTTCTCCGGCATTGGCGGGGTGCGCGGCTTCTGTTTCACCATAGCCCACGGGCATGAGGCGCTCGGCACTCACGCCGTGGCGGACGAGTTCGCGCGAGATGCGCTCGGCCCGCTCTTGGGAGAGGAGGAGGTTCTGGGCATACTCACCTTCGGCAGAGGCGTGGCCTTCGATGACGAAGGTTTCTTTGAGCAGCGCGTCGGCGTTCATGGCCTCGGCCACGTCGATGACAATGTCGTAGGAGTAGGCGTCGGCGAAGTCCGTGGAGCCCTGACGGAAGAGGATGTCATTCGTACTGATCGCGGACTCAGGATCGACGCCGTAGGAGACGGCATAAGCGTTGTCGGCGGTGTAGGCCTGCGGGACTTCGTTGTAGTATTGCCCCTGCGGTGCGCCCTGCGGACGGACGGTGTAGGCGCTTTGGACCAAAGGGATGACCTGAACGCGGTTCAGTTGTTGTGAGGCGACAATGATCGGTGGGATTTCCTGCATCGAGGAATAACGAATGACGCGGCGGTTCCCCTCATAAAACTGAGTGTGCCGCTGAGTGTGGCTGGTCTCAAAGCTCCGATGAGTCGGGTTGATTTCAAAGCTCCTTGGATCGCGCTGGAGGCTACCGGCAGGTGGAGGCGCGATCTGCGGGGCACGGCCTTGGAAGCGCTGCACCATGATACCGACGTTGCGTTCGCGGTCCTGCTGGGTTCTGCCGACTTCCTCGAATGAAGGACGGTAGCCATGACTGTAGCGACCTCCGGGACGGTCACCGGGACGGTCTCCAGGGCGGTCTCCAGGGCGGTCTCCTGGACGGTTTCCCGGGCGGTCACTCGGACGATCTCCGGGACGCCCCTGATCCTGGCGATCATTGATGGCGGCTCCGACGGCACCGCCGCCGAGGATGGTCATGAGGAGGCGCTTGGCATCATCCTTGGTTTCGATTTTCTGCGCTTGCTGAGCATCGGCTTTGCGGTCGCGCTTGCCCTGGTCTTCAAGCACCTGGACCGTCTCTTTCGAAGGCGGCTTCTGGGCGACGGGGCGCTCGACGATTTTCGGTTCCACGGCAGCTTTGGGCGCGGGAGTAAGCGCAGGCATTGGGGTGTTAGGCGGAACCTGGGTTCCGGTGCCGGGCGGAGGAGTCCGCGCAGAACCAAAGGGACGCCCTTTCCGATCCGTGGGTTTTCTGCCGGGGAGAGGGCGGGCTCTGGGAGTGCCAGGGGCAGCCGGTGGGGTGACGCTGCCATCGGTCACCGCCGGAGGGGCGGTGGGCGCTTTCATGCCTGGAGTTGGCACCGGGGGCTCGGCATTGGACTTGGGATCGGCTTCCGGGGCAGCGGGAACCGGGACCGGCATTCCGGGCCTGTCGGCTTTTCCCTTGGCTCCGGGATTGCCGGGGCGTTTGGAGCTTGGTGTGTCTGGTTTCTCAGGCGAGGCAGGCGCGGGAGTCACTGGCACAGGCGGCAGGCCAGGAATGGGCATGGGTGCGGGTGGCACGGCAGGCAGGCTGGGCACAGGCGGCACCCTGGGTGGCACCACAGGCGGAGCGTCAGGTGCCGGGGCCGGTGCACCCGGGATCACGGGCTTTTCTTCACCTGGAGCCGGAGCAGCGGGCGGAGTGTCAGGAGATTGAGCCATCGCCAGGAAGGGGAAAGCAAGGGTGGCGAAGGCGAGGTAGATGGTCCGTTTCATGATGAGCAAGAGGGCTGGAATGTGCCAAGTTAGCGGTGAGCACTGCGGCATTCCATGGGGGCTAACCCTACTTTCATCCCCCCATGAACGGGCCCCATCCGGTGCACAAAAAGCCTCCAAACCAGCCTGATTCATCCGCCCTCAGCCCGGGTTTTCTGCAAATGATGGCCATCCCCCACGTCCGAAACGCTCTCCTTGACGGCAAACATAGATCCCTGTCGCCATCCGCAGGATGGGAATCCCCGGGAAAGCGCTCCGAAGCCCTTTCCCCAACGATCCCGGCCGCTGGTCGGGACGAAGGCAAAGCGGTTTGCTGCCCGAGAGACTCTGAATGGGTCGGAACAGGCCGAAACGTTGATCCGGCAGTGACGCGGTCGCGGTGGATCGTTTGATGGAAACCCTCGTCGTGGACGGTAATGGTAGGAGGCGGTCATCCTCGGATTCGCTGCCTACCTTTTTCGCCACACATCACCGCTTTCGTCCCCATGAAAAACAACGCCTTCATTGATCGCCGCACCTGCCTGAAAGGTGTCGGAGCCTCGCTCGCGCTGCCGCTTTTGGAAACCATGGGCTGGGCCGAGGCTTTCAGGGGCAAGGCCGTCAAGCCGCCGGTGCGCATCGGTTTCATGTACATGCCGCATGGGGTGATCATGGATCAGTTCTGGCCGGCAAATGCGGAGAGCTTCTTGAAGTCGCCGCCGCCCGCTTTGGAATCGCTGCGGCCGATCCTCGACCAGTGCCTGCTGATGAAGGGCATCTCGGGCGTGCCGATCTCTCCCTTCAATGGCGCTCCTCATGCGCTGGAACTCTCCACCTGGCTCACCGCGCGCCTGCCGGATGCGGACAGGCGCAGTCAGATCAACATCGCCATCTCGGCGGACCAGATCGCCGCGAATTACATGGGCGGGCTCACTTCCCTGCCCTCGCTGGAACTCGCGACGATGCCGCAGACGCATAAGGAGAACCAGGAAGGACTCAATGAAGGTTACTACTCGCATTGCAGCTACCGCTCGCCCACCCAGGCCGTGCCTGCGGAGACGAATCCACGCAACGTGCTGAATCGCCTCTTTGGAAAGTCTGACAAGCCCGGAAAGACGGGTCAGACTGATCCGCTGGATCGCCAGATGCTGGATCTCGTCATCGGTGGAGCCAAAGATCTGCGGAAGAAGCTGCCGCAAAACGATCAGCACAAGCTGGACGAATACCTCGACAGCGTGCGCGCCGTGGAGCGTCGAATTGCCGCCATCGAGTATCGCCAAAAGGAAGCAGCTTTGGAGAAGGCAGGTGTCGCCTCAAGCAAGCGCAACGCCTCCGACTCCCCGCCCATCGAGATCAAGATCCCCGTGGGCGACAAGCGCAGCGAATACATGCAGGTCATGTGCGACCTCAATGTGCTCGCCTTCCAGACCGACACGACCCGCGTCAGCACCTACATCGGCTCCACGCCGAACGGTGTTTCCTATCCCGAACTCGGCTTCACGGACACGCATCACTCGCAGACGCATCACAACAACGAGCCGGGCAAGGCTGGCAAAGTCGCCGCGATCACCAAGTTCAACATCGACCAGTTCGCCTACATGGTGAAGAAGATGGCCAGCCTGCGTGAGGGCGAAGGCACCCTGCTCGACAATTGCATTATGATGTGGGGCAGCGGTCTCGAAGACGGCAACAAGCACTCGCGCGAGAACCTGCCCTTCATCATCGCCGGCAAAGGCGGCGGCTCCGTGAACACCGGGCGTTTCTTTGCCAACACCAAAGGCAATCAAGGCGACCTTCTGACCACCATCCTTGCCTGCGCCGGAGTCCCGCTGGATCGCCCCATCGGCATCGCGACGAAGCAGTTGACGGAGATGATGAGGGCCTGAGCAGCGAGGTGAGGCCCTGGGAGTCGAAGAGAGCAGTCTTGCCAAGGCTGCCCCTTCCCTTCAGGATGCATCTCCATGAGGCACATTATTCGCCGTTCTCTACCAGGGTTCATGATCGCGATGGCAGCACATGCTGCTTTGGCGCTCGAAACGATTCGTCCGCCAGGACATCGACCTCTGGAGTCTTCCGCTCATGCGCTGGTCGGAGCTCGTGTGGTCACAAAGCCGGGCCAGGAGATCGAAAAGGCAAACATCATCATCCGTGATGGCCGCATCGTCGCCGTGGGGGCGGACGCCGCTGTGCCTGCGGATGCGCGAGTGCATGACATGAGCGGCACGACGATCTACGCAGGCTTCATCGACATGCATGTGTCCTTCGCGAAGTCTGCCAGCTCACGCACAACTCAGGGCAACGAAGGCCCGCCCGTCGATGCACTCGATCTCACCTCAGGCGCGGGGAGCGGCTTTCTCGGCGTGACCTCTGCGGCGGGAGAGCCAGGAACGAAGTCCGTGGTCACGCCCGAGCGCCGCATGGCGCGGGAGTTTGCGCCGGAGAAGAAGGCTCTCGATGCACTGCGTAACGAAGGCTTCACTGCGGCGAACATCGTGCCGGATGCAGGCGTCATCCGCGGTGTGAGTGCGTTCGTTTCACTGGCGTCGAGTGATCCTGATCTGGCGATCATGCGTGCGGAAAGCTTTCAGCACATCGCCATCGATTCGCCGCGATCGTCGAAAGAAAACTCGGAGCGCCCCGAAGCCTATCCAGGCTCGCTCATGGGCGTCATCGCGGTGATCCGGCAGACGCTGCTCGACACACGCTTTCAGTCAGCCGACCTCGCGCACTTTGAAAAGAACCCGACGAATCGTCCACGTCCGGCCTTCGATTCATCCCTCGATGCTCTGCTGCCTGCGACGACGAAAGCCATGCCAGTCATGTTTGAACCAGCCAGCATGTTGATGGTGGATCGAGCCACGCGACTCGCGCAGGAGTTTGATCTGAAGCCCATGATCCTCGCCACAGGCCAGGAGTGGCGCAGACCTGATCTTGTCCGCGAAACGAAAGCGCCCTTCATCGTGCCGGTGGACTTCCCCGAAGCCGTGAAGCTGCCCGAGGATGATGACTGGCTCGCCACACCCCTCGATCAACTTCGCGCCTGGGATCACGCGCCGGGCAATGCCGCGCTACTCCGCCGCGAAGGCCGCGAGATTGCCCTCACCACTCATGCGCTCGCGAAGAAGTCCTCCTTCCGCTCGAATGTGCGTCTCGCCATCGCGCGTGGTTTGAGCGAGATAGATGCGCTCGCCGCAGTCACCACCGTGCCAGCGAAACTCTGCGGCGTGGAAGATCAGCTCGGCAGCATCGAGCCAGGCAAGCTGGCGCATCTCACGGTGTTTGAAAAAGGCCGTGCCTTTGATGAAGAGGCGCGCGTCCGCGAAGTGTGGATCGATGGCAGGCAATTCCTCGGGCCGATACGCGATGACAAGAAGCCCGCCGCCAAGAAGGGCAAACCCAAGCTGCGCGAGGAACTCACCGCTGCGCCATCGAATCAAGATCGCGGCCCGTTGCTCTCGCCGAAGTCCGTCTTCATCCGAGACGCGACGATTTGGACCTGCGGACCGCAGGGCCGCATCGAGCACGCGAGCCTGCTCATCACCGATGGAAAAATCACCAAGGTGGGTCAGTTCAAAGCGGAGCCTGGATCTGACACCCATGTCATCGACCTGCCCGGCATCCACATCACGCCGGGCCTCATCGACTGCCACAGTCATAGCATGATCATGGGCGGCGTGAATGAAGGCACGCTGCCGAGCACATCGATGGTGCGCGTGGCAGATGTGATCAATTCCGAGTCCGAGACGATTCATCAGCAGCTCGCTGGCGGCCTCACGGTGGCGAACCAACTGCACGGCTCCGCGAATCCCATCGGTGGCCAGAACTGTGTCATTAAGCTGCGGGATGGTGCCTCACCTGAAGGTTTGAAGCTCAAAGGCGCGACTGAAGGCATCAAGTTCGCCCTCGGCGAAAACGTGAAGCAAGCGAACTGGGGAGACGCCTTCAAATTCCGCTTCCCGCAGAGCCGCATGGGCGTGCCTGCATTCCATACAAATCGCTTCACTGCCGCGCAGCATTACATGACTGCGCTGGAGAAGGCCAAGAAGGGTGGACCACCTGTGCGGCGTGATTTGGAACTCGAAGCCATCGCCGAGATCATTCGCGGTGAACGCCTCATCCATTGCCACAGCTACCGGCAGGACGAGATCCTCGCCTTCCTGCGCGTGATGGAGAGCTTCAAAGTCCGCGTCGCCACACTCCAGCACATTCTTGAAGGCTACAAAGTCGCCGACGAAATCGCGAAGCATGGCGCGGGCGCCTCCGCCTTCTCCGACTGGTGGGCCTATAAGTTCGAAGTGCTCGATGCCATCCCCTACGCGGGCAGCATCATGCGCGAGCGCGGCGTCGTGGTGTCCTTCAACTCCGACTCCTCCGACCACGCGCGGCGCATGAACCTCGAAGCCGCGAAGGCCGTGAAGTATGGCGGCACCAGCGAAGAAGAAGCGCTGAAGTTCGTCACGCTGAATCCCGCCAAGCAACTACGCATCGACAAGCAGGTCGGCTCACTCGAAACCGGCAAGGACGGCGACTTCGTCGTGTGGAGCGGGCATCCGCTGGCCACCAGCAGCGTGTGTTTGCAGACCTGGATCGAAGGGAAACAATACTTCGAGCGCGAGGCCGCCCATCGTCGTGCCGCAGCTCGTCATACCGAGCACCTCGCACTCATCGACAAAGCGAAGAAACTCGCCGCCGACTCCAGCGCTGATTCCACCGACGCCAAAGCCGAAGCGAAGTTCTTCTTCCGCGCCCTGGAAGAACGCCAGGGCCACCTCTGCGTTGATTGCTGCATGGACCGCGAACTCTCATGGAAAAACTAATCCTCACCCTCCTCGTCGCTTTCACCGCGAACGTTTCCGCCGACTCGCTGCTGCTGAGTGGTGCCACTGTGCATACGGTGACAAAAGGCACGCTTGCCAGTGCCGACGTTCTCATTCGCGATGGCAAGATCGCCGAAGTTTCTGAGAAGATCGAAGCGAAGGCAGATCGCACCGTTGATCTCAAAGGCTTGCATCTTTTCCCCGGCCTGATCAGCGCCAGCACGGATCTCGGTCTCGTCGAAGTGGCTGGTGTGCGCGCCTCGGTGGATGATCGAGAGACGGGTGAGTTCACGCCCGAGGTGGAGTCTTGGCTCGCCGTGAATCCCGACTCCGAAATGATCCCTGTGGCTCGCGCAAATGGCATCACGCACTTCGCACCGACACCGCAGGGCAAGCACATCACCGGCACCTCCGCGCTGCTCGCCACACGCGGCTGGACCATCGAAGACATGCTGGTGCAGCGTCGCAGTGCCATGCATCTCGTGTGGCCGGATCACGCGCTGAGCGTCCCTGTTCCAAACCCAAAGCCCGATGCCAAATCTCTCGACGATCAAGCCCGCGAGCGAAAAGAGAAGGTCCGCAGCATCGAGCAGTTCTTCGCCGATGCTGAGGCGTGGTCAAAGCGCCCGGCAGGCAGCGCTCCCGTGCCCGCTTGGGAGGCCATGCAGCCTGTGATGCGCGGCGAGGTGCCGCTCATGATCCACGCGCAGGGTTTGCGTGAAATCCGCGCTGCTTTGAAGTGGTCGGAAGCTCATTCCAAACTCCGCCTCACCCTCGTCGGTGGACGCGATGCTTGGCAGCTCGCCGATGAACTCGCCAAACGCAAAGTCGCCGTGATCTACAGCGAGGTCTTCGCCCTACCTTCGCGCTCCAGTGATGCTTACGACGTGCAGTTCAGCGCTCCCGCCGTTCTGCACAAAGCTGGCGTCACCGTCGCCATCAGCGAAGGTCTCGAACGCGCCAGCGCCTCCGGCCAGCGCAATCTCCCCTACATCGCCGCGCAGGCCGCCGCGTTTGGTTTGCCAGCCGATGCCGCGCTCGCCGCGATCACGCTGGTGCCCGCGCAGCTCCACGGTGCGGCAGATCGACTCGGCAGCATCGAGCCCGGCAAAGAAGCCGCTCTTTTCACCGCTACAGGCGACATCCTCGATATCCGCAGCGAGGTGAAGCACCTCTGGATCAGCGGTGCGGAGCAATCGCTCGAAACCAAACACACACGCCTCGCTGAGAAGTATCGCGCCCGTCCCAAAGCTCCCTAGCACACCATGAAGCCGCACCTAACCTCCCTCTTGCTGATCATCGCCACGGCAGCCGCTGGACAGCCAGCGCTCCATACTTTTGACCGTATCCAGCTCACCGACATCTACTACTCCGAAGGCGTCAACGCGGCGGATATCGACAACGATGGAAACATGGATGCCATCTACGGTCCGTTCTGGTTTGCGGGCCCGGACTTCAAGACGAAGCACCTCATCTACAAGGCCTTTCCGCAACCCCGGGAGGCCTACGCGAACCATTTCTTCGCCTGGACATACGACTTCAATGGCGATGGCTGGACGGACATTCTCACCGCCGGATTTCCAGGCACTCCGGCTTTTGTGTATCAAAACCCAGGCAAAGAAGGCCACGCTGCGCCATGGCCGAAGCATGAAGTCTTTGACTGGGTGTCGAACGAGTCGCCGCACTTCGTGAACCTCGTTGATAAAGACAAACCCGTGCTCGTCTGCACGCGCGATGGCTACTTTGGTTATGCAGAGCCGAGCTGGAACGTGCCTTTTGAGAAGTGGAACTTTTATCCCATCTCGGATCGCATCGCGCCGACGAAGTTCGGGCATGGCCTTGGCATGGGCGATGTCAATGGCGACGGTCGTCAGGATGTCCTCATGAAGGACGGCTGGTTCGAGCAGCCCGAAGATCTGACCCAGGGTCATTGGATGCTGCACAAGGCTGCCTTCGCCCCTCGCGGCGGCGCGGAGATGTTTGCCTATGATGTGGATGGCGATGGTGACAACGACGTCATCACCAGTCTCGCCGCGCATGAATTCGGTCTCGCCTGGCATGAGCAGACACCCACAGGTTTCAAAGAACACCTCATCATGGGCGACCGCCCGGCGCAGAACCGCTACGGCGTCGTCTTCAGCGAGCTGCACAGCGTCCAACTCGCCGACATGGATGGCGACGGGCTGAAGGACATCGTCACCGGCAAGACCTACTGGTCACATCACAAAAAATCACCCATGTGGGATGCGGGAGCGGTGGTCTATTGGTTCAAACTCATACGCGGTAGCGATGGCGTGGACTGGGTGCCGATGAAAGCGGATGGCGAGGCAGGCATCGGTCGTCAGGTCATCATCAAAGATGTTAATGGAGATAAACTTCCCGACATCCTCACCGGCGGCATGAAAGGCGCACATGTGCTACTGCATCGCGTGAAGCAGGTCTCCGAAGATGAATGGCTGGCCGCGCAACCGAAGCGTGTGACCATCGTCGAGACTCCTCCGCTGCGTGGCGGCCCTCCCCTTTTTGATGAAGCAACGAATAGCGTCCCCGATGTGATCGAGGGTGAATCCATCACCGCCAAGCCCAGCAAAGGCACAGCGGCACCGCAGAGCATGAAAAGCTTCACCGCAGGCCGTTGGAGCGGTGCTTCGCAGCTCTTCTGGCGCGGCGGTGATGTCGGCGAAACACTCGAGATTGAGCTCCAGGTGGACAAGGAGGCCGAATACACGCTGGAGAGCGTCTTCACCATTGCACCGGACTATGCGATCGTGGAACTCACGCTCGATGGCAAACCGCTTGGTGAACCCATCGACCTCTATGACTCGGCCAAAGTATCCACCTCGGGCGTGCTGGAACACCAAGTTGGCAAACTGGCCGCAGGCCCACACAAACTCGGCATTCGCATCACCGGCACGAATCCAGCAGCCAAGCCTTCGAAGTTCGTCGGGCTGGATTTCGTGAAGCTCTTCCGCAAGAGATGACTCACGCCACCTCCAGCCCGCGCATCGTCGTCTCACTCGTCGCAAAGCGTTCCTCTTCGAGGCCGAGGCGTTGGAGGGAACTGAGATAGAGGTTCGGCAGCGGGTAGTTGTCCTTCTGGTCGAAGGCCAGGTGCTGGCCGTGCTTGAAGCCACCTCCAGCAAAGAGCACGGGCATGTTCTTGTTGTCGTGAGCGGAGGCGTTGCCGAGGTTCGAGGTGAGCAGCACCATGGTGTCGTCGAGCAGCTTGTCGGTCTTCAGTTTGCGCAGGAAGGCGGCCCATTCGTTGATGACTCCCTGCTCGACGAGGGCGAGCTGGGCGAGTTTCTCCTCGTCCATGCCGTGGTGGCTGAGATTGTGGTAGGCTTCATCGACTCCTTCGATGCCCTGCACGTTGTTGCCGGTGATGTGCAGCGTGATGAAGCGCGTGCTGTCCGTGGCGAGCGCCATGTGCACGATGTCGAGATAGATGCGCTCCACGGCCACTTCGTTGTCGCGTGGGATCTGACGCGGCGGCGCGAGGCTCACCTTTGGCTTCGGCTTGTGTGTCCAGGATTCATTGGCGGCGAGCCGCTGCTCCAGTTCACGCACGCTGGTGAACCACGCGTCGAGCTTGTCGCGATCCCCTGCCCCGAGTTCGCGCTGGAGTGATTTCGCCTCCGCACCGACGACATCCATCACGCTGCGCCCGCTACGGATCAGCTCCGCCTGCCGTTCCTGCTCGGCGGGTGTGTCATTCACAAACAAACGCGTGAAGAGCTTCATCGCACTGTTCTCAGCCGGAATCATCGAGCCGTTCTCCGTGTAGCTCGGGCTCGTCTGCGAGTTCGTATTCAAAACGAGCGATGGAAACCGCGTCTCATGCCCCAGATGCTTCGCCATAAGCTGATCGAGCGAGATTGTGTTTCGCGTCGTCGAGCCCCGCGCATTCGGGCACGCCGAAAAGATACTCCCCTCCGCCGTGTGACCACCTGTGACACCGGGATGAGAAGAGCCAGACACCACCGTGAAATCCTCCCGCAAATCCTGAATGCCCGCAAGATAACGCGAAGGCTTGTAGCCGCGTCCCGAGCCCTCCGGCACCAAATTCGGATTGTGCAGCCCAAGCGCCAAACTCATGCCGACGAAGCGCTTCGCCTGTTTCGTCTCCTTCAGCGCCGCAAACGCTGGTGTCATCGCCTCCAGCAGCGGAAGACCTAGCGTGATGCCAGCATTGCGCAGCATAGCGCGACGGGAGAGATGTTTCTGAAAGGTAAAAGTGCTCATCGGGGGTGGAAGGCAACGAGAGGCCCCACCTGGTCTTTCTAGATTCTCCGCTCAATGCCTCACGGCACCGTGTTCACCTTCACTCGGAAGAAGTGCCGCGTTTGCAAGGCTGGCATCTGCACGCTGACGACCTCGTGGGTGCCATCGTCGGCCAGAATCGTCGGTGTGGCGGTGGAGGCCGTCCACGTGCTCAAATCAGGGCTGAATTCGACGGTGTACACTAGCCCGGCGGCGATGTGGTCCTTTCGGCGGATGAACACGGCGTTCGTGCCATCGGCGACGGGCTGGCCTGTCGTGATCACATTGCCGCTGAAGCTCAGCGGGCCTCGTGCGGCGTTGTTTGGCAGCGTGCCGAGGGCGAATTCGAGCAGGTTGGCGATGCCATCGTGATCGTAGTCAGCCTCGAAGCCGACCTGTGGGCCGGTCAGTCCATGACTGTCCGTCCAAAGAGTGAAGGCGGCGACCGTGGAATTCTCACCCGTGGTCACATTCAGAATACCGGTGCCGGTCATCTGGGATGTCTTGTGATCGGCAAAGGATGTGAGGCTGCCCCAGGTTCCTTTGACCTGCCGGACTCCGTTGATATAAAGCTCATCAACCGTGTCTGTGCCAGTGAAGTTCAGGTCTAACGTCGCACCACTGGCCAGAGCAATGTCAGCCGAATCAGTAAACCCAGAACTACTCACACTGAACGTGCCTGCACTGACGGTCGTGTTACCGCTGTAGCTGCGAGTGCCGGTGAGTGAAAGTGTGCCGGTGCCGGCCTTGATGAAGGTCAGCGCACCGGTGCCGTTTTGAACGGTGCCACTGTAGGTTCGGCTCACCGTGTCGAAATCAACCGTGAGTGTAGCAGCGGCGGCCGATGAATTCGTGATCAACCCGGCACCCTGGCCGGAGGAACTGATGTTGCCTATCGTGGTGCTTAGGCCGCGTAGATCAAACGTGCCACCGGTGCCGCCCTCACTATTGTCAAAAGTGACGGGACTCGCGCGTGTGGTGGCATCAGCCGTGTAAAGCTGCATCTGGGCATTCTTTTTGAGCCTCAGACTGGCACCATTCACCATTCCGGCGAAGCGAGCAACGAGCACGCTGTTGTCGGTGAACGTAAGATCGCCGAGCGAAAAAGTGCTTCCACGCTGAAGGCCCAGCACAGGGTCCACATAGCCAGCGCCATAGTCATCATCCGTGAGGACCACGAGCGAGCCTGCGAAGGTGGCCGTCGTAGAGGCAGAGGGAGCAGCCAGGCCGCCAATCTGCAGACTGTTCTCCGCTAAGGATGACGTAAAGGTGTAGCCACTGGTCTGGAGTGTCATGCGTCGCACCACGACGGGACCTGTGAGCGTGACCGTGCCTGCCGCGCCTGGAAAAACAGCCGAGTTCCCATTCGACCAGGTGCTGGCGCCGCTCCATCCTATGAGTCCATTTGCCCAACTGCGGCTACCGCTGCTAGATGTGGAAGTTGGGAAGCCCAGCGGGGTGCCTGCCGGAGGTACAGAGAAGCTAGACTGATCCACACGGAAGATCTGGATGCCAGCAGAGGCCGGGATGGTGTTGGTCATCGACGGCAGATTAGCCACGGCAGAGGTCTGCGAGCCTGGTAAATTGTGATAGTTCTGTCCATCGCCACCATCGAATCCGACAGACGGCAATTGAGCCGCAGTGTTTAGATCGCCAAGGAGCCAGTTGATCCCATTCTGGGGGTAATAAAACAAGACGTAGGACTCAATGCCATTGGAGGCCACCACGACTTGGAAAGTATTCAGCTTGTCAGCCTTTTGCTTATAGTAGCCCACCCGGTCCCACGTGGCGATCTGGGCAAAGGTGGGTGTGAAACCTTGGATGCCAGGATAGGAGTTTTCCACACTGGAGCCGATCTCCGCGAGTGTGGGGCCATCCTGCTCGATACGATACCAAACTTTCCCGCTGGAGGGATGGCTCGTATCTACATCCCCCCAGAATGGGGCGACCAGCGGCACGGCAGGGGTCAGTGGAAAGTTTGTCGAATTGTATCCAGAGCCCGCAGGGTTGGACGTCGAGAAGGAAATGTTGCCGTTGTTGTTGATGGCGAACTGGGTAAAGCTTTGTCCCCAATAGCACAGCGAAAGCGAAGAACCGGCCGGACCTGCCCTCAGCATCGTGACATTCATCCTGTTGTCATCGCCACGCGCCAGGGAGGTGTCACCCACAGTTGGGCCGAATTTGAAGAGCGGCACTCCAGCTTGCGTGACGACCTGAAGATAAACAGAAAGGGTGTAGCTGCGTGTCGTCACTCCATCGAAGGCCGTCGAGACGATGTTGATGCTGTTTACGCCCTGCCTGAGCTGCACCGTGATGGGGTTTCCGGAGGTCACAGCCACCTCGTTCACCTTGATCGTCGTGGCGCTCTGGGCGCTGACAGGCGTGACGGTGATGGAAGTCGTTGTGCTCGGCGCGTCCGGCAGCGCATAGCTGGTGATACTGCTGTTAAACACTGGAGACACGGCACCTGCGTCTGTGGTGATGCTGCTCAGCGCTGGGTCTCCCTCCGCCGCCGTGAAACGATAGACCGTGATCGTGTAAGCCCGTGTGGTCATGCCATCTGGCGCTGTTGTCACCACGGTCACTGTATTTGACCCTGTGCTCAGCGGCACGCTGCCGCTCGGCACTCCTGAGGTGACCGCCACACCGTTCACGGTGATGGAGGCCTCCGGCACCGCAGCCGTGGGAGTCACCGTCAGGCTGCTGACGTTGTATGACACCGCAGGCAGCGTATAACCCATCGTCGAACTAATGAAAACCGGGTTCAGAGTGCCACTGCTGGTCGCCAGAGAAATCAGGCTCGCATAGTAAAGTGGCTCCGGCACACCGTAGAGCTCGATCTCATCCAGGCACACCGCTGTCGAGGTGGCGGAGTTCTTGATCCGGAAGCCGGTGGCCTGCACGGAGGGCAGGCTCCACACATGGCGGCGCGCGGGCAGGGTGAAATTCCCCGTCTGCTCCATGTTCGTGTAATCAAGAATACCCACCGTGGTCCAGCTCGCGTCTGGCGTGCTGGACGTGGGATTGGGCACCGTAGTCACCTGTAGGGTATAGACCCCTTGCCATCGGTCCGTGAATCCCCCCAGGTTATCACGCCCGAAAGCCACGCTAGTGAGCGTGGAAGGGACGCTGCCCAGACTGATCCCGGAATAGGAATCCAGCGTGCCTGCGATCCACGAGTTTGAGTTGCCATAGACACCGTCTTTCAGCTTCGCCGTGGTATGGATGCCGCCAAGCTCATCCTTCGCAAAGGCGGTGCCCGTGGCGGCCATGTTACCTGTCACAAAGCTGCCTCCCTGGCTGACCAGTGCCACGCCCTCGAAGAACGCCTGGTTGTAAAGCTCCAGCTCATCAATGCACGTCAGGTCAAAAGCCGTCGTCGCATTCACCTTCAGCCGGATGCCCGTCGCCATCACCGTGCCGGGCAGATTGAACACATGCCGCCGCGAAGGCAGCGCGTAGTTGGCTCCGCCTACGCTCGGGTAGTTCATCGTCCCAATGGAGGTCCAGCTCGTCGTGCTCTGGTCGGGATTCGGCACGGTGGTGTATTCCAGCTCATACAGCCCGAGCGTGCGGTCTGTGAAATTCCCCAAATCATCACGACCAAAGGCCACGCAGCGCACCGGCACTGCCACCGCGCCCAGATTGATGCCCACGAAGCTGTTCTGCGTGCCCGCGATCCATGAGTTGCTGTTGCCTGAGACGCCATCGTTCACCTTCGCGATGGCATGAGGTGCCACGCCGATCTCATCCTGCGCAAACGCCGTCTTGCCGATGGCAATATTGGAAGCCGTGGGATGCCCGGTGCCACCCTCCTTGACCAGCGTGATTCCGCCCGTCAGCGTCATGTCCGCCCAGGCGGATGAAACAAGGCCAAGCAGTGGCAAAACAAGAGTGCGCAACAGTCTCATGATCCTGCGCTTTTACCTGAACATCACGCCAAAGGCCATTTGGCATCTACATGACCACCCCCCTACTTTGGTAGGGGGTAAAAAAGACTTTCCGAACCCATGACCGCCTGTCATCCTCCGCGCCTCATGGTCACCGCTGCCGACCTCAAGACTCTCAATGAAGCCACGCTCGCGCTCTACACGCCCGAGCTGCGGCTCAGCAGCTATCCCGAGGCCGCATTCAAGTTTCTGAGCACCCTCGTCGGTGTGGATCAGATCAACTACGCCAATCTCGACCTCGAAGCGGGCACCATGGACGTAGCCACCAGCGCCATGACGCCCGACTGGGCCAGAGGCGTGGAAGGTTTCGGCCTGCACATGTGGAAGTATCCCATGACGAACTTCGACCCCTCGGTGAACGACGGGAAGCCCTTCTTCAGCAGCGACTTCGTCACCCAGCGCCAGTTTCGCGACCTCGATCTCTACAGCGAATGCTTCCGCTACCTCGGCGTGGACCACCATGGCTCCGTCTTTGTCCCCACCGATGAAAAAAACCGCCTCTGGTTCGGCCTGGAACGCGCAGGCCCAGGGGAGTTCAGCGAGCGCGACCGCCTCATGCTCACCCTCGCCCAGCCGCATCTCGAAAACGCCCGCCACCTCGCCCTGGCGCGGCAAAAAGTGCGCGATGAGCTCCAAATCACCTCTGCAACCTTCGCCACAGCCTATTCATCCCGCGAAGCCGAGATCGCCTACTGGCTCACCGAGGGCAAAAGCAATGTCGAGATCGGATTGCTCTTGAAGCTGCATCTCCAGACCGTCAAAGGCCACGTCACAAGCCTCTTCAACAAGACCGGCTGCGGCAACCGCCTCGCTCTCACCCTTCATCTCATCGAGCAAGCCCGAGGCCTCTCCGCCACCACGCCAGACATGCATGTCGTGAAGGCGCAGCACACGCCGCCAGCTACTTCTTGAGAAAAATGTCGCTCAAAACCACCTCGCGGATGATCGAGCGCATCGTTGTGGTCTTTTTCGCGATGTCATCGAGCGCGGCTTCATCGCTGAAGCGAGGTGGAGCGCCGGTGGCGTAGGTGAGGAAGTGGGTGGCGAAGCCGCGGGCGAGTTGCTGCGGCTGCTTCGTGTAGATTTGCTGCCAGGTGGCGAGATCAGTGAAGGTCCTGCCTTCGGGTGTGACGCCGGTGGAATTCACCTTCGCACCTCTGCTGCCCTGGCCGTAGCCAGTGCGCCAGATGCCGACGGGGTCGTAGTTTTCTAGAGCGAAGCCGGGCGGGTCGATGGTTTGATGGCAACTGGCGCAGCTTTCGTTGTTGCGATGCTTGTCGAGCTGATCGCGAATGCTGGTGGCTCCGCGGATGTCCGGCTCGATGGCGGGCACGCCGGGCGGTGGTGGCGGGATGTGGTTGCCAAGAATGCGCTCGTTGATGAACACACCACGCACGACGGGCGAGGTGCTGGTGCCGTCGGCGGTGACTTTGAGGATCGCGCCTTGGGTGACGAGGCCGCCGCGTTTTGCTTCGGGCTTGAGCGTGACTTTTTGAAGTCCTTCACCGCTTTGCAGCGTGAGATCGGCTTTGTAGTGCCGAGCGAGGCGGCCATTGAGGAAAGCGAAGTCGGAATCGACGAGGTGGGTGATGCTCAAATCACGGCGCAGCAGCTCGGTGAAGTAAGCGCGGGTTTCCTGGAGCATGGATTCTTGCACGACGGGGTCAAAGTCGCGGAACAGACGTGTGTCAGGCGTGGTGAAGTCGATTTGGTTCAGCTTGAGCCACTGATCCGTGAAGCTGGCGATAAAGCGTTTGGCTTTGGCGTGCGAGAGCAAGCGCTCGACTTGCTGGGCGAGAGTTTGAGGCTCGTGGAGCTTCTTTTGGATCGCGAGTTCGAGCAGCTCTTGATCGGGCATGGAGCACCAAAGGGCGAAACTGAGCCGCGAGGCGATGGCGTGATCGTCGAGAGGCCCCGGAGCCTCGATGAAGGTCAAAAAGCGCGGTGAGCACAAGATGGCGCGGTAGGCCGCACGAAGGGCCTCCGGCACCGAATCGCCCTCAGTGAGCGATTTGGCGGCAATCTCGCGATACGGGGCACTTTGCGCCTCGGTGACTGGTCGGCGAAAAGCTCGGGTGGCAAAGCGGCTCACGAGCTTGTCGAGATTTTCGACTTTCAGCGCCTCCTGGCCATCGCCGCCGAAGAGTTTCTTCCGCACGCCGATGTCGTTGGCGACGGGATAGATGCGCTCGATGTCGATTCCGCGATGCGCGATACCGGAGAAGCCTTGTTTTTCGAGGTTTCGGCCCGCAAAGCTCACGTTGCCGCCTTTGGCTCCAGTAGGCGGACGCTTGAGCGCGCCGTCGTTGGGTCGCAGTTCCAAGCGATGATTTTCTTCAATCCATGCTTCAAAGATCATGTCGCGTGGCGTCGCGGTCGCTTCGACAAGGCCGATCATGTAGAGCAGTGGCGCGTTGGACTCGCAGTGCCCCGAGCGCAGCGTGCCCCACACCGCGCCATCTGCGGTAGGATTGATGCCGCGCACACCACGCAACGTGACGCGATACCAGCCGCTCTCCGGTGCCCAGGTAGGCGTGCGGCCGAAGAATTGGAGACCGATGGGCCAGGTGATGCTCTCACCATTGCGCAGCTCGGGGCCGCGGTAGTTGCCGCCACGGTTTTTGAGAAGCATTTCAGGCGTGTGGTGCTTCGCGTAAGTCGCATCACCTTTCGCCGCACGGTCGAAGGCATCACTCAACGCGAGATCGGCCACGTCGAGGTAACGTGCGAGTTGGTGATGCGAGAGCTGCTGGCCATCCGCGACGGTTTCAAAGCCATGCGAGGCCCGATCCTCCGGCAGTAGCGTTTTGAGTGGGATGTCGATGCCGAGCAAATCATGCAGCGTGTGTTCATACTCGACCCGGGTGAGCCTGCGGCTGCGCACCCGACCATTCGCGGTGATGTCGGCTGCATCGGCCTTGAGCAGCGGTTGCTTCAAATCAGCGAGGAAGACGTCCTTCTCTGACTTCTCCGGCTGAGCCTTCTTCTGCGGCGGCATCTCGCCATCGCGGACGCGTTCGAAGATATGCTGCCAGGACTTTAGGTTGGAGCCGTCTAGCAGGTCAAAGGTCAAGGTCGTCAAATCGAGGCCGCCTTTCTTTATGTCCGTGTCATGGCACTCGACACAGTGCTGATCGAGGAAGGTGGCAAGTGATTGCGGCGTCTCGGCCACGGCAGTGCCGCCGAGGCATGCCGAGAGTGCGAAAAGTCCTGAAAACGGGGCAAAACGAATCATTGGGGGGACTGGTTCAACGAGAACGATCCTCGCATCTATCGCGCCGTGTTTGCCTCGACTCGTGAATCTGTGCCCACTGCCAAATCTCACCTGCAAGCTATGGCGACGGCGCTTCGTTATCCGCCGCACATGTCTCATCGAATCGAACGCCGCACTTTTCTCCGTGGAATCGGAGCCACGCTGGCTCTGCCCTGGCTCGAAATCATGACGCCGAGGGCCCGTGCTACGCAAAAGCTGCCGCCTCGCCGCTTCGTGACCTTCTTCCAGCCGAACGGTGTTTTCCCGAAAGCCTGGAATGTGACGGGCACTGGCAAAGACTTCGCGCTGTCGCCAATCCTGGAGCCACTGGCGGATTTTAAGAACGACATGCTTGTGCTCAGCGGCATCGACAGTTGTGGCAAAGGCCACGTCAAACTCACCGGCGCGTTTTTGACCGGCACCGCCATCGAAAATGGCGTGAACGGCATTTCGGTCGATCAGGTCATCGCGCGGCAGATCGGTCAAGGCACGCGCTTTTCCAGCATCGAACTTGGGACGGAACCACCGCGGCAAGGGATGGCTGGCGATGATCCCATCGCGCTGGCAAACACCATTTCGTGGAGCAGCGCCACGCAGCGAATCTCCCCGGAGATCAGCCCCCGCGCGGCCTTTGACCGGCTGTTCCGCGATCCGTCATCACCCGAAGCACGTCGCGCGGCGGAGAACCGCCGCAGCGTGGTGGATCTCGTTTTGGAAGACGCAAAGGCGCTGCAAAAGACCGCCAGCGGTCGCGACAAAGACAAGATCGACGAGTATCTCGCAGGTGTGCGCGGCGTGGAGCAGCAGATCGAACGCACGATGAATCCGCCTGCGCCCGAGTGGTCGCCGCTGACACCGCCGGACATGAAGCGGCCACCCGCTGGCATCCCGCTGAACAAAGACGAGCACATGCGCCTGATGCTCGATCTACTCGTGCTCGCCTTGCAGACCGACACCACCCGAGTGGCTACCTTCATGAGCGCGCACGGCTTTTCGCGGCAAAACTTCACCTTCCTCGACGGCGTGAAAAACGACCACCACGGAATGAGCCATCACAAGAACCAGGAGGCTCTCGTTAAAGAATACACCACCGTGAGCCGCTGGTATGCGCAGCAGGTGCAATATCTCGTCTCGAAGATGCGCGGCATCGACGAAGGCAACGGATCGCTGCTCGACAACAGCATCGTGCTCTACGGCAGCGAGATGAAAGATGGCAACGGCCACATCCGGGAAGACCTCCCGCTCGTCCTGATCGGCAAAGGCCAGGGCCGCGTGAAAACCGGCCAGCACCTCGCCTTCGACAAAGGCACTCCACTCGCGAACCTGCACCTCACGCTTGCGCAGCAGTTCGGCGCGGAGATCGAGGCTTTTAATAACGTCAGCACCGGCACGCTCAACGGCTTGTTTGTGTGACTTCCGGCAGTGAATGCAGGCGGAAAGACTCCATGACTGCCTCCCGATCTTTTCCTGTCCAAGATTGCCCCTTTCTTGTCTTCTGTAGCCGTGCGCTGCTTTCCCTCCATCTCTCTCCTCCTTGCCCTCGCGGCTGCTGATTCATCGGCGGCGGATGGCGTGGCGTTTTTTGAGAGCAGTGTGCGGCCGTTGCTGGTGAAACATTGTTATGAGTGCCACTCGCAGGAGACGGGGAAGCGAAAGGGCGGGCTGTTGCTGGATCGCAAGGAAGGCTGGGTGAAGGGCGGCGATGCGGGTCCAGCTCTGGTGCCCGGAAAGCCGACAAAGAGCCTGCTGATGCACAGCGTGCGCTACGAGGACGAGGATCTGCAAATGCCGCCGAAGTCAAAGCTGCCGCCGGAGGACATCCGCGTGCTGGAGCAGTGGATCGCGATGGGCGCGCCTGATCCGCGTGTGGAGTCGATGGCGGCGGCGACTTCGAAGAAGACGATTGATTTCACGGCGGCACGCCAGGGCTGGGCGTTTCGTCCGCTGCGAAAAACCACGCCGCCTGCCGTGAAGCAGCAGGACTGGCCCCGCAAGGAGCTGGATGCGTTCATCCTGGCCGAGCTTGAGGCAAAGAAGCTCACACCTGCGGCGGATGCGGACCGTCTCACGCTGATGCGGAGGCTTAGCTATGATCTCACCGGTCTGCCGCCGTCGGACGAGTCAGACGAGTCAGACATGTCCGACCTGTCTGACTACGTCGAGAAGCTCCTCAGCAGCCCGCAGTTCGGAGAAAAATGGGGCCGCTACTGGCTGGATCTCGCGCGTTATGCAGACTCGAACGGCGGGGATCGTAACTACACCTTCTACCAAGCCTGGCGTTACCGGAACTACGTCATTGATGCCTTCAACCACGACAAGTCGTTCTACGAGTTCATTCGCGAGCAGCTCGCCGGCGATTTGATGCCCGCAAAGACTCCCGAGCAGCGTCGCAGTCAGATGATTGCCTCCACTTTCCTCGCGCTGGGGCCGAAGATGCTCACAGAGCGCGACAAGGAGAAGCTGCATCTCGACACGGTGGACGAGCAGATCGACACGATTGGCCGCGCGTTTCTCGGACTCACGGTTGGTTGCGCGCGCTGCCACGACCACAAGTTCGATCCCTTCAGCCAGCAGGACTACTACGCGCTCGCGGGCTTCTTCCGCTCCACAGAGGTCGTCATGGGCACGCGCAATGGCTGCGTGAATGTGGCGAGCTGGGTGGAGCAGGCGCTGCCGCAGCCCGAACCGGCGTTTGCAGAGTTGAAGCAGAAAGTGGAGCGACTCGAACTCGCGATGCGGCTCAAAGTGGAGCGCGATTTCATGGAAACCGTCGCGGGCAAAAAGGCGCTGACGAAACTGCCGCTCGCGGGCGTCATTTATGACGAGGCCAGCGCAGAACTCGTCGGCGACTGGAAGCAATCCAGCCTGTCGAAAAACCGATTTGGCGACTTTTACATCCGCAACGACAAGCAGGGCCAAGGCATCAAGAAGGCCGTGTTTCGCGGTGCCCTGCCGGAGACAGGCATCTACGAGGTGCGCATCGCGTATCCGGCGAAGGCCAACTGCGACAAGCGCGTGCCCATCACCGTCGAGGCCTTCGATGGTGTGCATGAGATCATCTTTGATCAGACGAAGAAGCCCAGCATCGGCGGCCTGTTCGAGCCCATCGGTCGTTTTCATTTTGAGAAAGGCGGGCGCGTGAATGTCATCGTCGGCACGCAGGGCACGAAGGATTATGTGATCGTCGATGCGGTGCAGTTCATCTCTGAAAAGGACATCGAGCGCGAGTCCACCGCGCTGGCGATGGCCAATGGCAGCAGCACGGGCGATCCTCTGCTCCTGATGGATAACGCCGCGCTCACCAAGGAACTCGACAAGCAGGTGAACGCGCTCAAAGGCGCCGAACTGGCCATGGCCCCGCGCGATGCGCGTGATGCGGGCGACATCCACCTGCGCGTGCGTGGCGAGGTGAATCAACTCGGCCCCAAAGTGCCGCGCAGCTTCCCCACCGTGCTGCACAGCGGTAAAGCGCCGAAGATTCCCGCCGGTTCGAGCGGTCGCCTGCAACTCGCCGCATGGATGACGAGCACGGAGAACGCGTTGCTCGACCGCGTGATCGTGAACCGCCTATGGGCGCAGCTTTTCGGGCGCGGCATCGTCGGCACCGTCGATAACTTCGGCGTGCAGGGCGAGAAGCCCACGCATCCCGCGCTGCTCGATCATCTCGCCGCAAAGTTCCGCGCCAGCGGCGGCTCCTTCAAAGCATTGATCCGCGAAGTGGTGCTCAGCCGCACTTATCAGCTCGCCGCCGAGGCCAAATCACCACGCACTATCGCTGATCCCGAAAATCGTTTGTTCGGCAGACGCTCGTATCGTCGCCTCACCGCCGAGGAGATTCGCGACAGCCTGCTCTTCCTCACCGGCGAACTCAAACTCGAGCAAGCCGCCGCCACCGCGCTCACTTACGGCGAGGATCTCGACAAGCCGATGAAGTTCGACAAAGAACTGCGCCGCAGCATCTACCTGCCTGTCGCACGCAACAACCTCGCGCCTGAGTTGGAGATCTTTGATGTCGCCAATCCCGAAATGGTCTCCGGCGACCGCCCTCTCACCACCGTGCCGACTCAGGCGCTCTATTTGCTCAACAGTCCCTTCCTGCAAAAGCAGGGTGTCACACTCGCTCAACAAGCCTACGCGCAAGCTGATCCGGTGACGTGGCTGCATGAAGCCATCCTCGGTCGTGCGCCGATCGCCACGGCAGCCAAGCGTGCGAATGATTTCATCGACACCGCCAACGCTGATCGCGAAAAAGCGCTCGCCGATCTCGCGCATGTGCTGCTCGCCTCCACGGAGTTTCTTTTCCTCGAATGATGCCATGAACACGTCTCCACTTATCACCCGCCGCCACGCCTTGCAGACCGCCGCCTGCGGCTTTGGGGCGCTGGCGCTCAATGGCATCGCCACGGCGGCCAGTTTGCCGCGCGGACTGCATCACACGCCACGGGCGAAGCGCGTGATCTTCCTGTTCATGCACGGCGGTCCGTCGCAGGTGGACACGTTTGATTACAAACCGAAGCTCCAGCAGATGGACGGCAAAAAGCTGCCCTTCGCACCCGCTAAGAACCTCGATCCTTCGTCCACGAGCCAGGCGAAGCTGCTCGGATCGCCGTGGAAGTTTCAGCAGCATGGCGAAGCGGGCCTGTGGGGCAGTGAGTTGTTCCCCGAGGTCTCGAAGCGGCTCGACGATCTCTGCGTCATCCGCTCCATGCAAAGCAAAGGACAGTCGCACGGCCAAGCGGTTTGCATGATCCACACCGGCGCGGACAACTTTGTGCGCCCATCCATCGGCTCTTGGATCAGCTACGGCCTCGGCAGTGAGAATGCCGACCTGCCCGCTTTTGTGAGCATCAGCCCGCCTGCCACGCACGGCGGCCCGCGCAATTACGGCTCCGCATTTCTGCCAGCGGCGCATCAAGGCACCACGGTGGGTCGGGCGGGCAAGCTCGGCAAAGACGCCAGCTTCCGCTTCCTCGATGCCAGCGGCGATTCCGCCGGTCAGATGCGTAAACTCGATCTGCTCCAGGCCATGAACCGCGAGCACTTCGAGCGCACGCGCCACGCACCTGTTGAAGGCATGATCCAAAGCATGGAACTCGCCTTCCGCATGCAGCGCGAGGCCCCCGGTGTCATGGACATCGAAAACGAGCCCGCGCACATCAAGGCGCTCTACGGCATCGGCGATGCAGTCACCGACAACTACGGACGCCAGTGCCTCCTCGCGCGTCGCTTCGCCGAATCCGGCGTTCGCTTCATCCAGGTCAGCACACCGAACGTCTGGGACCAGCATAGCGATCTCGTCAAAGGCCACACCAAGAACGCCGCCGCTGTGGATCGCCCCATCGCCGGTCTGCTCACCGATTTGAAGCAACGCGGCCTGCTGGAGGACACCCTCGTCGTCTGGGGCGGTGAATTTGGCCGCACGCCCATCGTGCAAGGCGCGAACGGTCGCGATCACAACCCGCAGGGCTTCACCATGTGGCTCGCAGGTGGCGGTGTGAAAAGCGGCGTCGCGTATGGCGAGACCGACGACTTCGGCTACTACGCCGTGAAAGACAAAGTCCATATGCACGACCTGCACGCCACTATCCTGCACCTCCTCGGCATCGATCACTTGAAGCTGACCTATCGCTACGCCGGCCGCGATTTCCGCCTCACCGATGTGTATGGCGAGGTGGTGAACGGAATCTTCGCGTAGCTTCTGTTGGCAACCGAAGCTGTGGCTGGTCGGTGGAGTCAGTTCATGCTTAAATTCAAGCCATGCCTCGGCACAATCCACAGCGTGAACGCGATCCAACTCCCAGTCGGGGCATCGTCGCGGCTTATCGAACTGCTTATGGTGATGAAAAAGCGGACGCGAGTCTGGCGACTGTTCACTATCGAGGGAATCGGGAGGAGCTTGAGATCGGTCTTGAGTACAGCCGAAGCCAGGATCCCAAGGATCGAGCCGTCGGAGCGGATGTCCTGGCTCAACTCGGTTGGAGTGATCGCACTTTCCTGGACGAGACGGTCACGGAATTGATCCGCCTGCTGACCGATGAAGACCCTAATGTCATTGCCTCCGCGGCAGTCGGACTCAGTCATCGGGGCGACATGCGCGCTGTGCCGCATCTCGTCGCGTTGGCAGATCATGCTGATTCTCAAGTTCGGTTTGGAGTCGCTTTTGGACTCCTTGGCCATGATAGCGCGGCGGCCATCGCGTGTCTGATTCGACTGACCTTGGATATGGATCGCAAAGTGCGTAGTTGGGCAGTTTTTGGACTCGGATCGCAGACTGATGCCGATACACCAGAACTTCGGGAAGCGTTGTTCAATGCTTTGGATGACGACGATCTTGAAGTCCGTGGCGAGGCGCTTGTGGGGCTGGCATGTCGTAGTGACCCTCGCACGAGAAAAGCTCTGCTGGCAGAGTGGGAGAGGGATGTGATCAGTGCCTTGAGCCTGGAGGCGGCGCAGGAGCTGCGTGACCCGGCGTTGCTGCCGAGCTTGACGGAGATTCAGGCGCAGTTTGGCGATGAAGGCGACGATGACTTCAAGAGGAAACTCCAAGATGCCTTGGAGGCATGCAGGCCCTCGACTAAACAGAGCTGATTGCCAATCTTATATCATAGAGCCCTTTTTTCTCGAAGGGAAAACTTCTCAAAGCTCACATAATCAGGGGGTTATGGGGACGGTATCACCTGGGGTTGACACCTCACCCGGTGATATGCAGGACACAATTAGTAAAAGCGAGGAAGTAACTCGGAAAAGAGGGCGGCCATTCATGAGCATCAAGCATGGCAGCGTGGCGGTGCCGATCTACAAGGGCCGTGTCCGCAGATGGGATTGCTAAACTGTGGCTTTTTATCTGAACGGCAAGCGCGTGCGGCGGAATTTCGGCAGTCTTGAAAAGGCCAAAGCTGAGGCGCAGTTGATGGCCCGCAAGATTATGGAAGGTAAATCCTTCACCAATGATCTAACTTGTGCCCAGCGAGAAAACCATCTCGCTGCGGAACGTCTGATGGCTCCCTTCAATATGCCGCTGGTTGCTGCGGTTGAGGAATACGCACGCTGCCGACAGTTGCTCGGGGATGTGCCACTGATGGCTGCCATCCAGGAGTTCGTGCGGCGTAATCGGGGCGTGCAACTCGGGGTGAAAGTGCCGGACCTGATTGCTGAGTTTGTGAAGGCAAAG
>NZ_JBILYB010000062.1:0-34532 GCF_044378005.1 Prosthecobacter sp.
GCGAGGTAAGCCACAGGGTTCACGGGAGAGAGCGGGTAGCCGGCGAAGGTGCCGGCAGTCAGGCGATCAAAGCGTAGCGGCAGGTCGATGAGCATGAGCGGGGCGGCTTTTGAAATCGTCAGCGGGGCGACGGCGGTGCCGAGCGTGAAGAAGGGCTGCGCGCCAAAGGGGAATGGCATGATGGCGTCGGCCATGTCTCGCCGGATGGGGCCGCTGCTGAGTTCGGCGCGTGCCTCGACCTTGCCAGTGGTGGCGGGTGAGGAACCGCCGACGAAGCCGACATGAGCCACGGCGCGCAGTCCATTCGCAGCGGCGGGCACGGGCACTAGGCCCTCGAAGCGGATGGTCATGACTTCATTGCCATCGCCCGTGGGGCGGACTGCGGTGCTCCAGGCGGGCAGATGCACGGCTCCGGGGATGTTTTCATGACTGGCAAAGAGCAGTCCGAAGTGGCTGCCGTGCTCGGCCACGAGACTCCAGGCATTCCGAACGGCCAGCGGATCTGCCAGCGGCATGCCCGCCCAGGGCAAAGGCAGCGCGGGAGCTGGCGGCACGACTTGGAAAGAGGGAGCCGGCGCATTGCCTGGAGGCAAAGGGGCCAGCACGCCGCCACGACGAGTCTGCACAGCAGGCACGGTGACGCCGGAGGGGAAAAGCGGCAGCAGTGAGCCATTCGCGGAGGTGACAACGAACCCGAAGGAGTCCAGCGCCGTGACTCGCGGCTGGACGTAGAGGTAGAGCGCCTCGGCACCGCTGAGCAGGGCGGCAATGTTCGTTCGGTTGATGGCGGGCATCACACGGCTGACAGGCGTGGAGACGCCTGGGGGCACAAAGCCAGAAGGCGTTAGCGGAATGGAGGCGAGAGGGATGGGCAGCACGGGAACGGCTTTGTGCGGCAGCACACCGAAGAGATCGATCCGCCACGCGGCGATGCGTCCGGTGCCACCGCTGGCGGTCCAGTTCACCGTCACGGGATCACCATCGCGGACGATGGTGGTGGCGGGAGAAATGCGAACGCCGCTGATCAAAGGTGCATCGAGCGGAGGCAGCGGGAAGAGCAGCTCTGCCAGCAAATCCAGCCATGGAAACCAGCCGCCAGGAGGTGGAGGATAACCAATGGGAATGACGATGCGCACTGGCGGCCAGAGCGGCGGAGGTGGTGTGTCAGGAACAGGAATGAGCGGCGGAGGTGGCTCCGGCGGCGGTGGCAGGGCGGCGACGGCACTCTTGGTGCCTGATTTCCAAAGCGGGATTTCCGTGGCGGTGACCGGCGTGCGCTCGACTTCACCGAGATCGTCGAAATGCGCGGATGGCGTGAGCCAGACGGAGGACAGCGTGGCTTTGTCATCCGGCTTCGTGTCGCTGTCATAGACGGGTTTGCCATCGGCCTCTATGCTCAGCCGACGGATCTGGGCGCGGTCGGGGATCTTTTGTGCACGGGCTCCGCTGCCGATGATGCCCAGCCCCGGTGTGGCGAGCGCCTCCAGCGTCAGGGGATTCATCGCCAGCTCAAAGTCAGCGATCTCGTAGAGCTGCGGCTTCGCTTCATCGCGCAAGGGGTCGGCTTCCGAGGTGAGCAGGAACTTCCGCGCGCCTGCCTGGAGGTAGAGCGGGCAGCGTGTGCCCGACTGAGGCGCATCAGCCGTTTCCAGAGAGACGAGGACACTCCCGACTTTCGTTCCCACGACGAGCGCAGGTTTGAAGCCAGCACTCGCTTCCTCCCACCAGGGGAAAGCGCCCGTGACGCGCCCGCTGAGGGAGCGCACCTGAGCGTGTTCGAGACGAAGTGCGCTCTTTTCGTCCTCCGTCAGTGTCGGTTTGCTGAGCTTGGCTTCATAGCCGGGCAACACCTTCATCAGGCTTTCGCGACTGGCAGCCAGCTTTTCCTGCGGGCGGGCATTCACGAGGCCGTTCGCGGCGAAGAGCTTGCCATTCACCTCGATTCGGTAGCCTGCGAGCGTCCAATCCGTGCGCCCCTGAGAGGCGAAACCGATGCGCTGGAGATCGCCACAGGTCACGCCCGCGAGAAGCTGTGAGGTTGTGAGCAGGACATCCTCCCCCGGCGCATCTGCGGCGGTGGTGAACTCAAACGTGGCCATCTGGCCGGGCTGGATCGAGTCACCCTCGACGGAAGATTTTTGCGGAAACGCCGCGAAGGAAGGTTCACGCCGAGTACCGCCGAGCGGGAAGAGTCGGAAGGGAAAACCGAGTCCCAGATGCACATCCACAGGCTCGCTGAGCGCCGCGCCCTCTTTGCCGACACCGAGGGTGATCTTGATCGACTGCAAGATCTCATCCGCCGGAAGAGCCCCCATTTCAAAAGGCGTCAGCGGAAGCCCGCGATGCTCGATCACCGGCATCTGCGCTGCGGCAGGTGCCTCAGTCGGCTCGGCAGCAGGCGGCGAAGCCGGAGCCGTGATCTGCGAAAGAATCGCCGGATTGATCTTCGTCAGGTAAAGCACGCCCGCGCCGATCAAGCCTCCCAAAAGAAGCCCCAGCATCACTCCGCCCCAGCGTGAAGGCGGCTTCGCAGCAGGGGCAGGATCATTCGGCAAACCGTCTCTCATAAAGCAATCGGGCTGAGTTCAAACTGACCGCGCAGGCACTCGACCTGCGCTGGAGTCACTCAAGATTAGCCAAATTCGTGCCTCGGAGGCAATGCTAAATTGATAGAACTTAAAACGAACTTCCGGGTTCTATCACTGAAGGTGTGGCGAGGCCTGAGATCGAACTTGGAAGTTCGATCTACATCCCCACCGGGTCCTCCGATCAGTTGTTCTTCAGCACCTCGATGAACGCCTCTTGCGGGATGTTCACGCGGCCGATGCTCTTCATGCGCTTCTTACCTTCCTTCTGCTTTTCAAGCAGCTTGCGCTTACGGCTGATGTCACCGCCGTAGCACTTGGCGGTCACGTCTTTGCGCAGGGCGCTGATGCTTTCACGGGCGATGACTTTGCCACCAATGGCGGCCTGAATGGCGACGACAAAGAGCTGCTGAGGGATGACCTCTTTCAGCTTGGCGCAAAGCTGGCGACCACGGCTCTCAGCCTTGCTGCGGTGGACGATGCAGGAGAAGGCATCCACGGGCTCGCTGGCGATGAGGATGTCCATCTTCACCAACTCGGCGGCCTGGGTGCCGGCGTGTTCATAGTCCATGCTGCCGTAGCCACGAGTGATGGATTTGAGCTTGTCGTTGAAGTCCACGAGGATCTCATTCAGCGGCAGGACGGTGTGCAGGAGCACGCGGCGGTCATCGAGCGTTTCGGTGTTGTTCACCTGGCCGCGCTTGTCCATGACGAGCTGCATGATGTCGCCGATGTGCTCGTTCGGAATCATGATGTTCACCTTCACGATGGGCTCGCGGATCTCGTCGATCTCATTCGCGGGCGGCAGGAAGGTGGGATTGTCCACCTGGATCTCGGTGCCATCGGTCTTCCGCACGTCGTAAATGACAGACGGGTAGGTGGAGATGACATCCATGTTAAACTCACGGCGCAGGCGCTCCTGGACGATCTCCATGTGCAGGAGGCCGAGGAAGCCACAGCGGAAGCCGAAGCCCAGCGCGGCGGAGCTTTCCGCCATGAAGGTGAAGGCGGCGTCATTGATCTGGAGCTTGCCGACGGCGAGCTTCAGCGCCTCGAAATCATCGGTGCTGACAGGATAGATGCCGCTGAAGACGAGCGGGTGGATCTCTTTGAAGCCAGGCAGTGGCTCAGGAGCGGGCTTGCGGGTCTCAGTCAGGGTGTCGCCGATCTTCACATCAGCGGTGGTTTTGACGTTGGCGATGATGTAGCCGACGTCTCCTGCCTCCAGCTTTTCACAAGGCACCATCTTCGGACGGAAGGTGCCCAGATCTTTGATTTCGGAGTCATTGCCAGAGGCCATCAAGCGCACCTTTTGACCGCGAACGATCGTGCCTGACATGACGCGGATGTAACTGACGACGCCGCGATACGGATCGAAGATCGAATCGAACACCGAAGCACGCAGGTAGCCATCGCCAGGATCTTTTGGCGCGGGGATGTAGGCGACGATGGCCTCCAAGATGTCGATGATGCCGATGCCCATCTTGGCGCTGGCGGACACCGCTTCGTCAGCGGAGAGCTGGAGGATGTCCTCGAGCTGGCGCTTCACCTTTTCAACATCAGCGCTGGGAAGGTCGATCTTGTTGATGATGGGCACGACGTGCAGGTTCTGCTGCATCGCGAGGTTCAAATTCGCCACTGTCTGGGCTTCCACGCCCTGGCTGGCATCCACGAGCAGGAGGGCACCTTCACAGGCGGCGAGTGAGCGGCTGACTTCGTAGCTGAAATCGACGTGCCCGGGTGTGTCGAGCAGGTTGAGTTTGTAGATCAGGCCGTCTTTGGCCTTGTAATTCATGCACACGGGGTGCGCCTTGATCGTGATGCCACGCTCGCGCTCGAGGTCCATGCTGTCGAGGAGCTGGTCCTGCTGCTCTCGCACGGTGATGGACTTCGTGGCCTCTAGCAGGCGGTCTGAGAGCGTGGTCTTTCCATGGTCGATGTGGGCGATGATGGAGAAGTTACGGGTGCGTTCGATGGACATCAGTGGGCAGGCGGGGTCGGGGGCGGAGCTAGTAGCCGCGACGGGGGAGAGGGTCAAGGGGGGGGAAGCGGAAGCACGAATGACGAAATCCGAAGGACGAATTTCCAGGGCACGCGCCGGATCACCCGATCATCGCCCGGAAGTCCTCTTCCCCGATGACCTTCACGCCGAGCTTGGTGGCTTTGTCGAGTTTGCTGCCAGCGTCTTCGCCCGCGAGGAGGTAGGTGGTCTTGCCGCTGACGCCGCTGCTGACTTTGCCGCCGTGGCTGCGAATGGTCTCGGCGATCTTTTCCCGCTCCTCGCTGAGCGTGCCGGTGATGACCCAGGTGGTGCCGGCGAGCTTGTCACTGGCGGCCACGACTTCCTGCTGGGCAAAGGTCAAGCCACTGACGCGGAGGCGGCTCAGGAGTTCCACGTTCACTTCGTCGCGGAACCACGCGAAGAGGCTCTGCGCCACCACATCGCCGATGTCTGGGCACTGGATGAGTTCCTCGACACTGGCGGAGGCAACAGCGTCGATGCTGCCGAAGTGCTCCAGCAGCTTCCGAGCACCTCCAGCGCCGACATGGAGAATGCCGAGGCCGAAGACGAGACGCCAGGCGGGCTGGGATTTGCTGGCTTCGATGGACTTGAGGTAGTTGTCGATGCTCTTCGTGCCGACGCGCTCCAGCCGGGCGAGCAGGAGTTCATTCAAAGCGTAGAGGTCGGCGACATCGCGGACGAGCTTCAACTCCACGAGCTGCGCCACGACGGACTCGCCGAGGCCGCTGATGTCCATGGCTGCACGACTGACGAAGTGCTCGATGCGGCGCTTCACGACCTCCGGGCAATGCGGATTCGGGCAGCGGATGACGACCATCTCTTCATCACGAAACACGCCGGTGCCACAGATCGGGCAATGCGTGGGAAGGGTGATCACTTGTTCGCCTCCTGTGCGCTTCTCGGTCTTCACGCTCACCACGGCAGGGATAATCTCGCCGGCTTTTTCGATGATGACGAAGTCGCCGATGCGGATGTCCTTCCGCTCGATCTCCTCGAAGTTATGCAGCGTGGCATTGCTCACCGTGCTGCCGCTGACAAAGACGGGTTCCAGCCGCGCCACGGGCGTCAGAGCGCCGGTGCGCCCCACCTGGATGTCCACCGCGAGCAGTTTGGTTTCTGCCTGCTCGGGCTGATATTTATACGCGATGGCCCAGCGCGGAGCTTTGCTGGTGAAGCCCAGCTCCCGCTGATCGGCGAAGCTGTTCACCTTGATCACTGCGCCGTCGGTTTCGTAAGGCAGAGACTTCCGCTTCGCGTCCAGATCACGGATGGCGGCAGTGAGTTCCTCGGCATTGCTGGCACGCCAGATGTGGTCCGCTTTGCGCAGTCCGGCACGGTTCAGCAGTTCGTGCATGTCGGTCTGCGACTGCACAGGCATGTCGGAAGCATCGGCGAGGCCGTAGAAGACGATGTCGAGCGGTCGCTTCGCCACGATCTTGGGGTCGAGCAGCTTCAGCGTGCCAGCGGTGGAGTTGCGCGGATTGGCAAAGGTCTGCTCGCCCGCCTCCTCGCGCTCTTGATTCAGTTTGGCGAAGTTCGCCTTCGGCATGAAGACCTCTCCGCGCACCTCGAAGTTCTGCGGGCCGTCGGCTGGCAGGCGCAGGGGCAGGGTTTTGATGGTCTTGAGGTTGTTCGTCACATCGTCGCCCGTCTGGCCGTCGCCACGAGTCGCGCCATGCTTGAGGACGCCGTTTTCATAACGGATGGAGATGGCCACGCCGTCCACCTTCGGTTCGATCACGCAGTCGATCTGCTCGCGGCCGAGGCCCTTTTGTAGGCGGGCAAAGAAGGCGGCGAGTTCCTCCTCGGAGTAGGTGTTGTCCAGACTCATCATCGGCACCGAATGCCGGATCTGCGTGAAGCCCTCCAACGGGGCGCCGCCCACCCGCTGCGTCGGCGAGTCCGGCGTCAGCAGATCAGGAAACTGCGCCTCGATGGCTTGAAGTTCCTTCAGCAACGCATCGTACTGCACATCACTGATGACAGGCCGCGCCTCGACATAGTAGAGGCGGTTGTGCTTCTCGAGTTCAGTGCGGAGAAAGGCAGCGCGGGCGGCGGCTTCGGCGTGGGTCATGCGCCTTGATTAGCCGCAAAGGCGCGCAAGGAAACGGGAAAATCAGAGCCCAGCGATGAACTCTTCCAGACTCACGTCGGCTTGTTCGAGCAATCCATGAGCAGGTGCTTTGCTGCGAAGTTCCGCCCTTCGATGATCCATGAGTTGCCGGAAGCCGTTGTTTCCTGCGATTTCAACAAGTTCGACAGCGTTTCACCGCCCTTCGATCTGAAACTCGACAGCAAGCCATGCGCCCCATTCTCTATTTCCTCCTTTCGTCATTCGGTATACTTCATTCGTCATTTTCGGCCACGCCGAACATCATCCTCATGATGGGCGATGATCACGGATGGGAGGAGACGGGCTATCACGGTCATCCACATGTCAAAACGCCCGTGTTGGATGAGATGGCGGCCACGGGGCTGCGGATGGATCGCTTTTACGCCGCGCATCCGAGCTGCTCGCCCACGCGGGCGAGTTTTCTCACCGGACGGCACCCGAACCGCATGGGCACCTTCACGCCGGGCTGGTCCTTCCGACCAGAGGAGATCAGCAGCGCTCACCTCCTTTCGAAAGCAGGCTATCACTGCGCCCATCTCGGCAAATGGCATGTCGGTGCGGTGAAGAAGGAGTCGCCCGTGAGTCCGCTGGCGATGGGATTTCATGAGTGCCTCTCGCATGACAACTTCTTCGAGATGAACCCATCGCTCTCACGCAATGGCGGTCAGCCCGAGGTTTTCCAAGGCGAGAGCTCCGAGATCCTCATCCGCGAGGCCATTCAAGTCATCGAACGCGCTCAGAAAGCTGGAAAGCCGTTCTTCCAGGTCATCTGGTTCGGCTCGCCGCACGAGCCTTACAGCGGCCTGCCGCAGGATCTCGCGCTCTATGACGACCTGCCTGCGAAATACACGAAGATGGTCAAACTCACCTCCAACGAAACCGGCGGCGGCACCAAACGCCCGCAGGGCGAGGTGCTACGCGAGCGCTACGCCGAGATCACCGCCATGGACCGCACCATCGGCACCTTGAGAAAACATCTCGCCCAAAACGGCCTGCGCGAAAACACGCTGCTCTTTTACTGCGGCGACAACGGCACCTCGCCCGATGCCGCGCTCGGTGTGCCTCATCGTGGCACCAAAGGCACCTTTTATGAAGGCGGCACGCTGGTCCCCGGTCTCATCGAATGGCCCGCACGCATCACGAAGCCGCGCAGCACGAGCGTGCGTGCCTCCACCAGTGATCTCCTTCCTACCGTCGCCGCGCTTGTCGGCCAGCCGCTGCCACAGCGTCCGCTTGATGGCATCGACCTCAGCCCTGTGATTGATGGCACGATGACGACTCGGCCTACAGCGCTGCATTTTTGGGAATATCAGACGGCTGGCAAAAAGGCCGGTGTGGAGCCCTACATCGCTCCCGAGCTTCAGCAGGGCACCACACCGCTGGTGAAAAAGATGGGCGGCAAGGCCACGCGTGATTTCACGAACTTCCGTCACCCCGTCATCACTGAGGAAGACTACCTCGGCGCGCGTAGCATCATCGAGGGCGATCAGAAGCTCGTCATCCACGAGCAGAAGAGCGGTGCTCCAAAGATCGAGCTTTTCGATTTGAAGGCTGATCCCGCTGAAAAGACAAATCTGGCCGCTCAACAGCCAGAACTCGTGAAATCTCTTCAGACCAAACTCCGCCAGTGGCAGGACAGCGTGCTCAAGAGCCTCACCGGCGCGGACTATCGCAAGTGAAGCCCGAAGCCTCGACAGGCTTCCGCCGATCTTTGCCGCAAGCTGCTCGCCCATGCCGCGTTTCCTGACGCTCCATGAAGCTTGTCCTTTTCTGTCTCCTCGCCCTCTGCCCTTCGCTCTTCGCCGCAGCCTTGTCCTCCGAAGCTTCAGCGAAGGATGGAAAGCCCAACATCGTCTTCATCCTCGCCGACGACCTCGGCTACTCCGACCTCGGCTGCTACGGCGGCGAGATCGAGACACCGAATCTCGACTCGCTGGCGAAGAACGGCCTGCGCTTCACGCAGTTCTACAACACCGCCCGCTGCTGGCCCACACGCGGTGCTTTGATGACCGGCTTTTATGCGCAGCAGATTCATCGGGACGCGCTGCCGAATGTCGGCGGTGGTGGTCAGGGCGTGCGGCAGCCATGGGCGCGGCTGCTGCCGGATTTCCTCAAGCCAGCGGGTTATCGCAGCTACCACAGCGGGAAGTGGCACATCGACGGCAAGGTGCTCGATGCGGGTTTTGATCGCTCGCTCGACACCCGCAACCAGGGAAACTTTTTCACCGCCAAAGGCAACGCCATCGACGACGTGCCAGTTGAAGTGCCTGCGGACGAAAAAGGCTACTACACGACCATCGCCACAGCCGACCACGCGATTGATTGCTTGAAGGATCACGCCGCGAATCACGCTCAGAAGTCCTTCTTCCACTACATCCCCTTCATCGCGCCGCATTTCCCGCTGCATGCGTTGCCGGAGGACATCGCGAAGTATCGCGACAAGTATCTCAAAGGCTGGGACAAGATGCGCGAGACCCGTTTTGCCCGCCAAAAGGAGATGGGCATCACGAACACGACTTTGTCGGACTTGGAACGTGAAGTCGGCCCGCCGTATGCCTTTCCTGATGCGATGGAAAAACTCGGGCCCGGCGAAGTGAATCGCCCGCTGCCCTGGAGCGAACTGACCGACGAGCAGCGCCGCTTCCAGGCCACGAAGATGGCCATCCATGCCGCGATGGTGGACCGCATGGACCGCGAGATCGGCCGCATCCTCGCGCAGCTCAAGGACATGGGCGCGTTTGAAAACACACTCATCTTTTTCGCCTCCGACAACGGTGCCAGCGCGGAGATCATGGTGCGCAATGGCGGCCACGATCCCGCCGCGTCTCCGGGTAGCGCCGAGACTTATCTTTGCCTCGGCCCTGGCTTCTCCAGCGCTGCAAACACGCCGCATCGCCGCCACAAGACCTGGGTGCATGAAGGCGGCATCAGCACGCCGCTCATCGCGCACTGGCCTGCGGGTATCACCGCGAAGAACGAGCTGCGCACCACGCCCGCGCATGTCATCGACATCGTGCCCACCGTGCTCGACATCGTTGGCATCGAGAAGCCGAAGGAATGGAAGGGCGAACCGATCCCGGAAGCCCCAGGACGAAGCCTTGCGCCAGCCTTTGCCAAGGACGAAACCATCGCCCGCAACAGCCTCTGGTGGCTGCATGAAGACAACAAAGCCATCCGCGTTGGCGATTGGAAGCTCGTCGCCGCCAAAGGCGATGCCTGGGCGCTCTACGACCTGAAAACCGACCGCGCCGAGCAAAACGATCTCGCCGCGAAGATGCCCGAGAAGGCGAAGGAACTCGAAGCCGCCTGGCAGAAGCAGACTGATGAGTTCACCACGCTCGTGAAGAAAACACTCGCCGATCAGCCGAAGGGCAAAGCCAAAGGCAAGAAGACGAAAAAGTAATCTTCCATCATGAAGCGTCTTTGCGTCTTCCTCTTCGTCCTTTGTCCTCTGCTCTCCGCCTGGGCGCAGCCCAATGTCATCTTCATCTACGCGGATGACCTCGGCTTCGGTGATCTGGCCTGTCATGGGCATCCACGCATCCAGACGCCGAACCTCGACAGCATGGCGAAGGAAGGCACGGACTTCTGGAGCTTCACGGTGGTGAATCCGGTGTGCTCGCCGAGCCGCACGGGCATCGTGACGGGGCAGTTTCCCTCGCGCTGGGGTGTGCATCAGCACTTTGCCACGCATGAGCAAAACGTGGCGCGCAACATGCCCGACTGGCTCGATCCGAAGGCACCGCTGCTGCCGCGTGTGCTGAAAGAAGCGGGCTACAAGACCGCGCACTATGGCAAGTGGCATCTCAGCGGGCAGGAAAAGGATGGGTTCACTCCTTTGCCAGTTGCCTATGGTTATGATGACGCGGCGGTGTGGGTCGGACCTGGGCGCGGTGTTTTTGAAGGAACAAGCCTTGCCGACATCTCCGCCAAGGATGGACCGAGCTTTCAGTCTGTGGCAGCCACAGAGCATGCGCTGCGCTTCATCCGCGAGGCGAAAGGTGCGTCGTTTTACATCAATCTCTGGCTGCATGAAGCCCATCACCTCGTCTCGGCCACGGAGGACGACAAAAAGCCATATCCCGACGTGCCGGAGCCGCAGCGGACTTATTACGCGGCGGTTTCGCGTGCGGACCGGCAGGTAGGACGCGTGCTGGATGCGCTCGATGAGTTGGGCCTCGCCAATAACACACTCATCATGTTCTCCAGCGACAACGGCCCTGAGAACAGCCACGCGCAACCGGGGCAGAAGTTTTATCACAGCCAGGGCAGCACCGGTGGCCTGCGTGGTCGCAAGCGCAGCCTGCTCATGGGCGGCGTGAACGTGCCTTTCCTCGTGCGCTGGCCCGGTGTGGTGCCTGCGGGCCGAGTGGACAAGGAAACCGCGCTCGCCGGTGTGGATGTCTTTCCCACCGTGCTCGCCGCCACGGGTGTGAAATCACCCGAAGGCTATGCCTCCGATGGCGAGAGCATGCTCCCCGCCTTCAAAGGTGAGAAGCAGGCGCGCACCAAACCTGTCTTTTGGTGGTGGCAGGGCGGCCACACTGGCGATGACTGGCCCGCCTTTGCAATGCGTGAGGGATCGCATGTGCTCATCCTCGACGAGACCAAGCAGCGCACGGAGCTCTTTGATGTCATCGCGGATCGTTTCCAAACCAACAATCTCGCCACCGCCGAACCGGAACGCGTGAAGCACATGACCACCGCCATCGACGCGTGGTTTGCCACGCTGCCCAAAAGTGTCGATCCTGCGCTGCGTGCGAAAGCCGCGCCAAAACCTGTGGCCAAGCCCGCCGAAATCACACCAGAGACACGCCTGCGTGCCTTCAAAAACTGGGACAAGAACCAGGACGGCCATCTGACGCTCGACGAATACCGCAACGGCCTCGCGAAGAAGGACAACGCGGAGGCCCGCTTCAAAAACTTTGATCAAAACAGTGACGGTAAGCTCACCCAGGATGAGTTCACCCGCCAATCCGCCAAATAGCACCTATCCATGAAGCGTTCCCTTTTGCTCCTTTCGTCATTCGTCATTCTGCATTCGTCATTGGCCGCCGAGCGGCCCAACATCCTCTTCCTCTTCGCGGATGATCAGCGCTACGACACGCTGAGCTGCGCCGGACATCCCATCATCCAGACGCCGACAATTGATGGTCTCGCTTCGCAGGGCGTGCGCTTCAGCAACGCGCATGTCACCACCGCAGTCTGCTGGGTGAGCCGCGCGGTCGTGCTGACAGGCCAGTGGGTGCGCACGCATGCGAAGCGCGATGCGATGCCGCAGGTGCTGCCAGAATCCTTGAGCACGATGTTCCCCGAAGTGCTGCGCCAGGCGGGCTACCGCACCGGGCATTTCGGTAAGTGGCACATGATTGCCCCGCCGGGATTCAAGCCCGAGGAGCACTACGACGAATACGAGGCCATCGGCCGCAATCCCTACTTCAAGACGATGCCCGATGGCTCAAAGCGGCATGAGACGGACATCGTGTGCGACAAAGGCATCGCGTTCATCAAATCTCAGCCGAAGGACAAGCCTTTCTGCCTCAACCTTTGGTTCAACGCAGCTCATGCTGAGGACAGCGATCATCGCCCGGGCATCGGCTTGTATCCCTGGCCGCCGTCGGTCGATGGCCTGTATGAGGGCCGCAGCATCCCGCCACCGCGCCTTGGCGATGCGGCCATCTTTGACGCGCATCCGCAGTTCCTCAAAGACAGCATCAACCGCGAGCGCTTCTTCTGGGGCTATGACACGCCGGAGAAGTATGAGACGAACGTGCGAGCCTACTACCGCATGATCAGCGGCATCGACAAAGCCATCTCGCGGGTGCTTGCCTCGCTCAAAGAGGCCGGCCTCGCCGACAACACGATCATCGTCTATTCCGCTGATAACGGTTATTACCTCGGAGATCGCGGCTTTCAGGGCAAATGGTCGCACTATGAGGAGTCGCTGCGTGTGCCGATGGTCGTCTATGATCCACGTTTGCCGAAAGAGCAGCGCGGCAAGGTCTGCGACGATCTCGTGCTGAATGCCGATCTCGCCCCCACCTTCCTCGACTGGGCCGGTGCGAAGCGCCCCGCTGGCTACGAAGGCCGCAGCCTGTCCACTTTGATCGAGGGCAGAGGTAGCGACAAACCCTGGCGCACGCATTTCTTCTGCGAGCATGTCGATCTCGCCCCCACGCTGACCTGGGAGGGCATACGCGATCGACGCTATGTCTATGCGCGCTACTTTGACCAACAGCCCGCCTACGAGTTCCTGCACGATCTGCAAACCGACCACGACCAATTGAAGAACCTCGCCACCGATCCTGCGCATGCCGACACCTTGAAGAAGATGCGTGAGCTCTGCGATGCGGAGATGAAAGCGCGTGGCGGTGCTTTGCTGCCGATGGATCAACGCGGCTCGAAGAAGCCTGCGAGAGGCAAGGCGAAGAAGAAAGTCGAATAACTCTCATGCGCTTTGCAATCTTCATTCTCTCCGCCCTCTGCTCTCCGCTCCTGGCTGAAAAACCCAACATCATTTACATCCTCGCCGATGACCTCGGCTACGGCGATGTGCAGTGTCTAAATCCGCAGTGTGGAAAGATCGCCACGCCTCATCTGGACAAACTCGCGGCGCAGGGCATGACATTCACGGATGCGCACAGCGGCTCGTCCGTCTGCACGCCGACGCGTTACGGATTGCTCACTGGTCGCTACGCGTGGCGCACTCGCTTGCAGGCGGGCGTGCTGGATGGCGGCAATGACGAGCCACTCATCGCCGCAGATCGGCTCACGGTGGCGGGTTTGTTGAAGGCGCAGGGCTACACCACGGCCTGCATCGGCAAGTGGCACCTCGGTTTTCAATCCAAAACCCCGGCGGCAAAGAGCGCCAAGAAAAAAGGCATGGGCAATGCCGGGCTGCCTGTCGGCGCGGAGATCATCGACGGGCCGGTGACGCGTGGCTTTGATCTGTTCTGGGGCTGCTCAAATGCACGCACCATGTCCGCTTTGATCGAGGGAGATCGTGTCATCGAGACCATCGAGCCGATCGCCATGCTGCCGCGTCTTGGGAAGCGAGCCGTGAGCTATGTGCAGGAGCGCTCTGCGGATGCGAAAGCAGGAAAACCTTTCTTTCTCTACTTGCCGCTCACCTCGCCGCACACCCCCATCCTGCCCACGCCTGAGTGGCAGGGAAAGAGTGGCCTTGGCGATTACGGCGACTTCGTCATGATGACCGATGCCATCGTCGGTGACGTGCTCGCGGCGCTCGATCAGGCGGGCCTCGCGGACAACACGCTTGTCATCTTCACCGCCGACAACGGCTGTTCGCCCCAGGCAGGCACCGACAAACTCGAAAAGCAGGGCCACTTCGCTAGCGAGCGGCTTCGCGGCTACAAGGCGGACATTTGGGATGGCGGACACCGCGTGCCATTCTTCGTCCGCTGGCCAGGCAAGGTCAAAGCTGGCTCGCAAAGCGACCAACTCATCTGCCACACCGACTTCATGGCCACCTGCGCCGAAATCCTCGGCGTGAAACTGCCAGACACCGCTGCCGAGGACAGCATGAGCCTGCTCCCTGCATTGCTCGGCACTGAGAACGCCGTATCACGTCAAAGCGTCATCCATCACAGCATCAACGGCCGCTTCGCTGTACGTGAGGTCCGCTGGAAGCTCTGCCTCTGCCCAGGCTCCGGAGGCTGGGGAAAACCGGGCGATGTCGAAGCCGCCAAGCAAGGACTGCCGGCCGTCCAACTCTACGATCTCAGTACCGAGATCGCCGAAACCAAGAACCTCAGTGCCGAGCATCCTGACATCGTCGCCAAACTCACGAAGCAACTCGAAGCCAGCATCGCCAACGGCCGCAGCACTCCCGGCGTGAAGCAGGCCAACGATGTCGAGGTCCGAATCTTCAAAACTAAAGCCGCCCAAAAATAGCCATGCTCCGTCACTTCATTCTCACCCTCTTCATCAGCACTTCGTTGCAGGCTGCAAAGCCCAACATCCTCTTCCTCTTTGCCGACGACCACTGCTACGAGGCCGTGCGCGCATTCGGGCACACGGACATCGACACGCCGAACCTCGACCGACTCGCATCGCGAGGCACATCGTTCACAGGAGCCTACAACATGGGCTCGTGGAGCGGCGCGGTGTGCGTGGCCAGCCGCACGATGCTCGTCACGGGACGCAGCGTGTGGGATGCGGACAAGGTTTACAACAAGACCAACGCAGAACGCGAAAAAGGCGTGCTCTGGCCGCAGCTCATGCAGAAGGCGGGCTACAAGACCTACATGACCGGCAAGTGGCACATCCAGACCGATGCCGCGAAGTGCTTCGACGTGGTGAAGGACGTTCGCGCTGGCATGCCGAAGACGGTTCCCACGGCCTACAATCGCCCTATCGCAGATCAAACCGATGCCTGGAGCCCGTTCGATAAATCGCTCGGCGGCTTCTGGGAAGGCGGCACACATTGGAGCGAGGTCGTGCGCGACAACACACTCGGCTTCCTCGCCGATGCGAAGCAGCAGGAGAGGCCCTTCTTCATCTATGCTGCGTTCAATGCGCCGCATGATCCGAGACAAGCACCGAAGGAGTTCATTGATCAATATCCGCTCAGTCGCATTGCCATGCCGCAGAACTTCCTGCCCGAGTATCCACACAAGGACGACATCGGCTGCTCCCACAAGCTGAGGGATGAAAACCTCGCGCCCATGCCGCGCACGGAGCTTTCGGTGAAGACGCACCGCCAGGAATACTATGCGCTCATCAGTCACATGGACGCTCAAATCGGTCGCATCCTTGATGCGCTCGATGCCAGCGGCCAGGCGGAGAACACCTGGATCTTCTTCACCGCCGACCACGGACTCGCGGTCGGGCATCACGGCCTGTTTGGAAAACAAAACATGCATGACCACAGCGTGCGCGTGCCCTTCCTCGTTGCTGGTCCCGGTGTGGCAAAAGGCGCGAAAAACGACTCCGCGATCTACCTGCAAGACGTGATGGCCACCGCGCTCGATCTCGCCGGAGCCGAGAAGCCGAAGCACGTCTTCTACAACAGCTTCCGCCCGTTGCTGAGCGGCGAGCAGAAGCAATCCAGCTACGAATCTGTCTATGGAGCCTATTTGGAACTCCAACGCGCCGTTACGCATGACGGCTGGAAGCTCATCGCCTATCCGAAGGCCAAAGTGCTCCGTCTCTACCACCTCGAGGAAGATCCGCAGGAGATGACCGATCTCGCCTCGAATGCTGAACATGCAGCGATGAAGAAAAGCCTCTTCGACCGCCTCGTGAAGCTCTCTGCCGAGATGGGAGACAAGGTGGATCTGCGGAGCAGTTTCACTGACTGAGGCGGCGATGTACCGATCTGAGAATCACTTGCCGGGCAGGCCTGGGGTTTTCATTTCCTGATAGCCTTCAGGTGTTTTGAAGATGTCGTCACTCAGGGACTCCTGCTTGGCGGAGACGAGTTCGGAGATGTTTTTCTTGCCCATGACGGTCATTTCCGACTTCACCACGATGCCAGGAAAGTCGCTGTTCTGAGGGACGAGGCTGGTCATGGGGCTACCCATGGATTTCATCATCTTGTCCTGGAGTTCGTTCAGCTCTTTGGCATTGGGGAAGTCCTTGGCGACCCAGAACTTGCCAGTGCCGAGCTTGCCTTCCCAAGTGTAAATTTCGCACTCGTGTTCTCCCACTTTTTCCTTCTGCCCAGTGGCTTTGGGCTTGGCGGCGGGTTCGCTGCCGAGCTGCTGCGCGGCCATGGCCATGATGCCCTTCATGCTGTCCGCACTGAGCTTCATCATCATCTTCTGCGGATGCATGAACATGGTGGAATCACCCGTCGTGCTGTCGAGGATGAGGCTCATCTGATCTCCCATGTCCATGCGTGACTTGTCCCCCTTGGCCTTGATGCTCATGGACATGTCCTTGGCCTGATCAGTGGTGACTTTTTGAATGATGACCCAGTCGGCCCAGGCGGAATGGAGGCTAAGAAAGGCGGCGGCGAGAATGAAGGAGGTTTTCATACAAGGTCAGGCTACTCGGAAAAAAGCCCCAAGGTCAAGCCTGCCTCGGTGAACTTCACTTCCGATGCAGAGCCAGGTAGGCTGTCTTGACCACCCAGCCCGAGGACTGAAGGGCAGTACGGGCTTCCTCCCGAGAAGTGCCGGTGAGCTCGCTGATGATGCGCACGGCCCGGTCACGCAGTTTGATGTTGGAGGGGTTGAGATCGACCATGAGATTGCTCACGACCTTGCCCACCTTGGTCATGGCGAGGGTGGTGATCATGTTCAGGATGAGTTTGGTCGCCGTGCCGGATTTCAGACGCGTGGAGCCAGTGAGCACTTCGGGACCGGCATCGGGAGTGATCATGACGGCGGGTTTCCATGAGACATCGCGGACGCGCTGGACGGCCTGACGCATGGCGGGATTGAAGCAAAGGAGCACGGTGAAGGCTCCACGCTTTTTGGCTTCACGTAGCGCACCCCAGACGAAGGGCGTGCGCCCACTGGCGGCGATGCCGATGACGACATCGCGTTTGACAATGCTGCGATTTCTCACAGCCAGCGCTCCGGCCTGCACGTCATCCTCGGCGCCTTCCACGGCGCTCCAGAGTGCCTGGCGTCCTCCAGCGATGATGCCCTGCACCTGCTCACGCGGAGCACGGAAGGTGGGCGGGATCTCGCTGGCATCGAGGACGCCAAGACGCCCGCTGGTGCCTGCGCCGACGTAAAAAAGCCGCCCTCCGCTTTGAAAAGCACGCACGACCTGGGTGATCACAAGGGTGATGTTTTTCTTCTCGGCACGGATGGCCTGAGTCAGTGCTGCATCCTCGCTGAGCATGAGATCGATGCCCTTGGCCAGGGGCATTTGATCGAGCTTCATGGAGCGCGGATTGCGCATCTCTGTGGGGGATTTTGCGAGCACGGCGAGATCGGCGATCTCAGGGGGGAGCACAAACTCGGTAGCTTCCTTGCGGGGCTTTGAGAGCACTGGTGCCAAGACGCGGCGGGCAAGTGCGATGGCCCCCCAGACGGAGGGATGCACCAGTGGCGTGATGCGCGCCCCAGGCCAGCCTTTGCGGATGCGGCGGGAGACATCGCGCTGGAAGGACGGGTTTTTTAAAAGGACGCCGCCATTCAGCACGAACTCGATCTCCCCGTGGTCGCTGCCGAGCAACTGACGGGCGCAGACGCAGGCATCTTCGGCCAGCATGGCGGCGGAGTCAGAGAGCAGGCGTTTGGCGAGCTTGTCGCCTTTGGCAGCGACGGTAAAAACCGTGATGGCGAGGCTGGCGATCTCGGTTTTGCTGGCATTCACGGACCAGGGGATGAGTTGCTCGGGCTCATTGAAGGTGAGGGCATTTAGGATGGCCACGCCGAGCGCGCCCATCTTTCCACGATGATCGAGATCGGCAATGACCGCCCGCAGGGCGCGCAGGCCGATATCGCATGCACTGGCACGATCTCCGATGACGTGACCGCGCCCGCCGACCTTTGCCGTGCGGCCATCGGGTGCTCGGCCAAAGCAGCATGAACCCGTGCCGCTTAGCACAAGCACGCGAGGGAAGGGGACTGTGCGCTCCGGAACGGCGGCCAGGGCGGTGTCGAGATCGTTCGTGGCGATGCAGGGCACGGCGGGCCAGATGCGTGAGGCGGCACGACGGAGGCGATCTTTGTCCGCCTCCGTCCGGGCTCCGGCCATGCCGATGCCGATGGAGGATGGGGTGAAAGGCAGCCGCGCGGCGATGTCTCGCAGGTGCCAGAGCAGCTCACGATCCGACATCAGGGGCAGTACGGCAGGACTGGTCTGAAAAGAGAGCCGCTCCTGGTCATCGGCATCGACGAGCAGGACCGAGGTGCGTGTGCCACCGGCCTCGATGCCAAGCGTGAGGGGGTGGGCACAGACGGTGACGGGATTATCCTTGGGGGGGCGGCGGGATTTCATCGCCCCGAGGATACTCGGGCTCGGATTCCAGCTCAATGCATGATCTCGCTGCATTTGGCCCATTCTTCTGCCATGCGTTGACGGGCCGTCTGCCTCCTTGACGCGTCTTTGACACTCCTTTAGTATCGACGCCTGATGAGTGACTTCACTTTCCCACGCATTTCAGTCTTCGCGACTGTTACAGCCGCACTTTTTACGCTGACCACCCCCGCCCCCGCTTTCCTCGGACTCTTCGAGAAAAAGGACAAAGCCGTGCCTGCCTCGGATGAACGTCAACGGCAGGAGTCTGAGGCCACAGCCCTGCTCATGCAGGCCCGGGCCTCCCAGAATGATGGCCGCACCGGTCGCGCCCAAAGCACCTACCAGGAAATCATCAGGCTTTACCCATTCACCGTCGCCGCCTCCGAGGCCTCCTATGCGAATGCCCTGATCGTGAAACAGAGTGGCAGCAGCTTGAAGGAGTCGTTCGATGCCTTCCAGACCTTCATCGACAGCTACCGCTCCAGCGCCCGCTTCGAGGACGCCATCCAGCAGCAGTATGAAATTGCTGAAGTGGCCAAAGGCGGCAAAAAGGAACGCAGTCTCATCCTCATCCCCTTTAAAATGGGCGGCGAAGAGATCGTCGCGTTTTATCAGAAAATCATCACCAATGCCCCCTTCGGCAAGCTGGCTCCCATCGCCCAGTTCAGTATCGGCGAGATCTACCAGGACATTGGAGAAAAAGCCAAAGCCGTGCAGGCCTTCCAGACCGTGGTGGACAACTACCCGAACACCAAGCAGGCCGGAGAAGCTCAGTTCCGAATCGGCTCCATCAGCAGCGTGGCCGCCAGTCGCAGTGAAGACAAATCCAACATCACTGCCGCGCGTGATGCCCTGAATACCTACATGACCACGAACCCGAAAGGTGAACGTGCGAGTGAAGCTGAACTGGGCCTGCGCCAGATCAATGCCGTCGAAGCCAGCCAGTCACTGAACGTCGGTAAATTTTACATGCGTCAGGGCAAGGCCAAAGCCGCTGCCATCTACTTCAATGAAGCGCTCAAGTATGGCTCGCCGGAAGCATCTGCCGAAGCCCGCACACTCCTCGCTGAACTCGCCGCCTCCGACCCCGACGCCGTGTCCGACGCCCAGAAAGGGCAGCCTGACCAGGATTACACCGTCTCTTCCGCCAAGAATCTGAAGAACCGCGACGAGTATGTGGGCCCACTGCCACCCGAACTCGCGAAACTCGGCCAGAAGCCGCAGATGCGCGCAGGAAATGACAATTTCCTCCCCATCCCCCTCAGCGAGCCCGCTCTCCCGACCAAGCCTGGTGCAGCCCCTGGCCCTGGAGGCCTCCTGCCTGCCGTGCCCGAAGAAAAACCTGCGCTTCTGCCCGTCCCTGCCGCTCCGACTATCAGCCCCACGGTTCCTGCTCCAGGCACCACGCTGCCAGTGCCGCCAAAGCCACCGGCTCCTTAATATCACCGGCTTAGCTTGGCTCGCCATCTCCTCACACCACTCCCAGCCTGGATGAAAACGCTCCTCCCTCTGCTATCTCTTTGCCTCGTCCTCAGCAGCTGTGCTGGCTACCATCTCGGTGGTCAGAAGCCTGCCCACCTCGCAGGCATCACAAAGCTGGCCGTCCCCACTTTTGAAAACGACACCCTGGAACCACGACTCTCCTCGGTGGTCACGAATGCTCTCATCAAGCAGATCCAGATGGATGGCTCCTATCAAATCGTCTCCAAAGACGATGCCGAAGCCGTGCTCGAAGGTGTGATCGTCCGCACCAATCGTTCCCAGTTCCGCTCCGCTCGCCGAAACGTCCTGCGCACCTCCCAGCTCCAGATGCGTCTTACTGCCAGCTTCACCATCCGTGATACTGCTTCAGGCCGACCCCTTCACACCGGCAATGCCTCCGGCCTCTCCTACGTCATCCTCGACTCCAACGTCCAGAACTCCGAGGCCCAGGCTCTCGATGACGCCGCCCAGCGTCTTGCTTCCAGTCTCGCCAACGAAATCTCCGAGGGATGGTGACCCCGCAGGAGGATAGTCAGCCAGCAGACGCCTCGCCTGATGACGAGCCCGAAGTGCTCAGTGCTCAGTACTCAGAGGATACTGAGGCTGATCTCGATGAGCTGATCATCGAGAATCTCAGCTTCGCCGCCGAGCCCGCGCTCTACCTCGTCGCCACGCCCATCGGCAATCTCGCAGACATCACCCTCCGTGCATTGGATGCGCTGAAGAGAGTCGATCTCATCGCCTGCGAGGACACACGCCATTCGGGCCGACTCCTTTCCCATCACGGCATCCGCAGCCGACTGGTCAGTCTGAACGAGCACAACGAAGCCCGACGCATCCCCGAACTCATCGCCCACATCAAAAGTGGCGGCAGCGTGGCACTCATCTCCGATGCCGGGATGCCCACCGTTTCCGATCCAGGACAAAGACTCGTCCAAAGCATGGTTGCTGCTGGATTGAGAGTCGAGAGCCTCCCCGGCCCCAGCGCCGTGCTCACTGCCCTTGCCGCCAGTGGTTTGCCCACCGTGCCCTTCTATTTTGGAGGCTTCCTTGCTCATAAAAAAGGCCAGCGCGAAAAGGAACTCCTCGCCGCCATGCAGCGCGAGGCCACCAGCCTCTACTTCGAGAGCCCCTACCGCCTCGTGGACACCCTCGGCATGATCGCCGCTGCCAAACCCGAGCACCGCGTTGTCGTCGCCCGCGAGTTGACGAAGAAGTTTGAGGAATTCCAACGCGGTCCGGCACAGCAAGTGCTTTCACACTACCAAACCAAGCCACCCAAAGGCGAAATCACCCTGGTCATCGCGCCTGTGGAGCTTCCCAAATGGGTGACTTGGTGATCCCGACCTTCCATTACACCCATGATCCCCGCTCCCTGCGACCTCGGCAACACCCCTGAAGCCATCAAGGCCTCCATCGTCAATCACGTCCGCTTCACCCTCGGAGCCTTTGTGGACAGCGCCAGCGCCAATGACTGGTGGGTCGCCACCTGCCTCGCCGTGCGGGATCGCGTGATGGATGGAGCCACGAAGTCGCGCGCCCTGCACCGCCAGTCCGGCGTCCGCCGCATTCATTATCTCTCACTCGAATATCTCATGGGCCGCCTGCTGGAGAACAACCTCCGCAACTCCGGCCTCTACGATGCCACGAAGGCCGCCCTTCACGACATGGGCAAGGATCTCGACACCCTCCTCCAGAGCGAGCCCGACATGGGGCTCGGCAATGGTGGCCTCGGGCGTCTTGCCGCCTGTTTCATGGACAGCCTCTCCACCATGAATCTGCCAGCCATCGGCTACGGCATTCATTATGAGTTCGGCCTCTTCCGCCAGGAGTTCGTCAACGGCAAACAAGTCGAGCATCCCGACGCCTGGATGCGCGATGGCTCCCCTTGGAAAATCGCCCGCCCGAGCTACCGCCAGCGCGTCCATATCTACGGCCGCGTCATCCAGAAGTTCGACGACCATGGCAATCCCCATGCCGAATGGATCGATACCAAGTGCCTGCTCGGCCTCCCCTGGGACATCCCGATCGTTGGCTACGACAGCCACACCGTGAACGTCCTCCGCCTCTGGCAGGCGCAGGCCGATGAAGACTTCAACTTCCAAGTCTTCAACGAAGGCAGCTACATCGAGGCCCTTCGTGAAAAAGCCATCGCCGAAACCGTCTCGAAAGTGCTTTATCCGAACGATGCCACCGAGTCAGGCAAAGAACTCCGCCTCGTGCAGCAGTACTTCTTCGTCGCCTGCTCGCTCGCTGACATCGTTCGCCGTTTCAAAGGCGGCTACTCCCTGCCTTGGAGCGAGTTCCCGTCTAAAGCCGCCGTCCAGCTCAACGACACGCATCCCGCTGTCGCTATCCCCGAGCTCATGCGCATCCTCGTCGATGAGGAGGGTCTCCCCTGGGCACAGGCTTGGAAGATCTGCCAGGAAACCTTCAGCTACACGAACCACACCCTCCTCCCCGAGGCGCTGGAAATGTGGTCCGTCGGCCTCTTCGAGCGCGTGCTGCCACGCCATCTCCAGATCATCTACCGCATCAACGCCCAGTTCCTCGAAGGTGAAGTCGAGGCCAAGTGGCCCGGCGATGCCGAGAAGAAACGCGTCCTCTCCCTTATCGACGAGCGCGGTGGCAAATACGTCCGCATGGCCCACATGTCCGTCCTCGGCGGACATGCCACCAACGGCGTCGCGGCCTTGCACACGCGTCTGCTTTGCGAGCGACTCTTCCCCGAGTTCCACGAACTCTTCCCCGAACGCTTCGTCAACATCACCAACGGCGTCACCTTCCGCCGCTGGCTCGATGTCTGCAATCCGCAGCTCTCCTCCCTCATCACCGAAAGCATCGGCCTCGGCTGGCGCAAGGACGCGAACAAACTCCGCGATCTCGAACCCTTCACGGAAGACAGTTCCTTCCGCGAACGCTACCGCTACATCAAGCGTCAGCACAAAGTCGCCCTCGCCAAGATCATCCAGGATCTCTGCGGTGTTCACGTCAGCCCGGATGCTCTCTTCGACGTGCAGATCAAGCGTCTCCACGAATACAAGCGCCAGCACCTGAACCTGCTGAACATCGTCACCCTCTACCGGACCATCCTGAACAATCCAGGTGCCGACTTCCATCCCCGCGTCTTCATCTTTGGTGCCAAGGCCGCGCCAGGCTACTTCCTCGCCAAAAACATCATTCATTGCATCAACTCCCTCGCCGCCAAGGTGAACAATGACCCGCGCGTGGGTGACAAGTTGAAGGTCGTCTTCCTGCCGAATTACGGCGTCTCCCTCGCCGAGAAAATCATCCCTGCCGCCGATCTCTCCGAGCAAATCTCCACCGCCGGCAAAGAAGCTTCCGGCACTGGCAACATGAAGCTCGCTCTCAACGGCGCGCTTACCATCGGCACGCTTGATGGTGCCAATGTCGAGATCGCTGAAGAAGTCGGAGACGATAACATCTTCATCTTCGGCCTCACTGTCGAAGAAGTCACCGACATCAAAGCCCGTGGTTACAATCCCTGGGAATATTACTGGGGCAATGAAGCCCTGCGTGACACCATTGACTGGATCGGCAGCGACTACTTCACCGGCAATGCAGGCGACTTCAAACCGCTCCGCGACAGCTTCCTGGAGCACGGCGACCCCTACCTCTGCCTCGCTGACTACCAGATGTATGTCGATGCCCAGGCCAAGGTCGATGCCTGCTACAAGCAGTCCGACCTCTGGACCAAGAAAGCCATACTCAACACCGCCCGAGTTGGCTTCTTCAGCAGCGATCGCACCATCCTCGAATACGCCAAAAAGGTCTGGAACCTGCCTCAGGTCGAAGTCCCGTAAAGCGAATCACCGGCCCCCGCCGCCGAGCACGCGCATCTGGGCGCGATACTCGCGCGGGGTGCTGCCCACCACTTCGCGGAAGCGCCGGTTGAAGTTGGCGAGGTTCCGGTAGCCGCAGTCGAGTGCGATGTCCGTGATGTTCTGCTGATCCTCCGTGATCATGCGGCAGGCGCGGCCAATGCGGACTTCGTTGATGTATTCCGGCACCGTCTTGCCCGTGCGTGAGCGGAAGAAGCGGCTGAACGCCCCCTCACTCAGATGCGCCAGCTTCGCGAGCTGCTTGCGGTCGATGTCTTCCGTGAGGTTTTGATGGATGTGATCCACCACGCGCTGCATCCGGTCCTGATCACCGGAGTGAAGAGCAGGCTCGTAGCTGGCGCTGGCGAGCGTGTTCAGATCCTTCGACCTCGCAAGCGTGTCCAGAATGCCCAGCAGTTCCACCACACGCGCAAGCCCTGTAGAATCCGCCATGCGGCGCATCCGTGCAGAGATGTCCGTCCGAGTCGCGCCCTTCACTTCCAAACCGCGAGCTGATCGGCGCAGCAGGCTCTTCACCGGCTCCATTTCCGGCAGACTCATGAACTCCGAGCCGAGGAAGGACTCCGTGAAGCGCACGATGATCGCATCCACACTGGCCCCGGCGACTTCGTCCTGATGCCAGACATGCGGAAGGTTCGAGCCGAGCACCACCAGATCGCCATCGCGCAGTGGCGAGATGTTATCCCCCACCACACGATGCCCGCGACTGCGGATCGCCAGGGTGATCTGATACTCAGGATGGAAATGCCAGCGCGTGCCGTAGTCCGGCCCATGCACGACCTCACAGTGAAAGGATTCCCAGTCGCGGCGCGGCACTTTTTCGAAAACAGGCTTCATGGTGATGGCTATTAACTGCCATCAGGCCGGGGAACTCAAAACAAAATGCTCAGTTTGCGCTCTTTACCATCAAACTGCCACCACCCACCGCCTAGGCACTTCCCACGGGGCGAGGGCGACGCAGGCGCGGGCTTTGAACTCCTGGGTGAGCTGCTCCGGCGGCAGAGCGATGGTGCAGACGACGTCCTGCACGCGCTCGGGATCTCGGCTACGGGCTCCGCTGACCTGCACGCCGTCGATGCCGGTGGCTTCGCGGATCTTGGCGGCGATCTCGTCGGGCCCGAGCTTGCGGCTGGCGACGTTGATCCCCGCGCCGAGGCATTGATCAAACACCAGCCCTTGTTCGGTGACCTCGATCACATCCCAGGTCAGGTGCTCGCCATTGGCAAAGACCTCGCCGGGCTTCGTCTCATCGTAGCCCTGACCCACGGCGTCACTGCGCACGAGCAGCCGGCCATCTTGAGCGGTCTGAACTTCGATGCCGGGCAGCACCTGGCCGATGTCTTGCTCAGAGGTGCGAGGTGTCGTGGAGGCATCGTAACTGATGGCTCCGCATTCGCTGGTGCCGTAGAGATTGTGCAGCTTGAGATCGAAGACCTCTCGCACGCGCTTTTCCAGATCCAGCGTCAGCGTGGAGCCTGCGGACACGGCGAGTGTCACGCGGCTCAGATCCAGGCCCGAGAGCAGCCAGGCCTTCCACATTGCTGGCACGCCGGGGAGAAAGACCCGCTCATGCTGCGCCAGCGCCTCGATCATGCCCGTGGGGAAAGGCGTGGGCAGCCAGTGCGTCGGCAGGCCGTTCAGCAGCGTCTGCAAAACCGTCGTCGTGAGGCCGAAGGAATGCGCCACGCTCAGAGCGGCCAGCGCCACATCCTGCCCGCCCAATCCAAGCGCGGCATGGAGACGATCCACATCGGCGGCGATCTGCGCGAAGCTGAAGAACTGGCAGCGCCGCAGGCCGGAACTGCCGACGGTCTGCTTGATCAAAGCCACTTCGGCGGGGGCTGCGGTGGTCGGCACACGCCTCTGGCGATCTTTTTCCACCACCTGCACGGGCCGCTGCGTCAGAAAACCAGCCAGCAAGGCCACCGTGATCTCCACGCCATCACCCTGCGCCAGATAAAACTCCCCCAACACCGGGCAAATCTGTGGCTTCAGCGCCCGCGCCGCAGCCTCCAGCTCCCGAAACGTGAGCGCGCCCTCGGGATACCAGAGGGCGATCTCATCACCTTTCTGGCTGAGGTTTTGTTTCCATCGTTCACCAAACATTTGACACTCAGGGCCGCGCGTCCTTAAACCGGAGGCGCTGGGCCGCGACAGTGGCGAGTTCAGCGCGTAGGTTCAAGCGCTGGAATCCATCCCGCCCTCTCCGCCGTTCTCTTTTGCTCTGATCGTGTCTTCCTCTTCTCAACGCATCCTCATCACCGGCGCGGGCATCGTGTCGCCGCTCGGCATGGACTGGCAGGAGAACGAAGCCTCGTTCCGGGCCAACCGGATGAACTTCACCCCGGTGACGATGTTTGACGTCAGCCAGCGCATCGCCAGGACTGCCGCGCAGGTCACGCTGCCGGACGAGCGCCTCTTTTTAAAAATGCCGCGTCGGCGGGATCACCTGATCGACCGTGGCACGAAGATGCTCCTGATCGCCATCCGCGAGGCGCTGGCCATGGCCAAACTGCCCGGATTGCAGGGCATCGACGCGATCATCATCGGCACCTCCGCCGGAGCCATGAGCGTGGGGCAGGACTACTTCCGCACGGCCATCGGCAATGCCGGACGCGTGCCCGGCCAGCTCTCCCGAGTCGAGTATTACCAGCCGCAGAAGCAGATCTCCGCCATCGCCGCCGAGTATGACTGGCACGGGCCGATCATCGTCGTCTCCAATGCCTGCGCCAGTGGTGCCAATGCCATCGGGGACGCCATGGCGATGATCCAGACTGGCAATGCCCGCCGCGTGCTGGCCGGGGGTTACGATGCGCTCGCCGAGCTCGTCTTCGCCGGCTTCGACACTCTCCGCGCGCTCGCTCCGAGCGGAGTGCCCCGCCCTTTCGATGCCGCACGCGATGGTCTCGCCCTCGGCGAAGGGGCCGCCGTCATGCTTCTCGAAAGCGAAGAAGCCGCCGCTGAGCGCGGTGCCACCGCCTTGTGCGAAGCGGCGGGTTACGCGACCGCCACCGACCTCCATCATCTCACCCAGCCCGATCCCGAGGGCAAAGCCGCCATCCGCACCATGGCCGGAGCCTGCGCCATGGCAGGGGTCACGGCGGGCGAGGTGAACTACATCAACTCCCACGGCACCGGCACGCCCTACAACGACATCGCCGAAGCCAGCGCCATCAAAGCCTGGGCCGGTGAAAGCGCCGCGCGCATCGCCCTCAGCTCTACGAAGTCCGCCATGGGGCATCTGCTCGGCGGCGCAGGCGCGGTGGAAGCCGTGATCTGCCTCATGGCCATGCGCGGCCAGTGGCTGCCCGCCAGCCTGAACGTCCGCGAGACGGACCCCGCAGTGTGCTTTGATCTCGTCAAACAATGGCGCGAGGGGAAGGTGAACGTGGCGCTGACGAACAGCTTTGGGTTTGGGGGCACGAATGCGACGCTCGTTTTCAAGCCAGTGGGCAGTGCTCAGTTCTCAGTGCGCAGTTTTGATACGAGCGTGGGACTGCGTGTGCTCAGCAGCGGCGCGGTTTCTGCGGCGGGCTGGGGCACCGAGTCACTCGTGGCTGCTGTGACCGAGAACACGGAGCTGACCATCACCAACTGCCCGCGCACCGTCAGCACGCGCGACTGGGACTGCCTGGTGCGCATGGTGCCGCCCATCCCGGCGGACCGACTGCCCAAGTTCCCCCGCCTTCGCCGTGCCAGCCCGATCACGAAGTTCATCATGGCCGCCGCGCTGGAGGCCCTGGAAAAAGCAGGCTTCCCGAATGGACAGGGCGCTGGCCGTCTCGGCATCATCCAGTGCATGTTCAACGGCTGCGTGCAGTTCAGCGGCAAGTTTTACCACGAAGTCATCGAGACGCCCGCGCTCGCCAGCCCGCTCATTTTCCCGGAGACCGTTTACAATGCCCCCGCCTCCCACGTGGCCGCCTTCCTCGGTGTGGACGGCCCTGTGACCACGCTCATCGGCGAATCCAGCGCCATCATCGAAGGTGTGTCCATGGCCCACACCTGGTTGACTCAGGGTCTCGTGGACCGAGTGCTCGTGATCGGTGCCGAGGAATGCGACTGGATCGGCGCCGAGGCCGTGACCTATTATCATGCCGACCTGAAAGCCACCGAAGGAGCCGGAGCCCTGCTGCTGAGTCTCGGCGACACCGGATTGAAGCTCGCCCACACGCCCGCCTTTGCCTTCCTGAGTGAAAGCGAGCGCGCGGAGAAGCTGTCGGAGATCGCTCGGAGCACCGACTTTGGCCCAGACGAAGTCCGCGTGAGCGGGGAGTCTGGCATTGCGATGCTGGATGAAGCGGAAACCTCCGCGTGGATGGCGACTTCGAACATGATGAAACCACGCGCCACCCTCGGCGAAGGCATGGGAGCAGGTGGTGCCCTCCAGCTCGTGCTCGCCGCCGAGGCCGCCCGCCTGAATGGTGGCAAAGTGCAGGTCACCCTGCCTGGCAGCCTCTGCGCGGCTTATGGCGCGAGTTTTGAGTCGGGAGAGTGACCACTGAACCTAGCTCAGGTTTCAGGTATTGAATCATGATTGGTGTGAGCGTATCTTAAACGCATGCAAGCCGTCCTCACCCAAGAAGCTTTCTCTTTTATTCCGGAGCCAATTCGGCGAAAGCTCAAGCTCAAGCCCGGGTCGGTGTTGGAATTTGATGAAGGTGCTCCTTACTTAAAGGCAGTCCCGGCGTTCGACATTCAAGACATGATGGCCTGCATCGGTACAGGCAAAGGAGGCTACGAGGGTAAAAACTCGGCGGAGTGGTTGGATGACTCTCGCGGACCAGTCGAACTCCCACCCGAGAAATGATCACCGCTGTCGATAGCTCCGCATTGATCTCCATCATCGCTGGTGAAGCCGATGCCGTTGACTGGGTCCGCACACTCGCTCAAGCACGCACCGAAGGTGCTCTCGTCTGTTGTGAGGTTGTTTATGCCGAGGTTGGTGCAGGTTTGAGCAATCAGGAGGAGCTGGATCGCATCCTGAACGCTCTGGGTATCCAGTTCGACGCCACTCAGTCTTCTGCGGCATGGCAGGCTGGACAAATATTTCGGAAGTATCGCCAGCAAGGCGGTCCGCGTGATCACTTGATCCCTGATTTTCTGGTAGGCGCACATGCGCAGACTCAGGCTGACCGGCTTGCAGCCAAAGATCGCGGATATCTGCGCCGGTATTTTCCGTCACTGGTTTTGTTGCAGCCGTGACTTGGCCTCACGGGTTCACTCCGCCCCGAGCTGGCTCAGATACTTCACCAGATGCGCGAGCTGCTGCTCGTTCATCGTGGCAGTAAGGCCATCGGGCATCACCGTGCCGCCGATCTGGATGCTCTGTGTGTCGGAGCGCTTGATGCTCTTCACCTGACCCGTGGCCATCTCGCGGATGGCGATGGCTTCCGCCGTGTCGGTCTGCTTGAAGCCGGTGACGACGCTGCCGTCCTTCATCGTGACCGTCGCGGCTTCGTAGCCTTCCTTGATGTTCAGCGCTGGCCAGACAACCTCGGTGATGATCATGTCGATCGGCAGACCACGGCTGATTGTGCTCAGATCGGGACCGATCTTGCTCTGCGCGACTCCCGGCATGTGGCAGGCGATGCAGCCAGTCTGCTCGTAGATCTTCTTTCCCTCGGCGGCGTTTCCAAAGGTGTTCGCCGCCTTGATGACGTTGCTGACATACTCCTTCGTGTAGGCCGGTAGGGCGGCGTTGATACCGGCGAGCTTCATGAGCAGTGGCGAAATCTTGGCATCGGTCTTTCCGAGACTGTTCAGCGCCTGGAGCACGAGCTTGGCGCTGCTGATCGGGAGCGCCTCGGGCTTCTGCAAAGCACGCGTCAAGGCGGCGTGACCTTCCGTGCGGGATACCACCTGACTGAGCAGCGGCGCGACTTCCTGCGGTGTCTTGAGATTGGCGAATTGCTTCAACATCCGGCCCACCACCTCATCCGGCCTCATGCTAATGAGCGCATCGAGGGCCTGTGCCTGAAGCGGTGCCTTGTCATCAAAAGCGAGTTCGCGGATGCGGTCGGCGAAGGCTTGGACTTTCCAGGCTCCGGCCAGTCGCAGGGCCTGGGCACGCAGCGCCGGGTTGGTGTCGCTGAAGAGCGGCTCCAGCAGTGCATCCGCGTCCTTCGGCTTGGTGATCTTCAGCGCAGCCAGCACGGCGGCGTTTTTGCCACCGCGCTCGAAGATGAACGGCAGATCCGCAGCCGTGGCCACCCCAGCCAGCGCCTTGAGCCAGGTGGTCAGTTTCTCGGCATTGCCCTGATGCTTCTCGATCTGCTGGCGGATGATGGCGGTGACCTCGCTGGAGGCGGCGTTTGGCTGGTAGGCCACGGCGGCGCCGGAGAGGTTTTTGAGGTCGTCGGGATTGTTCTCCACCCAGCCGTTTTGCAGGGCAAAGATGAGGTGCTCGTCCTTGTCGAAGCTCAGCTTGCCCGCGCTCAGCAGCGCGGCCCAGAGCCCGTTCGTGGCGTGCAGGGTCTTCGTCAGCGCGTGCAGGTGATAGGCGTTGAATTCCTTGTCCAGCGAGCGCGCAGCCACCACGGCAGCGCGAGGATCATTCACGTAACTGGCCGCCACGATGGCCTCCAGCCGCACCAGCGCATCGTCATCGGCGATCTGGGTTTCCAGGAGCGTCAGAGCCTCTGGCAAAACACCGTTCCTAGCCCAAGTCGAAAGCGTCCTCGTGGCATAGGCGCGGATGCGGGCATCCGGCGCACGCAGCAGGGACTTCAGCAGCTCGGGACGCGCGGTTTCGTGCGCTTCATAAAGCGAGAGCGCCTGGAGTCGGCGGTAGTCATTGGCGGCGTTTTTGGTTGCCCAGGCATCCACCGCGGTTACGACTTCCTTCGAGTCCTTTTCAAACAGCAGCCGCTTTGACTGATACGCCGCCCAGCGCTCCGGCGAGTCGAGCTGCTCCAGCAGGTCCTCCGTGCTCGCTTTTACGAGATTGACCTTTTTGACCACCTGCCCGCCTTTGTAACTGACGCGCCAGACACGGCCATGCGCCTTGTCGCGATCCGGGTGGCGGTAGCTCGCCTGGTAGTGGCCGATGATCGGGTTATACCAGTCCGCCACATACAGGGCTCCGTCAGGACCGCAGCGCACCTCCACGGGGCGGAAGACATTGTTCTTCGTCTCGATGATGTTCGGCAGCAGCTTCGTGGAGAACATGCCGTTTTCGAACTTCAGCTCGTGCTGCTCCAGCAGGTTCGCGTAATAACCACCGATGATGATCCGCCCCTGCATCTCCTTGGGGAAGTGGCTGCTGTGCAGGAACTCCATGCCCACCTGCTTGATCGGTGCCAGGCAGAGATTCAGCGCCTGCGCATTCACCGCGAGGTTTGAGCGCACCAGCCCCGGCGTGCTGTAGTAGCTGCCGATGTTCGCGCCGCTCTTGTGGAAAGGCTGGCCGTAGGGCGTGGTCACCACGCCCCAGCAGTTCGCCCCGGCGGAGGACCACTGGAAGAAGGGGTCCAAATGCCCGGTGCGCGGGCGCAGACGCCATACCCCGGCGCGGTTCAGGGTTTCCACGCCATACGGCGTCTCCACGCGGGAGTAGATGTGATGCCCCTGGGTGAACCACAGCTCGCCGCCGAAGCCCCAGTTGATGCAGTTGATCATCTGGTGCGAGTCGGCGGTGCCGAAACCACCGAGCACGATGCGCTTCGTGTCCGCCTTTTCATCACCGTCTGTGTCTTTGAAATGCAGCAGCTCCGTGCCCTGCGCCACATACAGGCCGCCATCGCCAAGTTCGAGGCCCGCAGGCATGAAGAGCCCCTCCACGAACTTGTGAAACTTGTCCGCCTTGCCATTGCCGTCGGTGTCTTCGCAGACCAGCACGTAGTCGTTCGCCTTTTCGCCCGGTTTGATCTGCGGGTAGCTCACCGCGCAGGCCACCCAGAGGCGACCCCGCTCATCCCAGCGCATCTGGATCGGCTTCACCACGCCGTCCGCCTCACTGGCGAAAAGATTCACCTGGAAGTCATCCAGGATCTGGAAGCTCGCCAGCTCCTCCTCCGGCGACTGCGGCTTCGCCGTCGCCGGCTCCACCGGGATCGAGGAGCGCACGCCCACGGGCACCACGGGCTTCCCAGCCAGAGCATTCCAAATATTCTCCTCCGCCTGCTTCAGCAGCGGCAGGAAGTCATTCATCTCCGTGGGGAAGATGCGCTTCGAGGTGTCTTTCCAGTCTTTCGAGTAGGGCACGTTCGTCCGGTCCCCCATCAGGAAGGACCAGTTCATCGGCCGCCAGTAGTCGAACCAGAGACGCTCAAACTCCAGGACCTGCGCGCGGACCGCTTCGTTCGAGACTGGCGTGAGCCCCAGAGCCTTCACCAAATGCTCCGCAAACGCACGATGCCCCTCTTCCGTCAGACTGTGTCCGACAAGCCCGACCATTCCGACCGGCCCCACGAACGGCAGCCCCAGCTTCTCCGCGAGCCCCCGAATCGCCTCCGAGTACTCTCCCAGCGCCGCACTTCGCTCAAACGGCACCGGAGACACCAGCACCACCCGCCGCCCCTCATCCGCAAACTCCGCGATCAGCTTTTCATAAGCCGCAATGAACTGCGGCAGCTTCTCCACACCAGCCAGAGACTCCATCTGCCCGAACTGCGCGATCACCACCGTCGCCCCCGCGTCGCGGAGCTGCACCCGCCAGTCGCGCTGCTGCCGCCAGCTCGTGGAGCCCGTCTCCGCCTGGATGCGCCGCTCCGCCTCCCGGCGCTTCGCCTCCAGATTTTCCACGTTCCCGCCATCCCGCCACTGCTCGAAGACCGTGTCCCCTTCCCAGCCGAAATTGCGCACCTTGACCTTCAGTTCCGGCTTCGCGGCAATGAGGTGCGTCTGGAGGAAGACGTTAAAACGCGTCCGCTCCATGTTCGAGCCACCCGTCAGAGCGATGACCTCATTGGGCTGAAGTTGGAAAGAAGGCGCGGCAATGGCAGCCTGAGTCAGGAAAAGCGTGGCGAGCAGAACGATGGAGCGGAGCATGGGCAAAAAGGTTGGGCGGCTCATAACAAAGGCCCGCAAGGCCTTCTCTATCCAGAAGATTCGAAGAATCTCCACACCCAAGCCTCGCCAGACAGTCCGCCAAGCCCTTCAAGCTGAAGCAAGGCGCCCGCGAGACACCTTCGTCACGCGAAAACTTCCCGGGGACTAAAATCCTATCGACTTTGTCACTGTTTTTCGGTAACGATTGCCAAAATTCGGGGTTAATACAACTGACAGACTTCCCAATTCACCATGAAATCGATCAAATTCCTCGCCACCCTTAGCGCCTTTGCCTTCAGTTCGGCCATGGCTGCCACCACAGACCCTGTGGGCTTCGTTTCCGTGCCTGTTCCAACCGCCTCTGATGTGGCTCTCGGGGCACCTCTGGGCAGAGCCTCGGAATTCCAAGGTGTGATTCAGTCCATCGCTGGCAACACAATCACCATGGCTGGCACCCCAAACTTTGCAGCCAATGCCTTCGTTTATTCGGCAGGTGTCCAAGCCAAAACGTATTTTCTCCGCATCGACTCGGACACTAAAGAAGGCTTGATCCTTCCGATCACGGCCAATGGAACCGCCTCGGTTGACATTACCATCCCCGCTGGTGAAGACCTCACGGGTGTCCTCACGAATGCCGCCAATGGTACCGGAAGCTCAGTGAGCATTGCCCCCTATTGGACAGTTGGCACACTGTTCACCGGAGCTATCGCAGGCACGCAAATTCTGATCACCTCTACTGCGACTGCAGGCATCAACCTGCCAACCACGACCTACACCTTCAACGGCACCAATTGGCTCAAGGGGCCAACAGCTTCGAACGATGACATTCTACAGGTATCACAAGGTGTGACGGTAAGAAATAACAGCACCACCACTGCGCTGACTCTTTCGGTGACAGGTTCAGTGCCAATGACAGCGCATCGCATGCGTTTGGCGACACTTGCGGGGAGCACCCGCCAAGACATTCGCATTTTTTACAACAGCCCTATTCCTGAAGTCATCGGCAATGTGTTCAACGTCGGCTCCTTGGCACCTGGAGACCAGTTGCTTTATGTCGATAATGCGACTTCTGGCAAAAACAAACCTACCGTCACACTGGTCTGGAATGGAACCAACTGGCTGCAAGGTGCTACAACGGTGACTACGACCTTTAACCTCCTGCCCGGCCAGTCCTATCTCTTCCGCAAAAACCAAAGCGTATCGCCTTCAAGTGTTGTGTGGACAGACCTCCAAAGCTACCTTCAGTAAGCACCTCCCATTTTAGCGGCTTTCACTCTCAGATTACTCTTCATGAAATTCAAAACCATACTTGCTTTAGCGTTCGTGTCAGTCGCTCAGCTTTCCAACGGAGCTACAACGGTTCAATTCTATGAACCCTACTTTGGCGGGATTGCAGATAACTTGGCAAATGCCGCAGGTATTGCTACCAACGGTATGCGCTGGGGCATCGTGGTCGATACCACGGGTAACGGCTTCGCCCTCAGCGGAACAAGCTATGATTCTTATGCGGCTGGAGTAACAACTGCTGGTTT
>NZ_JBILYB010000190.1:0-9171 GCF_044378005.1 Prosthecobacter sp.
ATGCGCGAGGTGATCGAGCAGCTCGGGATGGCTCGGCGTATCACCGCGCGTGCCGAAGTAGTCCACGCTGCGCACCAACCCCTCTCCGAAGAGCTTCTGCCAGACGCGGTTTACCGCAATGCGCGCGGTGAGCGGGTGGCGAGCATCCGCGATCCAATCAGCCAGTTGCAGGCGACCGCTTTGCCCGGCGGGAATCTTCGGCTGCGGACCCCACATCGCCACACGCACCAGACCGCGCGGGATGGTGTCACCCAGCGCATACGGATTGCCTCGGATGGTCACGCGCATGTCGGCGGGCTTTTCCGCATCCTGCACGGCGATGGCTTGTGGTTTGCCGGGATGAAAATACTCACCGTGACCGATGCGGAGTTCGAGCGCGGTGATTTCCTTTTTCAACTCGTCGAGGCGCTTTTTGCCTGCCGCATCTGGTTTGTCACCGAGTGCCTTCGACTGCGCCTCCAGCTTCTGTTTTTCCTGCCGCCAGCCAGCCAACTTCTGTTCGTGGTTGCGGGCGATTTTCCGGTCTTCTTCCAGCTCCGGCAGCGGCACGCGTTGGATATTGCTCCAGATGCCGTGGCCTGTTTTGAACGTCGTCTTCGTGCTGCGGAACATGCCCGCCAGCGCGTAGTAGTCCTGCTGGCCGATGGCGTCGAACTTGTGATCATGGCAGCGCACGCAGCCCAACGTCATGCCGAGGAAGGCGGTGCCCACCTTGCTCACCTGACTGTCCACGAAGTCGTGCTCCATCTTCAGCTTGTCGATGGCGTTGATGTCCACATCTCCCAGCACGATGAAACCGGTCGCGATGAGGTTTTCTCGGCGCTCTTGCGGCGAGGCGGCAGGCAGTAGATCGCCCGCGAGCTGCTCGCGGATGAAGCGGTCGAAGGGTTTGTCCTGGTGAAAGGACTCCACGAGGTAGTCGCGATACCGCCACGCATGTTCCGCGAAAACTTTGCCTTCCGTGCCGATCTGTTCGGCATAGCCCACGAGGTCCAGCCAATGCCGCGCCCAGCGCTCGCCATAGGCTCTGGATGACAGCAGACGGTCCACGACGCGCTCGTGCGCTGATGATCCTGATAATGAGACAATCGGATGGGGAGACAATGAGATGCTCTTCTCCTTGTCTGATTGTCCCCTTGTCCGATTGTCTCGTTCGAGGTCGGCCAAAAAGTGCTGAATCTCCGCCTCGGTCGGCGACAGGCCAGTGAGGTCAAAGGTCACGCGCCGCAGCCAGACATGCGCCTCGGCCTCCGGTCCTGGTTGAAGGCCCGCCGCCTCCTGCTTGGCAAGAATGTAGGCGTCCACCTCATTCAGCGGCCAAGCTTGATCATGCACGGCGGGTGGCGCGGCATCCCGCACAGGTTGATAGGACCAATGCTTTCGACCCTCCTCCACATCCACGCCGGTCTTCTTCACCGCTTTCGCCACCGCCACCGTCTCGCGCGGATCGGGCGCACCGCGCTTCACCCACTCCTCCAGCACGGCGATCTCACTCTGCGGCAGTTTCGCCTTCGGCGGCATCTCCATGTCCGGGTTCGTGTAGCGCACCGCCTCGATGAGGCGGCTCTTTTCCGGCGACCCCGGCACCAGCGCAGGCCCGCTGTCACCACCCGCCTGCCATCCCGAGCGCGAGTCCAGAACCAGCCCGCCCTTGATCTTGCCCGCATGCGAATGGCATTCATAGCAACGCTGCTTGAGCAATGGCTCCACACGCTCGCGGAAAAAAGCATCTCCCTCCGCCGCAGAGGCGGCGAGTGGGATCAAAAACAGGGCGGTGAGTTTCATTTGGGATTCGGAAAGACTTGGCGCGCTCGACGACGGCGAAAGCACCCATGAAAATACAGTGCCACCACCCTTCTTCTTCATGAGCTTGCGAGACTATTTTCCTAATGGCCGTTACTCTCAGAGCAATGAAATCCAAACGCAGTGCCAAGCCCTCCGATGACCGCCGCTATTTCAAGGAAGTGCGGTTCCGCCAGATACGCGCCTTGTTTGAAATCGCCAGACACGGCACCTTTGCCGCGGCGTCACGCAGTCTCGGCATGGCCACGCCATCCGTGTGGCGTCAGGTGAGGGCGCTGGAGGACGACTACGGTGTGCAACTCGTCACCGCCAAAGGCCATGATGTGCGCCTCACCGAGGACGGCGAGCGGCTGCTGGACCTCGCCGCGCCGCTGGTGGAGGGCTTTGACTCGCTGAAGAAGGTCTTCCACGACCAACACGGCAAGGCCGAGCGACATCTCCGCATGGCTGCGCCGGCCACGGTGCTCAACAGCACCCTGCGCCATGTCATCGCCCGCTACCGTGAGTCCCATCCGCAGGTGCGCCTCTCGCTCATCGACGCACCATCGCGCATCGCGTGGCAGCTCCTGGAGGCCGAAAAAGCCGACCTCGCCATCGTCGGCACGCCGCAAGGAGTGACGCTGCCCACACGCTTCGAGGCCACACCGCTTGTGCGCTACCCCTTTGAGGTAGTTTGCCTTGCCAGCCATCCCTTTGCCCAGATCAAAGCCCCCAAGCTGCGCGACATCGTCAAGCAGCCGCTCATCCTCGCCGGGGAAAACTCCAGCTCACGCATGCAGTTTGATCACCTCGTCTCCAAAGCCGGGCTGAGCGACCAAGTGAACGTCATCATGACGGCGGGCAACGTCACCTCCATCCTCAACTACGTGGCTCTCGGCATGGGCGTGGCCATTCTCACCCGACCCGCAAGTGAAGCCCTGCCAGTGCCCGCCGATGTGAAAGCCCGCTTCATCCACCGCGATGTCTCCAGCTTCCTCGGCCACGACCAAGTCGCCCTCCTCCACCCCAAAGGCCGCCACGAACTCGCCCACGTCCGCGCCTTCCGCGAGATGGTGGTGAAGGGGCTGCGAGAGAAGGAGTAACCGCGATGGTGGAAAGGCATTGTCTGCCCGTCTCATGGCTCTTGAAACTCACTTCCCACCAACCTTCGCCTTGAGCCGCTCCTGCCAGTCCTTGTGCTTCTGTTTGAAGGCCTGGAACTCGCGATACTCGTCGGGTGAGATGCGGCCGTCTTGGTCTTCGTCGATGGCGTCAAAGAGCCATTCGTAGCCGGGCTTGGATTGGTTCCATTCATCGCGGGAGTTCCAGCCGGCGGCGCTGGTTTCGTTGAGTTCGAGGATCTGACCGGCATCGAGCAGGGCACGGCGGTAGCGCGGGAAGTCGATGGCTTGCACGGCGGCGTTTTGCTGGACCGCATGCGCGGCGGCGATGCCTGCGGAGAGGCCGAGCGTGATCCAGACGGGCTCCATGCGGATGCAGGTCATCGCGATGTGACTCGCGGAGCAGCACACGGGCACGAGCAGGTTCTCGCACTCGCTCTGCTTCGGACGAATGGCGCGATACGGCAGGCGATGGATGCCGCTGTGCGCCGGGTTCGCCTTCATGATGCTGAACTCGCCGCCGCTGAGCGCGATGCCGCCCTCGTGTGCGATGGTGGCATAGGGCCAATCATCGACGCCGTAGCTGCCGAGGCCGACGGAGTCCTCGGGGCTGGCCGCGCCTTCGAGATCCTTTTGCGTGACGACATAGTCCGACTTCATGCGTCGTGCCTCGCGCACGTAGAGCTGATGCGGCCAGCCGTTCGTCTCATCGAAGATGCCGCGCTGAAAGCCGATGGCTTCGGCCCTTTCTCGCATGTCGGGTGGCGCGGAGGGATCGGTGCGAAGGAAGTGATACATGCCGCGCACGAAGTTCATCTGATCCCGCCAGATGCGCGAGCGCGTGGGCCAGTCGCCATCGGGATAGGCGGCGTTCTCACCGGCCATCGACTGCGCCCAGAGCGCGCGGCTGGAATTGCCGCTGAAGATGCCCCAGCCGTTGTTTTGCGAGTATTCGCCGAGCACATGCATCTTCCGCCCCGCTCGCATGTCCACGCCCTTCTGGAAACCGCGGCGGAAGATCTCATAGCGACGCGGATCATAGTCGTCGGGTTTCTCGATGCGGATGGGGTCTTTTCGCGTGAGCACCCAACGAAAAGCATACATCATCGTGAGCTTGTCCGCGCTCCCGAGCGGGCCGATTTGTATGTCCTGCACGAATGGCAGCAGGCCGCTCTTCGGATCGCCGGGCTTCACATACGGGTCGATGTCGTAACGCATCAAGATCGGCCGCACGCCACCGAGCGACTCGCCATACTCCTCGCGCGATTCGCGGCCCCAGGTGTAGCTCACGCCGGACTTCGCCATCAGATCGCCCTCATACGAGCAGTCGATGAACATCCGCGCCGCGACGGTCTTCGCGTTCTTCGCCAAAGGCTGCTCGATGGGGCAGCCGAGCTTGTCCGCCGGCGCGTGATCGAGCGTGATGCTGCGAATCCGAGCGCCTTCCTTCACCACGCTCGCCAGCCGATGCTCATAGATCACCGGGATGCCAAGCTGGGCGAGTTCGCGCTTGTAGAGCTCACGCATCGCCACGTCGTCCTTATCGATGAGGAGCTTCAGCGCCATCTTGCCCACCGAGCGCTTGTAGCCCCAATCAATCGCGTTCAACCCACCGCCGCTCATGCCGCCCAGCCATCGCGAAGGCTCCACAATGATCACTTTGGCCCCTGCATCCGTCGCACCGAGCGCTGCGGCGATGCCACTGGCCGTCGCGCCATAGATGCAGACATCGGCTTCGACGGCATCGGCCGCGAGCAAGCGCGGATCAAAGGCACACGCGGCGAGTGTGGCGGTGGTCGTTTGGAGGAAATGGCGGCGGGTGGCGGGCATGGTGGTCTTGATGCTGTGGGTAGCTCAGGGAAAAAATCACCGCCGCAGATACACCGTCGCGGACCAGTCGGAGCGTGCGGTGCGCAGGCGGTAGGCGGCTGTTTTAACCTGCGGCGCTTCTTCAAACTCACGCGCCGTTGTTTTCACCGGCTCCCAAGCGCTCCAGCCGTTCTCGCGGAGAACGCGACGTTCGAGGGTGCCATCGACGGTCCAGGTGAGTTTGCTGTTTTCGAGCATGAGGGTTGGTGGTGGCTCGTAGCCGGTGGTCTGGCCGTTCCAGCGCCGCTGGTGGATGGCGTTGGCGACGTAGTGCGGGGACCAGAGCACAAAGCCTTCGCCATCGGGGCGCACGATGAGCTCGTGCATGCCGTCCATCAGGGGCTTGAGCACCTGCGGGCCGAGATCGAGCCGGCCGACGAGGCTGAGGTCGGCGCGGCGATAGACGAGCACGGTGAAATGATGCGCGTAGGCGATGAAAAGATAGTCGCCGCACAACGCCGCGCCGTAGGCCTGGTCTTTTGTGCGGGTGTCGATGACGACATTGTGCAGCAACTCCGCGCTCTGCGTGACGATGAGCTTGCCGTCCTTGATCTCGCAACGTTGCAGCAGGCGTCCGAGCGGCCAGTTCATGCCGCATTCGTTCGGTTTGTCGGCGGGAAAGCCGAAGAGGAAGACCTCGCCACGCTCGGAGTCGATCTCGAAGCCGCCGAGGCGTGCTTTGCCGTCCTGCCAGGGCGGCGGGAGTTCGAGCAGCGTGTTCTCCGGCGCGTTCCATTTCCAAACGGGAGCACCGTGCGCATTCAGACCGATGAGTGCGAGTTTGCGCAGATGGCGCGTGCCTTTGATGCGGGTGATGAAGGCGTAGTTGCCCTGCTCGTCGATGTTTTGAAACGCGGTGTCGCTGTCGTCACGCAGCGCTTTGGCGTATTCAGCGGCATCGAACTGGCCGTCGCCGTTGTCATCCGTCCAGATGATGCTGCCAAAGCCCAGCGGCTGGTGCGGTGGCCAGATTTTCGCGGTGTGGCGCGGTGCGATGAGTGCGCAGGGGATGGCGGTGTCGTCACCGTCTTCAAAACGGAAGACGCACATGGGATTGCCATGCTGCGTGGTGGTGATGAGGAACTTTTTCCCGAACCAGCGACGCACGCCATAAACGAGGGCGCTGCCGTTCGAGCGTGGATCATCGGGGAAGCGGGCGCGGTCGAGCGTGCTGGCGATCCACTTTTCGTCGCGGTAGTGATTGAAGCTGGAGAAGACATCGCGTGGCGATTGCGGATCGGCATCTACGCTGTCGAGGAAGCTGGTGCCGTGCAGGCTCCACTTTGGCTCGAAGTCCGGCGTGAAGGCATGCAGGCGGCTCTGGCACATGCCGGCCATGCCGACATCGCACACATACAGACAGCCCTGCGCATCAAAACCGATGCCACGGATGTTCTCGAAGCTCTGCGGGCCGATTTTGCCCTTGTGCGACCTCCAGCCGCCTTTTTCGCCGAAACTCACCTCGTGCTTCATCTGGCCGTTTTGATCGGAAAAACCGTGAATTTGATGCTCCGGGCCTCCATCGGCCACGAAGAGCCTTTTCGTGCGCGGATCGATGGCGATGTCCATCGGCTGCGTGATGTCGTTGAGGCTCGCTTTGAGCTCCGCGCCTTCATACTTCAACACACGGCCCGCGATCACCTGTGGCGGCGCATACGCAGCCATACGGCACATGGTCAAATCGGGTGAGAGGACGCGAATGGCGCGGATGGGCTGCGAGGCATCGAGCGTCACAAACTCCTCCGGGTAGTTGTAGAGCTTGTCGAGTGGCGTGGCGACATCCGCCCACGGGCCGTCGCGGCCAGCGGCGCTCGTTTGCACCTTCAACTGCCGGAAGTCCGCCTTCGCGCTGTCGCCCATGAGGCTGAACCGGGAGACGGCCACGGCTTTGCCGAAATCGAGGCCGACAAACGCGCCCGACGTGTCCTTGGCGATGTATTTGATCTTGTCCGAGGTGCTCACGGCCTGCTCGAGGCCGTGCTCCGCGTCGATGGCTTCGCTGCCAAAGACCTCGCCTTGCAGCGGTGTGTGTGCGTAGGCGGAAGTAGCCCGCTGAATGACCCACAGCGCCCCGTTTTCATCCACGAGCATTTTGCCCGCACGCTCCAACGCGATGTGAAAGTCGAGCGGCTTCAGCGTCCTCAACGACAGCGCTCGCACGCCTTCGTCATCCGCGAAATAGACGCGATCCCGCGCCTCGTCGATGGCGAGGCCGGTGATGCTGCTCTTCTGCTCCGGCAGATAGGTGGTGCGCTGCTTCGCACTGTCGAGCGCCTTGCCAGCGCGCCTTTCAAAGAGCACGAGCGTCATCACCGGGCCGTCCTTGCTCTTCACCTCACGCGCATAGGCCGCGAAGTGCTCGCTCACCGCCACCGCCTCGCCCGAGTTCACTCCGAGGCCGGTCATCTCCGGCAGCGCATCGCCATCTTTGTAGATGCCCGCCGCCCGCAGGCCCTCCTCCCACTTCGTCGTGAGAAACACAAAGCCCTCCGCGCTCACCGCCATGTCCGCCGTGTAGAGCTGCATCCACGTCTGCGACTTGTCGGCAAAGCTGTTGCCGCGAATGAGCGTGTTGCAAAAACCCGTCGTCACACATGGCAGCCGCGGAATCGACGCGATGTCCGGCGCAGGCATGACCTGCGCAGCAGCGGTGGTGGCGAGAAGGAGATAGAGGAAGCGCATGCGGCCGAACAAACGCAGGACAACCAGCCACTCTTGTCCGTGCTGAAAACATGACTGCGATCACGCCGTTTAGAGCGCCTCCATGCGTTTAGGCCTCTTTTTCCTGCTTCTGTCTTTTGTCTCGCTTTACGCGGATGAGGCGGCATCGCGCATCGATGCCCTTTTGGAGCGTCATTGGCAGGAGAAGGGGCTGTCACCGAATGCTCCGGCCTCGGACGAGGTCTTTCTTCGCCGCGTGTATCTGGATGTGATCGGACGAATCCCGACCCTGGAGGAGGCTCGCGCGTTTTGGGCCGATTCGGGTGCGGATAAGCGAGCGCGGCTCATCGACCGCCTGCTCGCCAGCGATGGCTATGCGCTGCATTGGTTCAACTACTGGGCCGATGTGCTCCGGGCGCAGTCGCAGCTCACACGACGCGGGCATCACGCGGTCTTTTGTGATCTCATCCGCGAGGCGCTCCGCAGCAACAAGCCCTACGACCAATGGGTGCGCGAGATGCTCTCCGCACGTGGCGACATCTTCAACGCACCTGGCACCGCCTTCTACCTGCGCGACACGGGCATGCCGCTGGACAACCTCGCCAACCTCACGCGCATCTTTCTCGGCACACGCATCGAGTGCGCCCAGTGTCACAATCATCCCTTCGATAAATGGTCGCAGATGGATTTTTACCAGATGGCGGCCTTCACGCATGGCAACGAGTTCAGCCACTGGAAGAAGATTCCTCTCTTTCGTGCCGCCTTGGACCTCGTGGGGCCTTACAAAGGCCCGGAGCGGCCCAAAATGGGCGTCACCATCGAAAATGCGCTCAGCCCGCAGACCTACGCGGGCATGGTGTGGACCGGCCTGCCGCTGAAACTCCCGCACGACTATCAATACAACGACGGCAAGCCGCATGAGGCGATCAAACCTGCCGTCATGTTCGGCAAAGCACCGCCAGCAGCCACGGGCGAGGGCCATCTCGATGCCTTCGCGGCCTGGGCCACCTCGCCGGAGAATCCGCGCTTCACCACGGTGATCGTGAACCGCCTGTGGAAGCGGCTTTTCGGCCTGGCAAACATCGAGCCGCTCGATGAGATCATGGACAGCTCCACGCCCGTCATTCCCGCGCTGCAGCGCGAACTGGAGAGCCAGATGAAGGCGCTGCGCTATGACATGAAGGCCTTTTTGCGCGTGTTGCTGCACACCCGAGCCTATCAGTCGCAGTGCGTGCGCGGAGAGATCGCCGCCGGTGACAGCAGTCACTTCACCGGCCCCGTTTTGCGCCGCATGACCGCCGAGCAGGCCTGGGACAGCCTCGTCACGCTCATCAATCCCGAGCCTGATCTGCCGAACCGCGTCATGCACGACTACCTGCGGAGAAGCCGCGCCATCGCCCGTGACACCATCCTCTCGCAGCGCCTCATGAGCAGCAGCGAGATCTTTGAAGGCGTCAAAGCCGCTGCCGCCACCTATGTGCGCAACGCACAGACCGCCCAGCGCCTGCAAAAGGAACTGGAGGCCGCCCGCGCCGCTGATGACAAGGCACTCGCGAAGCAGATCGGTCTGCAAATGACGACCGTGGAAAACAACCAGCGTGATGCCGTGAGCGCGCATCTCATCCGTCCTGCGGCTCAAAAACTCGCGGCGAAGGAAAAACGCTCCGTCGCCCATCTCGATGGACCCGATGCCGGTCTTCGCGGTGGCGACCTGCTGGAAAAAATCGGAGCCGAGCAT
>NZ_JBILYB010000193.1:0-8899 GCF_044378005.1 Prosthecobacter sp.
CGACCTTCAGCATCGCCTCGAACGCTGGAGCCGCTTCTGCCGGGCCGGGCGCAGCGGCGGAGGACTGAGCGAGGAGCAAGGTGAGTGCAGTGGTGAAGAGAAGCGAGTGTGTCGGTGGTGTCATGGTTTCGATTTCTGCGCATCCCTGTCGCGAGAGGGGTTCCTGGCGAGCGCGGCCATTCCGGTCGTTATCTGGACTGAGGGGGCACTCGAATACGCGCCGAGTGGATGTCGCCATACAGCTCGCCGGGTGAGTCTTTCTTCTGCGTCCAGATGGCGACGAGCGTGCCATCGGGCAGTTCGGTGAGCGTTGGATAGCAGATGGACCAGCCGCTGCCTTTGGCTGGGCGATCCGCGAGGAGCGTGGGTTCGCTCCAAGTTTTGCCCTCATCGTGTGAGACGCGGATATGAAGAGGAAAGCGGTGGGGATCGGGACCGGGATTGTAGGTAAGCACGAGCGTGCCTTTGCGGGTGCAGAGCAGATGGCTGGCGCTTGAGGTGGAGGTGAGACCGGTCTTTTCCGTCGCGCTCCAGGTTTCCCCTTTGTCCAGGCTGATGGAGCGCCAGAGCTGGCCGTCCTTGGTGCGCAGCAGCATGTGGATCGCGCCGGACTTCGTCTCTGCGATCGTCGGCTCGCCGCCCTGTCCCAAAGGAGTGGATACCGCGCCGAAGCGCGTCCACGTCTTGCCGCCATCGCGAGATTTCATCACGCCGCCCGCCTTCGTCCCGCGGAGGTGCAATGGGGCGAGCAGTTCGCCCGTGGACAACACGATGCCGTTCGCGCGCGTGGTGTGATTCGGCTGACCGAGCTTCACCGGCTCGGTCCAGGTCTTCGCGGAGTCGCTACTACGGCGAAAGTAGATGTCGATCTGCGGATTGAAGGCGGAGAAGAACAGGAAGGTCTCCTTCCCTGCGACGAATAAGGCGGGATCGAAGTCCGCCTTCCCGGCGAAGTCCTGCAAGACGGTCGCCTGGCCCCAGGTGCGCCCTTGATCCGCCGAAAACGCCTGCATGATGCGCTGCGACTCAGCCCCTTCCGATGGCGACGAAAACCACACCGCCATCACCCGCCCATCCGGCAGCACGGTGATGCTGGCTCCGAGATTGTAGCCCGAAGTGTTCGCCGGGTCCTTCGGATCGGTGCTGGTGTGGTTAAAGATGACCGCGCGGCCAGTGATCTCGATGGGAAATGCTTCGGCGGCGTGAAGCGCGGCCAGTGGCGCGAGCAGCAGGAAGGTGAGGAGCGAGACGGTGTGTTTCATTGTTCCTGTTTCGGATTGGCCTTCTGCGAACGGAGAATGCCTTCGAGTCTTGAATACAGTGGACTAGGTAACGGAATGGCCAGATCGCGCTTGAGGAGTTGGAAGAACCCGATCATGCGGTCGGCTTTGGCTTTGAGGATCTTGTCGGTTTCTAGTTTGTCGAGGAAGGTCTGGTCGCCTCGTCCTTCATCAGCTACATGCGCGGTCATGAGTCGGGCATAGAGCGTGGCGCGGTCGTCGGTGGCGATGTTCATGCCGTAGGGTTCGGCGAAGCCTTGCCACTTGGTGTTGTCTTTGTAGAAGCGGAGTTGGCTGGGGCTGCTGGCAGCGCTTGGGCTGCCGATTTTGTAGTGGAATCCTTCTTGATTTAGGCTGTCCCAGTTCGTGCCGTAGATGGGGCCGCCTTCTTTGGAGAACTCACGGTCCATCAGGTGGAGCACTTCGTGGTGAATGGTGCGGCGGAGGAAGTCCATGGATGCGGGTTTGGCCGGATCAAACGTGCGGAGGCCATAAGCGAATGAAACTTGGGGCAGCCAGCTCATGCCTTGTCCGGCGACACCGGAGCCTCGGAAATTGAAGGTGTCGAGCATGTAGAGATTCTTCACATTGAGCCGCTTGGTGATCTGCTCGGGATAGATTTCCAACTGCTCGCGGCACATGCGCATGAACGATCTGAACTCGTTCAACTTCTTGTCGGTGAAGTAGGAGTATTCGAGCCGCACTTTCGCCGGCATGGGCGGCGCGGGGGAACCTGGCTCCCACACCACTTTGAAGCCCCATTGCTCTTCCAGCTTGCGGATGTCGCTTTGGAGCTCGGGGTCGGTCTTGATCTTGTCATGGCTGTGCGTGTCCGTGAGGTCGTTGAGACAAACGGTGCGCTGATGCTCGGGAATCGTGGCGAGGACGGCCCAGAAGGCTTCATTGAACTGCGGATCGAGCGATTGCACATAGGACTGCACGATCTCCATTCGCTGCTTCAATTTGGCGTCGGTTTTGGCGAGCGTGATCAGTTCATTGAACTCAAAGGGCTCCCACAGCATTTTGTAGAGTCCCTCTCGTCCGTTGCTTGCCTTGGTGGTCCGTTTGGCGCTCTCGGTTTCGAGCTTCGAGACATCGGACTCCAGCGTTTTCCAGTTTGCGAGGGTGAGCGGCGAATGGGTCGACTTTACGTCCGCAAGCATGTAGTTGAACAGCGTGTGGTGGATGTAACCACGACCAAGGACTTCGAGTGAAGGAGTCATGGTCGTCGGCACGGTCACGAGGATCGAATCACTGGCTCTGTCGGTGATGAAGGTCGGTGAGTAAGCCGCCGCCGGGCCTTTGGCGGACTTGGAGATGTAGGCGTTCGCCAAGACGAGGTTCTTGGAGCCATGCTTCTTCAAGAATCCAGCCGGGTAGCGCTTCAACTCGGCTTCCACCCAGGTGAGGATTTGCAATGCATTGTCCAGCTGCTCTGTCTTCAAGACCGTCACGACATGGTTCTTGGCAACAACCGGATCATCGAAAGGCGCCAGGTTGATGGTGACCCCGAAGTCCGTTTGGAACCGTTGAACGACTGGAGCGAATTTTTGGTTTTGATCGATCAAAGCACCGCCATTCACTTGGCCTCCTTGCTTTTTACCTCCGATCCTCTCAAGGTTCTGCGCGAACGCCGAAGCGGCGAGCATGCCGACAGCGGCGATTGCGAAAGATGTTTTGAAACTGTGCATGCAAAGTGGGGCGGTGGCGGTGAGGAGTTTGAGGGTGTGTTTCATGACTCTTTGTGTCGTGTTCAACGATAGCTTGGGGCTACCTTCATCTCCGGCAGGTCGGCAGGCTTGTCCGGCTGAACCATGGCGCGGTTCCTGTCCTCATCACTTCCCCTTCCCCCACAGCTTCGCGAACTTCTCCGGCACGTAGAAGTCGTCCTTCCCCGTCGCTGAAAAAGCCGTGCGCTCGATGGTCGTGCCGCGCACGCGTTGGCGGCAGACGTTGAAGTGCCAGGGGAACAAATCCTTGGGCTGGGCTCCGTCGATGCCTTTGAGCGGGTCGATCATGCGGGAGCCTTCGCCGGTGATGGGCAGGCGCATTTCGATGCTCCATTCCTTGTCGCCGCGATGCACGGCGAACTGTGCGCCGGAGGTCCACTTCACGCCTTTGCCGTCCTTGCCGTGGTCGATCTCCAGAACGGTGCCCGCGGGGTTGATGGCGATTTCGTAGTAGCTGTTGGACGCGGTCTCGATGAGCAGCGTGATGTGGTCGCCTTCGAGGAGTTTTGGATCATCGGCGGTAGTGGTGGCGATGCTGACGCCGGGCATGTCGGGCTCCTGGCAGACGATGCCGATGTGCAGGATGCTGCCTTCGCGCTGGATCTGGAACATCGCGTTGGCGGTGGGTCGCGGGGCCTCGGGCGTGAGCTTCACGAGCGGGGCGCTGCGCACGTCGGTCCAGAAGTCTTTGAGCACCTGGCCATCGAAGGCTTTTTCGCGCAGCGGCTTTCCGCCGGTCTGATTTGTCTCCAGCACGCGGTAATCGAGCGTGGTGTCGTGCTTGCGGCTGAGTTGCTGTTGCAGCGTGTGCAGCGGCTTCATGAGGTCGGCGATTTTTTGAATGCGACGACCGGGTAGCGATTGTGGATCGGCGGCAGCTTGCGCGGCGGCGAGCAAAGTGAAGGCCTCGCCGATCTTCGCGCCGTCCTGGCCCATGTGCATCCAGTTGGCCTCGGAGAACTCTGCGAAGGCCTGCATCGGCTTGGCCGCGGGGCCGTAGTAGCTGGTGAAGTAGTCGGTCAGCAGCGCGTCGAGGCTTTGACCGGCGTCCCACCAGAGGCGTGAGGTGACGTAGAGATTCAGGTGCTCCAGCGCGAACGGATCGTAGCCGAAACTGTTCTCTTTCCCGGCAGGATGATCGTAGATTTCGATCATCTCGCCGAGCGTGTGGCCTTTCAGCTCGCGCAGGTCGCTGGAGATTTGCTTCGTATAAACGACGGGCCGTCCGGCCTGCTCGGGCCGCGCGTTGATGTTGTAGTCCCAGGTGAGGTATTTGCCGGAAGTGAGTTTCTTCGTCCAATCCTCGCGCAAGCTGCGGTGCTCGCTGCGCTTCGTTTCATCCCAGAAGCTCTGGCGTTGCCGCGTCTCGATGAGCACGAGGTTCGGGCTGAGTTTGTCGAGCTTCGCCGGGGGCATTTTGTAGGCGCTGTAGGCGAGTCCGCTCACGAGGCGATCCGGGTGCGATTGATAAAGTTCGAGCGCCACGCGATTGAGGTAGCCCCAGACCTGATCCGACATCGTGCCCGACCAACCTCGATCCTGCGTGAGCTGCGCCATCCACTTCGGATCATCCGAAGTCATGCCGCCGTAACCATCCACGAGGTCGATGCTGAGCATCGGCTCGCGGAAGTGATCGAACATGACGCGAGAGTATTTGAGCTGCTTCTCGAAGAACAGTGGCGAGTTGAGATCGGGATAGCCGCTGCCCTTCGTCGTGGTGTCGCGTTTGCCGCCGGTGAGCAGATACATCTCTGGGTGCGCCAGCTTCATTTCCTCGCGCATGATGAAAAACTTCGCGCCGTGACAAACCTGCGAGATGCCGCCGATCTTGTGAGCTTGGTTCAAGCCCAATCGCAGCATCCAGATGCCCTTGTCAGCCAGGCCGGTGTGCTCCGTGTAGAAGGTGAAACGCCTCAGGCCGAAATCCGGATTCACCGTCTTGTTCACGCCCGGCAACGTGATCGTCGCCATCTTCGGCACCACCTCGCCGAGTTCCCCCGGCGCAAACCAACGCACACCGAGACTGCGGAGGAACTCATACACCGCATTGAGCGTCCCCGCGTCGTCGTAATCCCAAACGTCCAGATCCTTGTGATAGCGCGCATAGATGTAGCCGAAGTGATTCCAAAACGTGTCACCCGTGATCTTATCAAACTCCGCATTCACCCGAGCCTGCTCCGCCGTGCTGCGCATCCGTCCCCAAGGCTCGATCGGAACAAAGTCCTCATCCGGCCCCACCAACGCCAGCCAGTCCGCCCCCGACGCCATGCGAAACGCCCCATTCTCCAGTCCATCCGTCGCAAGCTTCAACGCCTCCGTGTGCGAAGATTTGCCGAGGAAGATATGCGCCTTCCCCGCCGTCGGCGCCGTGCCGACATCGAGCTTCGCCCCGCTGATCTTCTCCAAGTAAGTCTGCAACTCCTTCGCCGCCAGCTTGGTCATGCGCGCCGGTTTTTCCGCGATGATGATCTCCGCGCGAGGCTGGCCGTTTTCGATGAGGAAGGTGTCAGCGGCCTGCAGCTCGGCCAGCGGGGCGAGCAGCAGGGCGGTGAGAGCCGAGCGCAGCGTAGATAGCCGACGAAACTGATCCGAAAAAGGCCGACAAACAGTCTGCCCAGCTGATTTCAAAATGATGGAGGCAACGGTGAGGGCGTGTTTCATGGTTCAATTTGCTGCTTTTGACTCGCAGGGCTCACCGCCTTCGCGGCCCACTTGATGGCTTCGAGAATGTGCTGTCGTGCGAACGGTGTGTTGAGCGAGCGCAGGTCGTGGCCGAACTCGGTGTAGAAAAAGCGGCCACCGGTCGCGGGTTCGTGGGTCCAGGCAATGGGATGATCCGCGCCCATGGGCTTGCCGTTGCGAGTTTTGAAGTAATCACGCACAGGCGTGTAAGTGGTTTCGTCCACGCGCATGAGGACGTTGAAACCGGGCTGGCCGGTGACGGCGCGGTCGTGATTGGTCCAGTCGGCTTCGATCCAAAACTCGGCGGGTTGGCCTTTGACGGAGGGATGATCCTTCGCGGCGGGATCGATGGTGACCTTCGCTTTGCTGAAGTCGGAGTCGCTATTGAAGTCGCAACCGCCGAGCGCATTCAGCCACGGCCAATTGGTCTGATGCACCAACGCCGCGTGCAGGCCGACGATGCCTTTGCCACCCTTGGTGAACCATTCCTCCACCGACTTGCGTTGCTCCTCGGGCAGCACCTGGTCGAGTTCGTTGGCGTTGTTGAGCACGAGCACGTCGTAGCGGCTCAGTTCCTCGGCACGCATGTCTTTCCAATGCTCCGTCACGTCCACCTCGAAGCCGTTTTCGTGACCGAGCAGGACGAGCCAGCGATTGATCTTTGGCGTTTCGGGATGGCGATAGTAGCCGGTGTTCGAATACACCAGCACCTTCAATCCGGTGCCCTTGGGCACGGGCGCTGCGGGTTCATGACTGTGAGCGATGCTGGCGAGCAGGAGCAGGGAGAGGATGAGATGCTTCATAGTGATGGGTTGAATGCATCGTTGAGATGATCGGAGAATGCTCAACGTCATTCTATGCGGGCTGTTCTCGGGCCTTCTTGTGGTTGGCGGAAGAAAGTGGCCGACGGCGCGAGCAACAGTGCGGTGAGGAATGTGAGCTTCATCAAAATGGGTTCCTTATTTCCACAGGGGTTCCATTTGTTCGGCGTTCCACTTGTCCCATAGCGCTGACATTTGCTGGAGGCGGGCGGGTTCTTGGGTGGCGAGATTTCGGGTCTCGCTGATGTCATGCGTGAGGTCGTAGAGTTGCCACTCCTTGCCATCACGAATGAGTTTCCAGTCGCCGAGACGCAGGGCGTTCTTTTTGCCAACGCGCCAGAACAAGGGACGTTCGGGCAGTTGCGTGGTCTTGCCGGTGAGCAGGGGCATGAGGTTGATGCCGTCCAACTTTGCTTCGGCTTTGGTCGAAGGCTCTGGAGCTAAAGCACCAGCCACTTTCAGAGCGGTCGCGGTGGCGTCGATGGACGCCACGGGTGCCTCCACCACCTGACCTGCGTTGATGTGATTTTTCCACGAGGCGATGAAGGGCACACGAATACCGCCATCCCAGAGTTCGCCTTTGCCACCGCGCAACGGAGCATTGCTGGAGGTGAGTTCTTGGGTGGGGCCTCCGTTGTCGCTGAAGAAAACAACGAGCGTGTTCTCTTCGATGCCGCTGTCACGGAGTTGAACGAGCACCTTGCCCACGCTGTCATCGAGATGCGCGAGCATGGCGGCGAAGAGGCGGCGTTGGATGTCTTCGATGTGCGCGAACTTCTTCAGGTAATCGTCCGTGGCCTGCATGGGGCTGTGGACGGCGTTGTAGGCGAGATAAAGAAAGAACGGCTGCGCGCGATGCCGGCCGATGAAATCGCAGGCTTCACGCGTGAAGGCATCCGTGAGGTTCGCCCGTTCATCCACGGGCTGACTGCTGCGCAGCAAGGGATTGTCGGTGTCGTATTCGGGTTCGCTCGAGCCGAGATGGGTGCTCCACACGATGCGTCCATCGGGTGAGGTCCACCGGCCCTGACCGCCATCCGGCAGGGTCTTGCGGCGCAGCCAGGTCGTGACGCCCTGCCACGGCGGCGGCACATAGAAATGTCCCTCGTGCAGAAAACCGAAGAACTCATCAAAGCCACGCCGCTGCGGATGAAACGCTGCCGTGCCACCAAGATGCCACTTGCCCACCAACCCCGTCGCGTAGCCCGCATCACGCAGGCGATCGGCCACCGTCTTCTCCGCGACTGGTAAGCCAATGCCCGGCGCAGCGTTCTTCGCGCCGATGGGATTGAATTCAAAACCAAACCGGGTCTGATAGCGCCCCGTCATCAACGCCGCGCGCGAGGCCGCGCAAAACGGCGCGGTGACATACCCGCTCGTGAATCGCGCCCCACTCGCCGCGAGTGCATCGATCTGCGGTGTCGGGATGTCTTTGCCGCCATAGCAACCGAGTTCGCCGTAACCGAGGTCGTCAACGACGATGAAGATGACATTGGGACGCTGTTCGGCAGCGAGTGATGAAGTCTGAACGCCGAGCGGCGCGAGCAGCAGCGTGAGGAGGTAGAAGAAACGCCGGGATTTCATGTGTGAAGTAAAACGCCCCTCCATTCGGGAATACATGGTCTAGGTCTGCCAAAAGTTGTCATCATCCTGCCATGTCGCCCGAGGTTCGGAAACTACCGCCGCCCGTTCAGAATCATCTCATTCAGCTTCTGCCGCAGGGCCTCCCCTTATCGCTGTGCCTGCGAAATCTACCTTCTCAGCGCATTGATCAGCTCATCCACCTTGTTGATCAAATCCTGCATCTGGGACTGGTTATAGCTGCCATCGGCTCCGATGCCCAGCGTGCCGACGCCGTTGCTGTTGTTGCTCGTTTGGGCCAAGGCATTGGCGATGGCGTTGTTCAGGTCGTTGATCGTCGCTCGTTGTTGGATGTCGGCGTTGAGCGAGGTGAGCTGGCTGCGCATCTCTGCCGATGAGTTCGGCGAGTTGTTCGCGGGTTTGGATGGATCGAAGGGCATGGCTTTGAAGAGTGGTCCGCACAGTCCTCTGTGCGGATGATTTGGAATGCTCGGATCACCGCACAGAGGACTGTGCGGGTGATGTGATCATGGGAATGGTGCGTGAACCTTCGTATTTCCGGGGATTCCCTCAAGCCTTATCGCGGGTGCATGTGCACGTTTTCGCAGAGTGGTGAGCTTGAGTTGTCATGTTTTGTCATGCAGGCAGGTGCCTCCTAAGCATTGATTCACATGAACTGCAGATCTGTGACAAAACTTGCGGCAGAACAAGTCTTGAACATCTGCGCTCTTGGCTCAATGAGTCGGGGTATGCGCACTCTTCTGGGCCCCTATCAACAAGACACGCCGGAGGCGACGAAACTTGA
>NZ_JBILYB010000192.1:0-9094 GCF_044378005.1 Prosthecobacter sp.
GGGATTGCCGTGGCTCCAATGCGCGGGCAGTTGGGAGTCGAGTTGCTGGAGCGTGGGGGGCGTGAACTCAGCCAGCTCACCGCCATGACGCACGAGGGCATCGGTGGCGAGCGCGCCGGGTCCGCCAGCATTCGTGACGATGGCGAGCCGTGGTCCGCTGGGCAAAGGCTGCTTGGACAGCACCTCGGCCATGTCGAAGAGTTGCTCGATGGTGTCCACCCGCAGCACACCGGCGCGCTCGAAGGCGGCATCGAGCACGTCATCGCTGCCGGTCATCGCGCCGGTGTGGGAGGAGGCGGCGCGTGCGGCGGCGGCAGTGCGGCCCACTTTGATGGCAATGATGGGTTTCTTTGCCGCGACACAGCGTGCGGCCTCCATGAAGGCGGCGGCATCGCCCACGGACTCCATATACAAAACGATGCTCTCCGTGGCTGGGTCATCGCCGAAGTGGCGGATGAGATCGCCCCAGCCGACATCGAGCATGGAGCCGACAGAGACAAAGGCGCTGAAGCCCACGCGCTGGCGGAAACTCCAGTCGAGGATGGCCGTGCAAAGCGCGCCGCTTTGACTCAGGAAGGCCACGCGTCCGGGCTGCGCCATGGCAGTGGCAAAGGTGGCGTTCAGCCCCGTGTGTGGCGCCATGAGGCCGAGGCAGTTCGGGCCAATGAGGCGCACGCCGCTGCGTCGAGCTTCCTCCAGCACACGTTGTTCGAGTTCGACTCCGGCGGCTCCGGTTTCCTTAAATCCGGCTGAGATGATGATGGCCGCACGCACCCCGCAGGTGGCGCATTCGCGGATGATCTCCGGCATGGTGACCGCCGGTGTGGCGATCACCGCGAGATCCACGGGCAAACCGATGGCGCTCAAACTTGGCCAAGTGCGATAGCCGAGCACTTGGTCATGCTTCGCATTGATGGGGTAAAGCTCACCCGCAAAGGCGATGAGGTTTTCCATCAAAGCCCGCCCGACACTGCCCGCGCGCTCCGTGGCTCCGATCAAGGCGATGGAATGCGGCGCGAAGAAAGGCTGCAAAGGTGAATTGCTCTCAGGCAACGAACAGGTGGCAAGTGGAGCGGTGGGCATAGTACCAGTCTGCGCACGCTGGACGACACAAGCCAAGCCGAGTTTGGGGAAAAGCCCGCTCATCGTGCGGATGCCTCCTGGCTCCAAGATCAAAACACATCGGCGGCATGGAGTGACCATGCCGCCGAAGCTTGAAACCACTTCTTCCCGAAGTGCTTACTTCATCAGTTCAGCCAGCTTCGGGCTGATGGCATCGGCCCAGATCTGGTAGCCAGCAGCGGAGAGGTGGAGGAAGTCGGGCATGACTTCTTTGGTGAGGGCACCGTCTGGCTGCGGGAACTTGGAACCGATGTCGAGGAAGTGGATGTTCTTCCCATCGTCAAGTTTGGCGATGATGGCGTTGACCTGCTTGAGCTTGTCGTTGGGGGCTCCGAGCTTGCCGGTGGGCCTGTCGCCGCGCGGGAAGACGGCGAGGAGAAGGATCTTGGCCTGAGGCTGCTTGGCACGAATGGTTTCGACAATGACGGTGACGCCTTTGGCGATGCCTTCCGCCGTGTCGGTGGCCACATTGTTCGTGCCGATCATGAGCACGGCTGCCTTGGGCTTGATACCATCCAGCTCGCCGTTTTGAATACGCCAGAGGACGTGCTGGGTGCGGTCACCTCCAATACCGAAGTTGGCAGGCGTGTACTGGCCGAAAGCCTTGTCCCAGATGGCTTTCTGGCTGCCCCAGCCTTGCGTGATCGAGTCACCGAGGAAGACGAGCTGTGCTTTACCCTCCTGGGCAATTTTCACGAAGCGCTCATGTGCGGCGGCAAAGCCAGGGTTCACCTTGCCATCAGGGCCGAACTTCTGTGCGGCGACATCAGGGGCCTGGGGCGGCAGTTTCACCGCAGGCACTGCGGGTTTCGCAGGTGCCGGAGTCTGTGCCTGAACAAAGGCGGTGGCGATGAGGAAAAGGGAGGCGGTAGCGAGGGTGGTGAATTTCATGGGCGCGAAGTTTGATAAGAGGCGCGTGCGCTGACAATCACAAACTCGCTGGTCTCAACTTCTCTCCAAGGTGGTCAGAACATCCTCATGTCGTGCGTTTCATGCGCCCATGAAATTTATCCCACTCCTCTTCATTGTTCTTTGCGGCAGCCTCCAGGCTGCGGATGTCGCGTCTCTCAAAGCCCTCGGTGCCAAGGTCACGGAGACTGCCGGAGTCGTCACGCAGGTGAATGTGAAGTGTGATGCCTTCACCGAGGCGGATTTCCGCACGCTCGGCAGTTTCACGACGATCAAAGACCTCACGATCAGCGGCAAAACGATCACGGATGATACTCTCGCGTTGCTCACCGGACTCACCGAACTCGAACGACTGAGCAGCGATGGCGTTCAGCTCACGGACGCGGGCTACCAGCACTTCGTCGCATTTCAAAAGCTCAAGTCGCTGTCGTTCTTCCATCCCGCCTTCCGCTCGGAGAAGTTCACCGGCATTGGCCTCGCGCAGTTGAAGGCACTGCCGAAGCTGGAGCGCCTTACCTTTGCCGGATCAACGGCGGGCGATGCCGCGATGGAAGCCATCGGCCAGCTCACACAGCTCAAGGAATTCCGCACCTGGCACACAGCGCAGACGCAGGCAGGGAACGCGCATCTGATCAAGCTCACGAACCTCACCGGCCTGCGCATGGGCCAGCGCCTCCCAAGCTGGGGCAAGGACTCGCCGATCAGCTTCGATGAATCGACGATGGCCACACTGGCCCAGATCAAGACGCTCGAATCCCTCGAACTCACCGAAGCCCGTCTGAGCGCGAAGATCATTCCGCACCTGAAGGCGCTGCCAAAGCTGACCAAGCTCAAGATCGAGACCGTGGACATCTCCGCCGCGGACGTGGAGGCGATCCAAGCCGCGCTGCCGAACTGCAAAGTGGACTTCAAACCCATGAGCGAGGCGGATAAAGAAGCCACGCTCACGAAGAAGCTGCGACTTTAAAAGTCAGCCAGTCTCTCCCGATAGACCTTTCTCGCATGTTCATACGCCGCCACGGCATCGGCGTGCTCTTTCGGGTCGATGAGCGCTTCCTTCTGCGACCAGCATTGATCCACGCCTTTGAGGCACCACTCGAGGCTGCGTTTCTCACGGATGGGCTTGTCATCCACGATGATGAAAATGGGATTCGTGTGTGAACTCGCGCGGATGCGCAGCGCGACCCAGCAGCTCTTTTCGATGGGCACATCGAAGGCCAAATCACGCGACGTGCCATCGGCGGCGATGGTTTGTTTCTGCACTGACACGCCATTCACGAGTACCTCGACGGGCACCTCTCTTGTGCTGCCGATGCGGGCGCGCTCGATGTCCCAAAAGGGCTTCTGGCCAGCGGGCGCGTTTTGGATGTCGGGGCGCGGCTGCTCATCGAGCCGCGCCGCAACTTTGGCGCTGAGCTTGATCGTGGCGGGCCTCGCGAGCTTGAGTTCGCTGCCGTTCACACCGAGTTCGAGATCGTTCGCCTTGAACTCCATGAGGTGGCTTTTGCCATCGCTGACATAGGCGCGACCCGAGCGGATGCCCTCGCACCAGGCGTCGTAGCTGAGCCGTCCATCGAGCTTCACATAGGCGCGGCCCAGGCCCACGCGCTCGCCGTAGATGCAGGGGAAGTCGGTCTCGCCGCTGATGCGCGTACGGAAGCCGGCGTTGAGCGTGTGATACCAGATGTTCAGCTCCCAGGTGTGCGGCGTATCCACCATCGACATGAAGTCCACGGCAGGCACGGGCTTGCCATTCGGCCCCTCGACCATGTGCGTGACATCGACAATGTACTCGCAGGCACCGATGCCGTTGAATGGCGGCACGATGTAGTTCGGCAGTTCATCGGTGGCGCTTGGCAGGCCGAGTTTGTATTGCTGGCCGCGTGCGGGATCGCTTTCCGCCAGCGGCTGCAAGCCCCAGCCGCTGTGCGCAGGGCCGGTGAGCGCGCCTTGCTTCTTCGCCCACTTCAGCGTGTTCAGGCAAAGCGTGGGCCAGTGCGCGGTCGAATCACCGCCGGGATACATCTGCTCTTTGAGCTTCAGCAGGCAAAGGTGGCCGCTTTTGTGCGAACCAAATCCGCTGACCTCGACATCGTAGCGGATCAGGAAGGGATGGCGCGACTCCTTGTCTTCCGTGCCGGTGAAGAACTGCTTTTGATAATCAAAGCATGGTCCCCAGGTGAGGTTCGCGCCGATCTTGAGATCCTCGCCCATGCAATGCCGCGCCATGTCCGGCGCGTGGACGCCCATCGTCGGCTGCGAGTAGTGCGCGCAGCCCGCCGCATGGATGTGATGATCCCCACTCCACCAGCCTAGCTTTGAGGGATCGACCCAGCGCTTGACTTGAAAACTCAGCGTCGTGTCTTTGCCAGAGATGGTCACCTTACGCGACTCCGCGATGGATTCCGGCCCGCGACGAAAGGTGACATCATACTCGCCATCCGGCAGCCGCAGCGATTCGCCATTGGCTCGATACACCTGCGGGTGGAAGAAGAAGTCCGGTGCCACACGCTTGACCTGAGATGGATAAACCCGCCCGGCGGCATCTTTGATCAGCAGCTCGGCCACGCAGGGCATACCGTCTTCATCCACGATGCTCAGCTTCACAACCCGCGCTAGCTGGCAATCAAAGAGCAGGCTCACCTCATTGCGAAAGCCGAGATCCTGCGTGCCCTGGCCGGTGTCGAAGCTGAAGGTCGCATCCCGTTTCCCCGCATCGCGGCTGTAGAGTTGGATGATCCGATACTCGACCGCGAGCCCGCTCAAATTCACCCGCATCGGCTCCGCTTCAAACATCTGCAAATCCAGCCATCGCGTCGAGAGCGCCGGTTCGCCGGGGTCTTTCGGTTTCACATTCGGCACCACCGGCGGCGAGCCTTTCACATACGCTTCCTTGGCCTGCGGACTGCCCGCCAAGAGCTTTGCGGTCACACCCGCTTCATTCTCTACCCGCACGAGATACTGCCGCCAACCCGCCTCATCGAGCACCGGCTTCGCCGCACCCGCCGCCACCTTCACCCGCTGCTCCGGCGTGATGGTGACGTGGAAGAGCGCATGAGCATCCAGCATCGACTGCACCTTAGAAACCGCCGCCGCATCACTCGCGCGGATACCGTCCTTCAGCGTCGCGATCTCCTCCGCACTGAACGGCGTGCCGAGGAAGCTCGTCGCATCAATGAGCCTTTGCGTCGCCGCGAGGAAAGGCTGCGGCTCGACATCCGCCCCCAAGGACCAACTCATCATTCCGAGGTATGTCACGAGAAGACGCTGTGCATTCATGCCACACAGAACGCACTGAAGGTCAGCATGCTTGCCGGAAGCCAACCCGACAAGTCCAGGCCGAGATCTCGCTGGCACCTTCTCAAGTCATGTACAACCCATGTCCGCATGATGTCCTCTTCACGACGTGATATGCTCGCCATGCTCAGTGGCGCTGGTTTTGGAATGTTGAATGGCAGGCATAGCCATGCCGCTGATGGGACCGCCTTTGTCGATGCATCCTCCTGGAAAAAGCATGGCGAGTTGTTTCGCCATCAAGGAGAGCCAGCGAATGCCTGGGTGCAGAATTTCACCAGCACCGTGGAGCCGCTAGATGACGACCGCTGGCGCGTGTGGACGAGTGTTTCAGGGCCAAAGGGCGTGGCGAAGAATATCGGCTATCACGAAGGCAAGGTCGGCGGCGAGTGGAGACGCACGCTAGCCGTCTGCACGCCTGGCGAGCCGGACAAAACCGCGCCTCTGGCCATCGGTGGACTTCCGGAAGGCTGGGAGCCAGTGCAGGTCGTCACGCTGCGTCTGAAGGATGGCCGCACACGACTTTACTTCTGGGCGCATGGCGAAGGCGTGGTGCGCTATCTGGCTGCGGACAGTGTGGACGGTCGCGCATTCAATGTCTTGAATGCCGCCACGCCTTGCCTTTATCACGCGAGTGATCGCACGGTGGATGGCAAGGCGGCGGCGGAGATCGGATTGACGAAGCTGGCAAGTCGCAAGGCCAAACCGGTCGATGGCGAGGCTCTGGCACCCGCGCAACTGATCACCAATGACGCGACGAACGTGTATCAGCTTCCCGACGGCAGTTTCGAGCTCTACACCGTGGCGCTCATCAGCGTGAGCAAGGACGATCCGCGCTACGCCGCCAATGATAACATCCCCGGCTTGGTCCGCGTGATTGATCGCTTCATCAGCGCCGACGGCCTCACCTGGGGCAATCGCCAGCGCGTCATCACGCCGGATGCGGATGATCCGCGCGATTTGCAGTTCTACTACCTCTCCGTCACGCACTCGGAGCGCGGTCGCATCGGCCTGCTCGGCCATTACCGGCTGGATGCTCAGACCATCGACTTCGAGCCCTGCTTCTCCACCGACGGTATCACCTGGCAGCGACCGCATCGCAAAGCATGGATCACCCGCGACACTCCCGGCACCACCGCCGCGAGCTACCTCCTCCACGCCCCGCACGCCCTGGTGCAGCGCAACGGCCTCTGGCACCTCTTCTACACCGGCGGCAACTTCGCCCACAATCACCGCCACACCCACGGCCCCACCGAAACCCGCGCGATCATGCTGGCGACTTGTGAGAGGCTGTGAGCTTTCGCGAAGAGTGTGAATGGGCGCTTTGATCAAACGAACCTTTGGTTGAAGGCACTCATGTGCCTTTCATCGTGAGCGGCCCCGCCGCCACAGGCAGCCAGCCGCGTGATGCTATCTTTGCTGCACAGGATCGTTGCGATGAAACCATGGAGCGCCTGTGCGGCGTGCGCACGGACATCTGCAAAAGCTTCGCGGCCTAAATCTTCATTGATCACGTTGATTCCACTCTCGCCAGAGCCATCGAAAGGAAAAAGATGAAGCTGAGCATTTGAGCGCGTTGATTTGCCTGCCATGATCCGCCACACCGTCGTCTTTCGTCTCAAGCATGAGCCCGGCTCTGAAGCCGAGCGTGACTTCCTCCGCGCCGCCTGCGAACTCGCGAAAATCGAGGGCGTGCAGAGGTTCGAGTGCCTGCGCCAGACCAGCCCGAAGAACGACTTCACCTTTGGCCTCTCGATGGAGTTCACCGACAGCACCGCCTACGCATGCTACAGCAATCATCCTGACCACTGCGCCTTCGTTCAGCATCGCTGGATTCCTGAGGTCACTGAGTTCATGGAGATCGATTACGAACCTCCCCCCCCTTGAAGTTAGTGAACTAAAGGTTCGATTCCTGGCGCGCGCACCGGTTTGGAAAAATCACCGCCGCCCGTGATTGAAATCGACGGGCTTGATCAGGGGCTTCGCACCTTGGTTTTGCTCGATGATAGCGTTCGTGCAGCTTGGATCGACAACGATGGCCACAGGCTTCTTTTGAAAGGAGTTGCCGCTGAATTGGATGTCGTGGCCATTGGGGGCAAAGGTGACAGCTTCCTCAGGTGCAGAGTCACCAAGAATGAAAATGTTGTCCTTCACAATGACGGGGCCGTAAGTGGCACCGGGTTCATAGAGCGTGAAGTAAAGTTCGGGGAACTGGCCGGGTTTCGCGGTTTGGAAGGCGATGCGGCCACGGCGCATGTCAGGCTCGTTTTTGGTCGTGTTGTTGACGAAGACGTTGCCGGTCATGATGAAATTGACCGGCTGATTGATCCACGCTCCACGCCCGCCGTTGCGGAAGGTGTTGCCGGTCATGGTGACGTCCGTGCAGCTTTTCTCGACGCTGATGACGCGGCTGCCATTCGTGCCATCGACGAGATTGCCGGTGATGGTGGCGTTCTGGCAGAACTCGGCCAAAAAGAACGCGCCCATGCGGCTGCCGAGGATGTGGTTGTTCGCAAAGACGATGTTTCGGCAGCGCTGGATGTGCATCGTGTCGCCAATAGCGCTGAGCTGACAGCCGGTGACACGCACGTCGCGTGCGCCGACGATGTCAAAGGCACCTTTGCCCGGTCCGCTGCCGGTGGGTGCGTAGGCGGCGAGGTAGGTGGCCTGGATGTTGAAGGCTAACGAGCCGCTGCCATCCTTCTCGAAGCGAATCGGCGCTCCGCCGGGTTTTTCGGCGATTTGGATGTGCGTGGGCGTGGACTCGACCACGAAGTATTGCAGGCCGCGGACGATGTTTTTCGGCAAATCGGCTCCCAGGAAGGTGATCGCTTCTTTCGGCTCATCAGTGAGGCTCACGGCGAGAGGGCGGTTGGTGTTATCGAATTTGACGACGTCGCCGCTGAAGGTTGCCTCACGCACGAGGTCGGTGCGGAAGTATTTCTTCGCCCTCTCGACCTCCCAAGGCTCGTAGGCCTCGGGGAAAGTCACGATCTGCCACAGGTAGCCGTAGTCCCACATGAACTTCCCGCTGCGCAGAAGCGTGCAGCTTTCGAGCGCGACACGCTCGGCATAGTGCTCCACCTCGCTCTCGCTGCTCCTGCCATACTTCCCATGCACCCCGATGACCGCAGCGGCCATGCCGTTCGACTTCACCTCGCGAAATAGGATGTCATGCGTGCCACCCGCGACGGAGGTGGTGATCTCGATGCCCTTCGTGTTCGCATTCGGTTCCCATGAATTTTCCTTCTGCGCCGGATCAAACACATGCCCGATGAACTCGCCGCCATGCCAGGCAAAGTGTGCAATGTTTTCCCCGGCAAAAAGCACCACGCGAGCCTGATCCGGCAGCGTCTCCGGCAGGATGAAGCGTGCGCCGTGCGCCATGACCGTCGTGTTCGAGCGCAGCGAAATCGGCTTCGAGCCGTCGAGATGGTAATCACCTGATGGAATCGTCACGACGCCGTCTTTGGCGAGCAGGGCGCTGAGTTTGGCCGAGTCATCGGCAAAGGAGGCGGTGACGGAAAGAAGGAAGAGAGCGAGCAGAGGCTTCATGCGCCGATCATAACGAGCCCCGCCAGCCAAACTCCACGACAAAGAGTGTGCGGAATGCGTCAGGCCCGGTTCATCAAGCCAGCACGCCTTTCACGATCTCGCCATGAATGTCCGTGAGCCGATAGTCGCGGCCTTGGAAGCGGTAGGTGAGGCGGGTGTGATCGAGGCCGAGGAGGTGGAGGGCGGTGGCGTTGAGGTCGTGGATGTGCACGGG
>NZ_JBILYB010000070.1:0-30553 GCF_044378005.1 Prosthecobacter sp.
CAGTTGGGATTGCTTCACCTGGCTGGCGGTGAAGGGGTTTGCGGACCACATGCTGCCGCTGAGGACGAAGTCGTCGAACGAACCTTGGGTTTCGATCCAGGGCAGCGCGGCGACCTTCTTGCCAGCGGGCGATTCGACAACGACCGCCGGAGAGTAAACCATTTGTCCGGATTCAAGCAACGCGGCTGCGGAGACGACGCGGAGGCCCTCAGGCTCGGGAAAGAGCGGGACGTCGCGGGTGAAGACACCGGTCGCGGGAAGCGGGAAATCAAGGTTCGGATCGGTGCCATCATGGCAGAGGATGAGCGAAACGGTCACCGGCTTGCCCTCGTGCTGGATCGACCGCGTGAGGCGGCCGGAACGGAGATCGGCGAGCGTGGTCTCGATGGCGGCATCCGCGTTTCCTGCGGGGATGAGGCGGATGGCCGCGTCGCGGGGAGCGTCGATCCGGATGAGTCGGGTGCCTTTGCCACCATACCATGCGTTGTGGGCCGCGAAGGATGAAAAACGCCCCGGAGCGGGGCCGGCCTCCGTGACGCCGATCTCGGGCCACGCGGCGGGCGTGTAGAAATCGATGACGCGACCGCCGGCGATTGAAAGCTCCAGGGGGATGTTGGCTGAGGTTTGCAGACGGATGAAGAGGTTGCGAAGGAGGCCGGGAGAGGGCTTTTCGGCGTCGCGAAAGACGCCGAGGCTGCGGGTGCCGTCCTGCAGATGCAGCCTGCGGATGGGCGAACCGGCCTTGGCGTCCACGGTCACCCGCGCGATGGAGTCTGACGATACCGCAAGACCGAGCGAACCATCCGGGGAGACCTTGGAGAGGTTGATGGCGTAGCCATTCGGGAACCTGACGAGATTCGCGCTGAGGCGCACCGGAGGGAGAAGCAGGTTGTCATGAAGCACCCTCCATTCGTCCGTGTCGGCGGCACGAACCGAAACGGTGACTCTGGGCTGGACGGCATCAAACTTCCCGATGGCGCTTCCGCTCTCCCAGTTCATCTCGGTGAGGGTCCGTCCATCGGCCGGGCAGGCGGCGGTTTCGCTTTCGAGGTGGATGGGATCGCCACCGCCGACGGGAGTGAGCACCACCTTCACGCGAAGGACGAGTCCTTGTCCGGCGGCGGGCAGGCCGAGCACCTGGAAGTTCAGACGGTCGCCGAAGATGCACTCCACGGGATACGCGACGATGGCCTGTGGCGCGGCGAACGGGCTCTTGCCCGTGGCGGTGTGTTCGCGGAGGTATTTGATGATGGTGTTGTATCCCCAGACGTTGCGGCTCGAGGGGACGAGCTGGGTTTCGTTGCAGTCGTTCCACGTGACGAAGCTGATCTGGCGGTAACCGAGCTTTGTCCAAGTATCGAAGGAGTCGAGCACCGTGCGCACCCCATTGAAGGGCACCCGGATGGCCTGGGACGGACGGTTCGAGCTGTCATAGCCGGCCCCCAGGGAGGGCACGAAGAAAAAGCCGGGCGCGTCCTGGCGGAGCCGCTTGTCAATGGCTGCGGCCACCGGCGTGCGCGCGTCCATTTCAAAGGTAGTGGCGGCTTCAAATCCCATCTTCAACCATTGGAGAGGGCCCGGCTCGAAGGGTTTCGACCAGACGCGCCGCCCCAGCGCCGGGAGGTCGAGGATCGTGGCCTCGGTGATGGTGGGAGCGAGCAGGGTGTTCACGTTGCGGGCCTTGAGGCCTTCGTTGAAAGCACGCACGGCATCGGGATTCTTTTCCCACTTGCCGGAGTAGTAGGTGAAATGAACGGGACGACCCTCGTGCTGGAAGACATGCGGGTTTCCTTTGAACCTCTCCGTGAACTTCGCGACGGTGTCGGCGGCTTTGACAGGGTCATCGCCGAAGCCGTCCCACTGCGGTGCCACATAAAACATCTGGCCGGTTTCCTCCCGGATCAACCTAGCGGCCTCGAACATCTTGGAATCGGGGAAAGCCATCATCTGGAAGCCATCCAGACCGCTATCGAGCGCCATGCGGATGTGTTCCTTGAACTCCTCGAGCGTGGAGGTGGACTGGGAGCTGAAGGGCCACGCCTCGTTGTTACCTTCAAAGTGGGCGTGGATGTTGCCGTTCGGAATGACGGGCATCATGTGGCCCCAGAAGACGACCCGATCATCGGCGTGGAGCGCGGCTAGTGATGCGAGCAGCAGGGTGGATAGGAGCGGGAGGAACGGTTTCATTGTAAACTTCAGCAGGTTCAGGTTTCGTGGTTGATCTCTTGTCTCATCACTTATTGCGCGACGTGGGTGCTCGCTTGAGTTCGATAATCCGGCACCGCGTCACGGATGAGGATGGACGCATCCACGCCATCCACGAAGTGCCCGGCAAAGACCTCGGACTTGGGCAACGAGGACAGCTTCTCGCTTTCCCCTGGCTTGCGGGCCATTGACGCCTTCAGCATCACGAACGCGGTCCCAGCCGGCAGCAGCAGCCGCGTGGAGGCTGCCTGCCAGGTGGCCGGATCGCGATCCACATCACACTTGCCGATGCATTGGGCCAGCGCGTTCTTTTCGATGTCCCACTCCGTTGTGCCAGGAAGCTCTTTGTCAGCATCGAGCGCATAAATCATGACTAGCCCTTGGTAGTGCTCCGCCGCTGGAAAAGGCACCGCATTGAAATGGGCTGACAAGGTCATCACGACATCAGCGCTTTTTGATTGGCCCAGATACGGCCGCACGTCGATTACTCGCATCAAATCACCCTGCTGGCTCCGCCCTTGCTCTGTTCGGCCTTCGTAATCAGAGCGCAGCAGCCGGGCCATCTTCCAGCCGTCTTCAGGTTTCACACCCTCAGACTCCAGCACGATCTCCGAGTAATCCCCGCTCCACACGTTTGGCTCCGACGGCACTCCCGTGACCAGTGGCGCAGGCCCGCTCTCAAAGCTCTCCTGCAGCAGGGTGATCACTTTCCCCAACGAAGGCGCAACATAAGCGAACGCCACCGAAGTGCAGAACATGCCAAACACAATGCCAGCCGCCGCAGCAGTGAGCGGACGCCACGAGAGCCAGCGAACAGCGGGTTTGTTTTCAGTCAGCGGGGCTGCCCACAGCAGATCGATCACCCGGTCTCGTGATCCTGCCTGTGCTTCCAGTGCCACGTCCAGATTCATGTAGTGCAGGTAGAGCCTCCGCAGGTCCGTATCGGTCTTCAGGCGGTTTTGCAGGACGGCAGCTTCATCGTCCGTGAGCAGTCCGGCCATGTGGCGCTGGATGAGATCGTGTGAGTTGGGATTCATGGGTGTTCCTCCTTGGCGATTGTGCGCTCCACACACTCCAGTAGGGCCTGCCGGATGCGGTGGAGCAGTTTGTAGAGTGCCATGGGCGTCTGCCCACGGTGGGTGGCCAGCTCATCCATGCGGGTGCCTTTCGTGTAGGCGGTGAGCACCAGCTCACGTTGCGCGGCGGGCAGCTTGTCCAGGCAGTGCTCCAAGGCCTCGCGATGCCCGTCGTGCACCGGCACCAGGGCGACCGCATCGTCGGCGAGCTGGTTCACCAAGGCATCATCAAACACATGCCGGTCTCGCGCCTGACTGCGCAGGTGTCGCAGGGCGACATTCTTGGCCACGCCAAAAGCCCAGCCCTGGAAATCAGCCGCCGCATCGAACTTCTCCCACAGCACGAGTATGACATCCTGCATCACCTCCGAAGCCATCTGCCGCGTGGGCACCAACGACCGCACGAATGTGTGCAATGCCATCTCGCTCTCCGCATAGTGGCGGAGAAACTGGGCATGACGCTCGTGTTCGGATGGCTGGGACATGATTGCTTACAACCTAGTCGTCGCCAGTCGCCGCCTCATTTGCCGAAAAAAGTTTTCAGAAGGTGAAAATGCCCGGCTGATGCCACCCTCACGAGCCAGGGTGGACGTTGCTCAAACCCATCGCTTCCCGGAGTTCCTGCAAGCGGCTCGGCAGCCGGTCCGGGATATTTGGGCTGTGTTTTGACTCCAAGATCACGCTGATGCGGCCAGCGGCGCGAGCAGCAGGGCTAAGAGGTGTCGAAAGGAGGATTTCATGGTTGAATCAAATGGAATGGGGCTGAACGCGCGGCGTCGATCTCAGCGCAGCACGATTCGCGGGGTGATCCACGTCGCCCAGTCGCCTGCGGGGTCGGTGAGGGGATCGACGATGAAGATGACGTTGGGACGTTGCGCGGCCAGCGCGGAAACTCCGGCGAGTGTCAGGGCAGCGATGACTGCTGTGAGTAAGTGGCGTATGGGTCTCATCGGTTCGTTCTGGGTTAGGTTGTCGTGAGCGCGGCATCACTGGCCCGAAGCAGGAACGCGGCCCACGGGGCGGCGGTTTTTGCCCTTCTGGTTGGTGGCGGAGTCACCCATGTCCTCGCGCATCCTCTCCGCTAGAGCACGCAGACGTTGCGCGACTTCAGGTTGTTGTCCGATCACGTCTTTCGTCTCGCCAACGTCCGCCGCGAGATCGTAGAGCGCCTCGGGCAGAAGTGCCTCCTTCGCGGCTCCCTGCTTCCGCTCATACGGGGTGTCGTCCATGGCAGTGCGCGGGAAGACGAGCTTCCAGTTCGCGCTGCGGACCGCCTCTAGTTTCTCCCCGTTGTAGTAGAAGAACGCGTCGTGAGGACTCGGCGCACCGGGCTTGGTCATCAGCGGGAGAATGTCCTTTCCATCGATGATCCGGTCCTGCGGAGGCTGCGCTCCGGCGATACCGGCCACGGTGGGCAGGACGTCCATCGCAGAGGCGATCTCGCGGCAGACGAGGCCGGCGGGGATCCGGCCCGGCCAACGCATCAGGCAAGGAACACGCACGCCTCCCTCCCGCGTGGTCGCCTTCGCCGCCCGCAGGGGGAAGGCCTGGCCGCGCTTGTCGTAGGGTCCGCGCGTGTCCGGCCCATTGTCCGAGGTGAAGAACACGAGTGTCCGGTCTGCGAGCCCGGTTTCGTCCAGGGCCTTCAGGACCTCGCCCACGCCCCAGTCCATGCATTCGACGACGTCCCCATACAAGCCCCGCGCCGATTTGCCCCGGAAGCCGTCGGAGACGTGCAACGGGATGTGCGGTGCGCTGTAGGCGAGATAAAGGAAGAACGGCTGGTCGCGTTTCGCCCGCACGAACTTCACCGCCTCTTCCGTGAACTGCTCGGTGAGTGTCTTCTGGTCGGGGTGCGGCTCGATGACCGTCTCGTCGCGGTGGAGGACAAAGGGTTTCATGTCGTTGGGGAACATCATCCCGTAAAACGCGTCGAAGCCATGCTGGCGCGGGGAGAATGGGGCCAGGTGCCCGAGGTGCCACTTCCCAACGCAGGCGGTGGCGTAGCCGCGTTTCTTCAAAATCTCAGCCAGGGTGACCTCGTCGGGGTTCAGCCCCTCCAGGTGCGCTTCGCTGAGCACGACGCCGCCATTGCGTCCGAAGCTGGACATGCCCACCCGCACCGGGTAACAGCCAGTCATGAGTGCTGCGCGGGACGGGGTGCAAACGGGGGCGGGAGAGTAGAAATCGGTGAACCGGGCGCCCTCGGCGGCGAGCCGGTCGAGGTTCGGTGTCCGGATCTTCTCGAAGCCCGGGCGGCTGTCCGGCATCCAGTAGCACCCGACGTCGTCGTAGCCGAGGTCATCGGTGAGGATGACGAGAATGTTCGGTTTGGATGGCACAGGACAGGCCGCGTGCAGCGTGACGAGCGACGCGAGCAGCAGGGCGAAGAGGTAGAAGAAGCGCCGGGATTTCATGGTGAAAGTAGAACGCCCCTCCATTCGGGAATACATGGCCTAGGTCTGCCAAAAGTTGTCATCATCCTGCCATGCCACCCGAGTCCATCCAGAGAGGCTTTTTCGCCAGAATGACCGATCCACAGGCATTCCGGCTCATGTTTGATCAGCAGCCCAACGCCTTCTTCTTTGTGAAGAATCGCGAGAGCCGCCTCATCGCTGCCAGCATGCCGATGGATCCGCGGCTGATGCCGCTCTCACGAGCCAGCCGATACTTGCTCAGTCCGCACCGTTCCCGCAACTCCTGCAAGCGCCCAGACGGCCGCTCGCGGATACGCTCGGCGTTGTCGTGGGCTTCGTGGTTGTCCGATAACGAAGGCATCTTTAAAACGCACTATTTGCCAGGCATCTGCTTTCGCGTTTCATGGTCGGCTTCACACCTCGCTGAGATTGTCCCGCACCACGGTCTTGCCCTTCGCATTATTGACGACGGCGAAGGCTGAGCGTGAGGTGTTGTCGCTGATGTTGGCGTAGGCGACTCCGGCTTCGAGCACGACGTGATCACGAGCGGCGTGGCCGTCGAGAAACTCGCAACCGCGCACTTGCAGTCGGCCTGCTCTGGCGTGGATGAGCGGGCGGGGCGTGTTGCGCGGGTCGATGCAGTGGATGTGGCAGTCGGTGAAGCTAACTTTGCCGCCGCCTTCGATGCGGGCGAGGCCGATGCCATTCGCCGCATGCATGCTGCCGAACAAACCACAGGCGCTGAAGGTGAGCGGGGCGTTGTTGGTCGCCTCGACGATGATGTCGCCATAGATTTGCGAGTTCACAAAACGGGTGCCGCTGTGGCCCTGCATCTCCACCACATGCACGGCGCGATTGCAGCCGTCCGCGCCTCCGCCGATGATCTGCGCATTGCCGCCGCCCTGATACGCTGCCGCGGCGCTGGTGCAGGCGATGAACTGGAAGCCGGTCTCGTAGTCGATGCAAAAGCAGTTCGTCAGATGCTGCCAGTCCGAGCGGCCGATGATAAAGGCTTTGCCTTCCTTTCGGCGAAACTCCGCCGCTGCACCCGTCGCGCCCCAGAAGGGCCAGAAGTGGACGTTTTCCACGCGACCCACATCAATGCAGTGATCAATGAACAGCCCGCGATACAGCGGCGCGGCATTGAGGTTGCGGATGAAATGCCGCCCCGTGTGACGTCCGCCGAAGTCCACCGCTTGATACGGATTCACGAGCAGCACATCGACGATGGAGCAGTTGTCCGCGCCCGTGAGCAACGAGCTGATGGTCCAAGGATACGCGATGGGCGGATTCGTGTCCGTTTGCTCAGGATAAAACACCGCGATGCCTTTCAGCGTCGCGTTGTAGTCGAGCTGGATGAACGGCGCACCACCCGCATCGCCCTTGCCACTGAAAGCGAGCAACACCGAGCCATTCGGCGCACCTTTGCCCAGCGACTCCGCCGTCCACGGAATCGTCGGCGGCGCTGTGAAGATGCCTTCCAGTGTGACGTTGCGTTTGATGATGAGCGTGCCGTTGAGGCGATACGTTCCCGCTGGCACAAACACACTTCCGCCGCCACTCGCCGCCGCTGCGTCAATCGCCGCCTGAAACGCCGCTGTGTCGTCGGTCTTGCCATCGCCCTTCGCGCCGAAGCTACGGACATTGAGTGAATCGGTGCGCGCCGCCGAACTTTCAGCGGCGTGTGCAGATGAAGCCAATGATGCGCCGAGCATGGCGAGTCCGGCGGTGGTGAATGCCTCGCGGCGGGTGGTGGTGTTCATGGTTTATCGGTAGTGGATGAATTCCTGCGTGTTGAAAATCGAGTGAGCGAGTTGGGTCCATGCGGCTTCGTCGTGCAGGAGGTCGGGGGTGGTGGCGAACTCGCGGGCGGCGGCGGTCCATTGCTGCAACTCACTCGCCTGTGGAGCGCGGGCGAAGGCTGCGATGAACATGGCACTGACGCTTCGCTCGGGTGTCACGCCAAAATCTCCCTCACCACATGACTCTCTTCCACGCCCGTGAGGCGGAAGTCGAGGCCGGCGTGACGGTAGGTGAGCTTCTCGTGATCAAAGCCCATGAGATGAAGGATGGTGGCGTGAAAATCGCGGACATGGACGGGGTTCTCGACGGCGCGGAGGCCGATCTCGTCGCTGTTGCCGTGGACGATGCCGCGCTTCACGCCTGCACCGGCGAGCCAGGAACTGAAGGCCCACGGGTGATGCTCGCGGCCCGGGGCCTCGGCGGTGTTGTTGAAAGGCGTTCGACCGAACTCGGTGGTCCACACCACGAGCGTGTCCTCGAACATGCCGCGTTGCTTCAGATCGCGCAGCAGCGCGGCGATGGGTTGATCGACATTCTTTGCGAGCGGCGCGTGCGTCATCATGTCACCATGCGCGTCCCAGTTGCCGGAGGAGCCGGTGTCGATCAGTTCGACGAAACGCACACCGCGCTCGACGAGTCGCCGCGAGGCGAGGCACTGCCAGCCGAAGCCGGTGGTCTGGCCGCGCTGGAGGCCATAGCTGGTGAGCGTGGCATCCGACTCCTGTTTGAAATCAAACGCATCGGGCACGGCCATCTGCATGCCGAACGCGGTCTCGAAGGTCTGCATGCGCGCGGTGAGCATCGGATCGCCGGCACGCGTGGCGAGATGCTCCTCGTTCATCTGGCGCAACGCGGCGAGTTCGAGCTGCTGGCGATTCGTGGAAATACGTGGCGCGACGTTGGCGATGGGTTCGGCCCCGGGCACGACGAGCGTGCCCTGATACGCGCCGGGCAGGAAGTCGCTGGCGAAGACCTGCGTGCCCGCGTAGGTCTGCTGTGGCGCGATGACAACAAAGCCGGGCAGATTGCGGTTCAACGTGCCGAGGCCGTAGGTCACCCACGAGCCCATGCTGGGCCGCGATTGCGCAAACGAGCCCGTGTGCATGCCCAGCGTGGCGTTGTAATGATTCGAGTGCGAGGTGTGCATCGAGCGGATCAGAGCGATGTCGTCCACACACGTCGCCATGTGCGGAAACAGCGTGCTCACCTCCATTCCGCACTGACCATGCTTTGCGAACTCCCACTGCGGTCGCTTCAAATAGATGTGCTCAAAGCCCGGACGCCCCTTGATCTCGGGATGGTCGGCCTTGATCTCCTTGCCGTGGCCTTTCACTAGCTCTGGCTTCGGATCAAAACTGTCCACATGCGACACACCGCCCGTCATGAAGAGAAAGATGACGTTCTTCGCCTTCGCCGGGAAATGCGGCATTTTCGGCGCGAGCGGGTCGGCGCTCTCCGCGAGCAACTGATTGATGATGCCGGGAAACAGCAGGGAACCGGCGGTGGTGGAGAGAAAATGACGGCGTGAAGTGTTCATATCAGTCGATGTGCAGGAACTCATTGCTGGCCATGAGCACGCGCACTTGTGCGGTCCATTTGTCGGCGGGTTCGGCGGGGTAGCTGGCGAGGAAGGACTTCGTGCGCTGCGTTTCGGCGGCGTTGGGCTGGCGCTGGAAGAGGATGCGCCAGACTTCGGTGATGCGGTTGTCGTCGTTGGGCAGTGCGATGAGCTTTTTCGACAAAGCATCGGCCTGGGCGTGGAAGAAGGGATCGTTAATGAAGTAGAGTGCCTGCGTGGGCACAGTGCTGGTCTGGCGGGCGGCGGTGGTTGCGTTGGGGTCCGCGCCATCAAAGAGTGAGAGGAACGGGTGCCGACGCTGACGCTGCACCATGAGGTAGGCGCTGCGTTTGTTCGTTTCATAGACAGCGTTGAAAGGGCCGTGCTGGGTGAACGCCCACGTCGCCTCGGCGGGAAAGGGGTGCGCCTCGGCGGCTGTGGGATCCAATTGGCAGGAGGCGGTGAGCAAGCTGTCGCGCATCTCTTCGGCGGTGAGGCGGCGGCGCGGGAAGTGCGCGAGCAGGCGATTGTCGGGATCAGCGGCGGAGGGCGCGGCGCTGGCGCGTTGATACGCCGTGCTGCTCAGGATGAGGCGGTGCATGGCCTTCACGCTGAAGCCGCTCTCGACAAACTTCGCCGCGAGCCAGTCGAGCAGCTCGGGATGCGTGGGCTTTTCGCCACGAGCGCCAAAGTCGTTTGAGGATCGCACGAGGCCCTTGCCGAAATGCCATTCCCAGATGCGGTTCACCATCACGCGAGCCGCGAGCGGCGATTTCACGATCCACTCGCCGAGTTCCTTGCGCCCGCTGCCGGCATCCGCGGGCACTTGATCACCACCGAGGATGGAGAGCCATCGACGCGGCACTTCAGCGCCGAGTTTTTCAGGATCGCCGCGCTGTTGGAGACGGGTGTTTTGCGGCGCTGCGTCCACCACGGCATACGCGACGGGGATTACCGGCATGGGCGGCTCGGGTTCCGCAGTCGGCTTCACGTTCGCGCCGAGCTGCGCCAGCGCGGGTCCATACTCCGGCACAGCGATGTGCTTGAGTTCAAAGGCCACGCCATCACCGCCGACCGGGTGCGCATCGGCCACGCGACCGCTGAGGGTGATCTCTCCATCGAGTGGGCTGATCCACGCCACGGCCACGGGCCGATTGTTGTCTGGATGCACAAAGAACGACTTTGCTGGGTATGTAGCGGTCCAAGCCGTAATCGGCTGATCCGCCGAATTCACAAACACCATTGGCAGAGATTCGAGGTTCCACCCATTCAACGCGTGGTTCCCTTCAAAGCTCTGGTGTTGCCGGGTGAGAAACACTGGCGCAGCCGTCGTCTCCAGAAAGCACCAAGCCGCGCCATCGTGTGAGGGATGTGGATTGCCGCTCAAGAGGTTCGGCACCAGCTCCGCGACACTCCACAAACGCTTCGCGCCTTCGACCTCCGTGATGAGCCACTCGACGAGCGTGCTGTCTGCGCCGTGGCTGCCATTGGGTAAGACGGCGAGCTGCACGACCTCGCCTTTCCGCACACGCATCCGCGCCTCAAACGGCACGCTACCTCCCTCAGGGGCGGTTGACTGGGCGATTTTTTTCTTCGCCGCATCGAGCTTGGCAGTCTTTTCCTTCCAGACATTCATCTGCGCATCGGCCTCTGCCTGCGGAATGAGCGGCACCATGTCACGTGGCTGCCCCTTGGGCTCGCAGCCGGGAAACGCAAAACGCGTGCTGCTGAAGATGCCGTAAAGCGCGTAGTAGTCCTCGGCTGTGATCGGATCATATTTGTGATCGTGGCAGCGGGCACAGCCGGTGGTGAGGCCGAGGAAATTTTTCCCCAGTGTGTCGATCACGTCCTCCTGCGTGAGGTGCATGTCCTTCTCGATGTCGTGACCAAACCGCCGCGCGATGGCCAGATAACCCGTGGCGACGATGCCCTCCGCGCGCTGCTTCGTGTCCGTCTTGTCATAAAGAAGGTCACCCGCGAGTTGCGCACGCACGAAGTCATCGTGTCCCACACGCACATCGTCCAAGGCCATGCCAACAAGCAAATCGCCGCCGCCTTGGACATGAGCGAAGGCCTCACTAAACTCCACGTTAGCGAAATCCTCCGCAAGCTAGGAGCGCAGGACCGCACCCGCGCCGCCACTCTCGCCCTTGAGCGCGGTATCGTGAAACTGAGCGAAGCATGAGAGTCCGCATTCACGTAATGGATGCGAATAGCAATAGCCCCTACCTGCTCCTCGCTCCTTTGCAGTGACTTGATCGTTCTTAGCGACACATCAGCAAATGTGGTATTCAGATCACACTGTCCAAAAATGAATCATGAAACGTCGCGGTTGGTTGGCTGGGTAGCGGCTGGTATTGATAATGTATTTTATCACTACTATATTCCGCTCAAGGTGAGGTGGTTGGAATGGTTAATGGTTCTTCAGGGTTGGTCGTCGAAACGAACGAGCGTTTGCTGACGGCATCAGAGTTTCAAAATTTGGCGAACGTGCCGCCAGAAGTCGAGTGGTTCGCGAACATCGAAAACGCGAACACGCGGCGAGCATACAAGAACGACGTTCAGGAGTTCATGCGGTTCGCAGGCATTCACCAAGCGGAAGAATTTCGCCTGGTGAAACGGTCGCATCTCATTGCATGGCGCAAACAGCTTGAGACACGAACATTGGAAGCGTCCACGGTGCGCCGCAAACTTTCTGCCGTGGCTTCATTGTTTGATTACCTGTGCGAGTGCAATGCCGTTCCTTTCAATCCGGCTGATGGAGTGAAACGTCCCAATCAAGGCGCGAACGAAGGCAAATCTCCTGCGTTGGGGGATGCTGAGGCGAAAGCCCTGCTTGAAGCACCCGCACCTGACACTCTCAAAGGGCTTCGTGATCGCGCCATTCTCTCCATTCTGCTTTTTCATGGTTTGCGTCGCGCAGAACTGTGCTCGCTCGCAGTCGGTGATTTGCAATCGAGGCGCGGTGTGATGCACTTCCGCGTTCACGGCAAAGGTGGCAAAATTCGCTTCCTGCCAGTGCATCCTCACAGCTTGCAGCGTATCAGCGAATACCTGGAACATGCGGGACATGGAGACAAACCTGGCAACGCCCTCTTTCGTCCACTCAAGAACTCATCCGGCAGTCTCGATGAAGCTCTGACGGGACACGGAGTTTACAAGGATGTGGTGAGAAAGTATGCGCGTGTATTCGTGCGGCTGTCGCATGATCGAGGCGGGTTTGAGTTGAGGACAAACCGAAGCACTTACATTTTCGATCATGTCCGACCTCATCCTCTATCAGTTCAGCCGGGATCGTGTGGAAGCTGGTGATGCCAGGGATTTTCTGTCTAGGTTCGGCATTAGCAGTCTGCCGACAGGTAAGAAGCTGGAAGCCATGATGAACAGCGTGGCCTTGATGATCGACGGCTATAATCACGACCCCAGAGAGATCTACGCCATCCCGGAAGTCAGAGCGTTCTACAAGCAGCTTTGGGAGGTCTGGCCCTACTGGCTGTATTTCTGTAATCTGGACACCGAGAACCTAATGATGATGGTGATGTGCTGTCTCGAATCCCTGGACGCATTGAAGGTGAAAGGTCAGAGCCAGGTCAAAGTCAGTATCAGTCCCTTGGAGGTGGTTCGGTTCATTAGCGGCGGCTTTGTGCCGATGAATGAGATGTGTGAGCGTGCCGACATGAGTGAGCGCCAGATCTTTGACCGCACCAAGGCTGTGTTTCAGTATTTCAACCTGCCTTTTGATGTGCCGACACCAAGATGAGGGCCTTGCGCTGCAGGGGCATTGGCCGGCGAAGCACTTCCCAGGCCTTTAGATTTTGGATTGCCCCCATAAGCGCAGAAACGAGACCCTGCTCGGTCTCATCACGGACATCACGCTTGCCATTTCTCCTGCTCGGATACTTCAAAGATCCAAGATCAGCCTTGTCAGTGGCAATTCATCGCATCGCCCTTCTCAACGCCTCGTGTGTATGCTGACGCGCTGACTGTCAGCAGAAATCGAGGTTCAAGCCGCCGCCTCCAATTGACCGATGCCATTTTCGATCACCCGACCAGCCATTTTGAGCCCTGCGATAGCCTGATCTCGGTCACGAACACTCAGATGGTGAAAACTGCGCTGCAATTCACGAGGTGTTAGAGGACCGTTGCCACGCAACTTGATCAAAATGTTCTCCGCAAGGTCAACCTTGTCAGTGCTGTCAGTAGCGAGTCCAGGGCTGTCAGTGTCACCCATCTCAAGATGGGCTCGCACGAGACCGTAATGCTCCTGGCACAGCCATCGGGTCAATCGCACCGCCTTTAGCATGGCGTTTCGCTTCAGGTCGGGTTGCGGTGAATTGGAGCCAGCGCTGGCGTGGTTGTCCATCGAACTGGACACGACAACGAGGATATAGAGACGTAGAACAAGATCTGGGAGCCATCGCAAATGATCCTGCATGGCTGCTGGAGTTCGGGCAAGTGCCGCCGAAAACTGGGAATGGAATTCCTCGGCAATGATTCGCGAAGGATTGTCCAATTCAAGAATCTTGGGCTCCCCGGTATTACTCCTGAAACGATACGAGTACGCGTCCTCCAAGCACTTGGTCCAACCAGTAAACGACTTTGCCGTGACATCAGGCAGCCGCTTGGCGGTCCCGCTCTGGCGAAACAATAGGATCGGGACGGAGCGGTTCATGGCGGACGTGCGACGAGCAAGAATGGCCCTGGTCACTGATTCGGGGTATGTTTGCCAAAGCACATGCACCACGCCTGGAATATCTCCTCCTTTGCCCGTGATGGAGATCGGCTTACCCTGCCGACTAAGCGAAAGCGTCTCGGCCAGTTTATGCTGTTTACCGGGAGTCAGGTGAGACCACTCCTTCATGGGATCACTGGCACCATTCACCAGCACGACGCATTGATCCCCTGAATCCACGATGGCGCGCATAATCGCCTCTGGATCTACGCTGGTGGAAAGGGTCCGTCGGCGCAGCATGTTCGCCATGGCCACTGGCAATTGATCCTCAAGTGCTTCAAATTGTGGATCAATCCCGCTGCGTTGTCGGCGTTGGTGGGTGACCTGCTTCAATGAATGGATGATCTCCGCCTTTTCCTGGGTGGATCTTGGGCCCTGAAGCTTTGTGGCGGCGTCTTGCCACCCTCTTCCAAGTGTGGCCAGCCAATCACCCGTCGAAATGCTGTCCTGGACGACGGCAAGATTGAAGCATGCTGGGATCTGGGTGGCTCCGTCGTCGAGCAGGCATGACCGCCCAAGGCTGGCAGCCAAATGAGCCAACCCTACCACGGTGATGACATCTGCACTGAGTCCCATTAGTGTCTGCCCTTCAGCCGCCAGTGAGGCTAGAGCGCGCGGCACACAGTCACCGACTCCCTCGGGGGTTTCCGCGCTTCCGAAAATGAATGCAGGCAGCATGGTAGTGGACTTGTGAAGACGTCAAAGGAGAGCTGGGCTCATGACTGTCCGATGACCATGTAACGGTTTTCTTCATCCTCCCTCAGGCGTCCTTCCTTCTTGAGTTCCTGTAGAACGGGTCTGAAGAAATCGGCCTTCCGGTTGTTGCTGCTACGCTGAAGGCCACGCAATTTGCACGGGCCTTTACGGGTCAGAATGCCCATCACGATTGACTTATCCTGCTGGAGTTTCTTGCTGGCTTGCTCGTCCCGGGCTCGCTGGATAAGTCGGACCTGCATTCGGGCTGCATGTTCGGCGGTCTTGAACGCTGCCTGCATGCGCCATGGTTTATCATTGCCTTCAAAGTGCAGGAACACCCACAATAAACGGGCGGGCAGGTCGTGGAATTGCTCCACGAAGGCATGGTCGCGAGAGGTGATTCCCTCAAGCATGCCCAAATAAGCATCTTGGCGAGCCACGAAACCAGATATTGCTTGGTCTGGGATTCTTCGAAGGTCTTGTTGCCTGACATTTCCGAAACAACGGCAATCCAACAGGTCATGCACGAGGGTCTGATAAGCCTTGTAGGCAGCCGGGCCGGCTCCGGTTAGCAGCTTGGATTTGTTCGAGCTGGACGGTTCCCACACAAGGCAGTGTGTGAGAACGTCGAGCCAACTGGATTTGTCTTGGTCCAGGACTTGGCCCAGTCGGTCCGATGTGGTACTGGCCCACAGATGCAATCTAACCATCTCAAAGGTGCCATAGCCTTGATCTCGATGGATGGGCGCAAACTGCTGATCTCTCCCGCCAAGCAGTGATGCCAGTTCAGCAGCCAGCTTGTCATCCTTGGTAGTGAGGTCTGCATTCGGGCTGAACAAGCCACCGGTGGGATTTTGCACCAGAGCCTGTCGGTGCAGACTCTCCTTCAGGATGACCTCCATTTGCGCAAGATTGATGCCCTTGAAATAAAAGGACGGAAGGTGTGATGCTCCCGGAGCGCTGGGGTCAGGACTGGAGGTGACGGGATAACTGTAGGGGTCGGATAAATCACACACATCGAGGCTTCTTGGTGGCAAGCCGCTCTGCTTTAGCATGGCTGTTTGATATTCAGTGCATTGAGCGCCCTGACCGTTGAGGTCTTGGAGCATGGGGTTGGTGATTCGCTCACCACCTTCCGGGTCATGTTCTCCAAAATACCATCGATCCACCAATTGACGCGACTGGCTGCTGGCACGCTTGCGCAGATAATCGCTGCGCGCCTGCAGGGGCTGGAAGAGATCACGCTCCGCGGCCGACCATCGGGGGGTGGAGTTGTTGAGCCTGATTAAATTCAGGTAGGGCGGGATTCGGCTCCCAAGGGGATCGACCAACCCAGCGTATGGACCGGCAATATTCGTCAGGACGCCTGCGATCCCGATGGCCGCATCGACGGGATGAACTCCCCAATAGGCCGCGAGGCTTTCAATATGGGTTCCAAATGGGACGTCATTGACATCACTGAGGTGCGGGTCAGTGAGTTTGGGGGCCATGACGTCCGGGGTGGAGCTGGGCGGGAGTACAGGTGGATTGGATGACATGATGCAAATAGCCTTACCGGTTCATATAAGTATTTGGCGTTGGGCCAAATCAGGCGCGCGTTACTTCCACGTTGTTCGAAAAGTGGAGAACAAGACTGTGATAATATCCGCGCCACAGGTACTAGCGGTCAAGTACCTCCCGGTGATTTCTTCACGGGTGTAAGAATAGGGTCCTCACCCCCCAAAAACATTTTTGTTTTTTAGCAGTGAGGAGGCTAACAGCAGCCGATGCATGAGTTGCCGGTCCAGCCCACAATGGGCAGATCATCGTTCGGACCTCCTTGCGACATGGCAACTGCACATGACTGTGTTGGTAGAGTGGTGTTAAACGGATGTGCGTGCATTAGTGGATAGGGTGGAAGAGGGCTCATCTGCTTGGTTGTCGCCTCTGTCGGTTTATTTATCCCCTGACCGTCATCACACCGTCAGCTATCTATATAGCTGCTGACGGTTTGACGGTTACCGGTGCCGACGGTCGCATTTGACGGTAATTGACGGTTGACGGTAAGTGAACGCTCGAAGCCTCAAATGCGGACATAGTCTTCTGATGTGTTTTTCTCGATTAGCCTCAGCTTGGTCCAAGTGTCGATCCTCCGCTCTGCGGTCCGCTTACTCATACTGAGACTGTCCATAATTTGCTTCAACAATACGGAATACCTGAAGCTAATCCTGCTATTGCAAAAGACCTCATCAAGATCCACGCGGTGCTTTTCGCGCTGTGCTTTGAGCTTGTCCTCTTTCGTATCGGTTGCAACGGTCACATGCATCCCCGCGCCGGTGTCATAAACAAAGCGCGCCCCATGCTCTTTTGGGATGCTCGCTCTACGGCATTGATCTGAATAGATGGTTGGGAGGGCGCACATTCGCCAGTTCCGCCACGGCTGCCAAAAGCTCGCCCACCGTGGATCCTTTGGCAGGCTTGGCACAGTCTGGTTTGTGTTTTGCAATCGCTGCCTCCCATCCGAGTGCCACCACATCGCAATAGATTCTTGCCGCCTTGCTGGCTGCTGCATTTTTGTTCGCCGTTCGGAGGGGGAACGATTCTCGTCTGCCTTGAACCTGAATCTTGCAGGAATAGGAACCGCTCCAACGTGGATCGGAAAGGAGCTTTCCGGGCTGGAGCCAATAGCGGCTATCGCTTTTTCCCACGATGCCCTTTTTTGACTCTTTGGCAGAAGTGTCCAAGTTTGGTTTCTCGGACATTTCCCGGACACTTTTCGAGTTCACCCCTGATTCTTTATGTCCGCTCTTGATTGCCTCTAAGTTGCTTGGAAGCCTTGATTTATCTTGGTTTGACGGGCTCATTGGGTAACATGCATTAACATGAGCAAACAGCCAAGGTATCAATTTGTAATCATCAGGTCGTCGGTTCAAATCCGACTCTCGGCTCCATTGACGATCAGTGAATTACATCAGGAGCGCAGGTTAAGAAAAATCTGCTTCAACTCGCCCAGTCAGCCTGTTTGTGGTTGGGTTGCCACTCAGATCAAACCCTTGCTCGGTTCCCTCCACCTTGCCACCTCAGGCCCGATCTGATTTTCCTGAGACTTGAATGTCTATCTTTGGGCACTTTGCTCCGATTACCGTGTGCAAGAGGAGGTGGTGGCAGCTTGGATGAAAATGTCCGCCGCAAAAACTGAAGCTATGCCGGGCGATAACTGAATGAAGTGCGCTCATGCCTCGCGTTTGATTCCAGCACATGAAACGCCGCAGCTTCCTCCAATCCCTGGCCGCCAGTGCTCTCGCGCCAGCTTGTGCTGCTGAACCGACGTGGAGGCTGAACTACATGCTGGCCTCCAGCATGTATGGCAATCTCCCCCTGGTGGAGATTGTCCCTGAGGTGAAGAAGACCGGCTCTACAGGTATCGAACTCTGGCCAAAGAAGCATGGAACACAACGTGAGGAACTTGATGCTCTGGGCATCGAGAAGTTTGCGACCATGCTGAAGGTGGAAGGCATCGGTTTCGGCGGGACGACGCGATACGATCTCGGCCCCTTCAAGCTCTCCGATGAAATCAAGCTGGTGAAACAACTCGGCGGGAATTTCATCATTGCCGGCGGTGCGGGTGAATGGAAGGGCGTCACACCTGAGCAGCTCAAGTCTAATGTGAAGAGCTTCGTGGAGAAGATGAAACCCCACGCCGCGCTGGCGGCTGAGAATGGCGTCACCATCGGCATCGAGAACCACGTCAACAACCTCATCGACAAGCCCGACTCTCTGCGCTGGCTGGCCGACGACATTCGGCACCTCCCAGGCATCGGCATTGCCCTGGCTCCGGCACATCTTCCGCAGGAGGCTGCCCTGCTGGCAGGGTTGATCAAGCATATCGGGCAGAAGCTCACTCTCTTTTATGCCTGGGAACGCGGTATTGGCTTCTCAAAGCCCATGCCAAAGGACCAAGAACTCCAGCAGATGCCAGGACGTGGCCCGCTGGACTACAAGCCGGTGCTTGCGGCGCTTAAACAGATCCATTTCGCAGGTCCAACCGAGATCTTCATGCACCCGACTCCTCGCGGCGTCCCCATCTTACCGACTGCCGCTGAGTCCACAGCGGAAATCATCCGAGCCAAGCAGCACCTCGACACCATCGTCGCAAGCATCTAAACATCACACCAACACTCCACCTCCTCCCCAACCCATGCCTGAAGCCAAAGTCCTCCTCATCGTCGGTGACGCCACCGAGACCGTCGATACTCTCTATCCTTTCTACCGTCTGATCGAAGGCGGCTACAAGCCCATCGTAGCCGCGCCGGAAAAGCGGAAATACCAGATGGTGCTCCATGAAGTGAAGCCCGGCTGGACCATTACCAAAGAGTGGGAAGGCTACAGCATTGATGCCGACATCGCCTTCAAAGACATCAATCCTGAGGAATACGTCGGCATCTTCTTTAGTGGTGGTCGCGCTCCCGAGTACATCCGCGAAGACGCCGACCTCCTGCGCATCACGAAGTGGTTCTGGGAAGCCAAAAAACCCTGCGCCAGCGTCTGCCACGGCGTGGAGATTCCTGCCCGTGCTGACATCGTCAAAGGTCTGCGCATGGCCACCGTAGCGAAGTGCAAATTCGACCTCGAAATCTGCGGCGGCATCTATGTGAACGAGCCCTGCGTGATCGACCAGCACATGTATTCTGGACGCACCTATCATGACAGCGGCCACTTCATTGGGCCGTGGATCAAAGCGCTCGACGCCGAGCGTGCCAAGATGGGCGTCTGAAATGACGAATGCCGAAATCCGAATGACGAAAGAAGCCAGAATTCCCAAACCCGAAGTCATGCGCACATCATTCGTCATTCGAGCTTCGTCATTCATTCGTCATTCCCTGCTCGCCATCACACTTGGTCTCGTTTCACGTTCCGATGCGCACCCGCTGCAAGCTGAGCCGATCAATCACGCCTACGTCTTCAACTTCGATCAGTTCAACCTGCCCGAAGATCCTGACGAGCATGTGATCGAAGGTGGTTACTTGCTGCTGGCTGAACTGAACTGCACAGCCTGCCATGCTGCGCCGAAGGAATGGCAGGAAAGGTTAGCTCCAAAGCAGGGGCCGATCCTCAATGGCGTTGGTTCAAGGCTGGATGCAGATCAGCTTTGGCTCTTTATCCGCAGCCCGCAGTATCGGAAAAAAGGCACGCAGATGCCCGGCATGTTCGCTGGTGAAGAAGGCGATGGCGCGAAGGTCGAGGCGCTCGTGGAGTACCTCAGCTCGCTCGAGCAGGACAAGCCAAAGATGCCTGCGGGTGATGGCGCGCATGGCAAGGAGCTGTATCACAAGATCGGCTGCGTGGCCTGTCATGAGCCTGGAACCGACTTTCGGCCAGCCAAAGTGCCAGCCGAGATGGAAGTCGAGAAGCCCGGCAATGCCTCCGTGCCAATCGCTTTTGCCGATGTGTATGATGTGAACTCGCTGGCCTACTTCCTGAAGAACCCGCTGGCCCATCGCCCCTCCGGCCGGATGCCCGACATGCGCCTCACGGATCAGGACGCCGCCGACATCGCCGCTTATCTGCACGTCGGTCGCCAGCAGGAGAAAGCCACGGAGCGTGCCGCGCTGAAGATTCCGAAACAGGGCATCGAGAAAGGCAGGCAGACCTTCCAGGCCATGGGCTGCACGAGCTGCCACCAGAGCGAAGTTCCATTGGAAGGTCGCTCCTATCCTTCGCTGGCTTCTTTGACCCCTGATAAAGGTTGCCTCTCCACCAAGCAGCCCACCGGCACGCCACGCTTCGACCTCAACGATCTCCAGAAGCGCGCCATCAAGCTCGCTCTCTCGGCCATTCAAAAAGATGTAGCGCCTCAATTTACCGCTGCGCAAAAGATCGACTGGCAGATGTCTCGCCTGAACTGTTACGCCTGCCATGATCGCGATGGCAAAGGCGGACCTGAAGACCCGCGCGCGCAGTATTTTACCAGCAACGACGCCACCGCCGAATCCCTCGGCGAACTCGCGCACATGCCGCCGAACCTCGACAACACGGGTCGCAAGCTCACTCGCGGCTGGCTGGAAAAGATCCTCTTCGGCGAAGGCGGCAGCGTGCGGCCTTACATGAACACGCGGATGCCGAACTTCGGTAAAGCGCAGACGGAGATGCTGCTCGATCTCCTGCCCGAAGCAGACAAGCGCGAGAAGCCCGTCGAGATCGATGTCAGTGGCCTGGGCAAACATCACCGAGCCGAGACAGGACGGAAGCTGATTGGCATGACGGGTCTCGCCTGTGTCGGCTGTCATGGATTGAAGGATCGTAAGTCGCTTGGCCCACCTGTGGCTAAACTCAACAGCACGGTGGAGCGACTCCAACCCGAGTATTTCAAGGAGCTTCTGCTCAACCCGCAACTCACCCAACCCGGCACGATGATGCCACCGATGTTCATGGGCCGAAAGGCGGCGGATAAGGAGGTGGAATCCATCTGGACCTACCTCAAAGAACTCGATGGCCAGCCGCTGCCCGACGGCCTGATCTCCACCGAGGACTTCGAGTTGAAGCCCGAGAAAGCTGGCAAGCCCATCGTCTTCCGCAGCTTCATCGAGGGCGCAGGCAGCCACGCCATCGGCGTCGGATTCCCGCAGGGCATCCATGCCGCCTTTGATTCCGTTCAGGTGCGCTGGGCAGTGATTTGGAAAGGCAAATTCCTTGATGCCATGAGCAACTGGCAGAGTCGCGAGATGGCCGCCATCAAGCCGCTCGGCACCGACGTGAAGGAACTCCCCGCAGCCACTGGCACACGAGAGTTCACCGGCTATCGCCTCGGCAAAGACGGCGTTCCAACAATGCTCTACACGCTCGATGGACAGTCAGTGGAAGACACGCTGCGGCCCGTGAAAAAGGGCTTCGAGCGTGTGGTGAAGATCAACGGCATGGAAACCAAGGAGGTACTGTCATGGTAAAGCTAGTTCTCAGTTCTCAGTTCTCAGTTCTCGGTTTCTGGCTCTATACTCTCTGCTCTCAGCTCTCTGCCCAGGACCAGTCCGACTACTACCGCACGGTCACTTTGGAAACCCCACCCGGCGTGAACATGGAAGCCAGTGGACTCGCCGTGCTGCCTGATGGCAAGCTGGCGGTCTCCATCCGCAAAGGTGAAGTCTGGATCATTCAGAATCCAAGCGCAGAACCGCCAACCGTCGCCAATCTCGGCTACAAGCTCTTTGCCAGCGGCATGCATGAGATCCTCGGGCTCGCCTATCACGAGGGCGATCTCTACGTCACTCAACGCAGCGAGGTCACGCGTCTTCGCGATACTGACAAAGATGGTGTCGCCGATGAATACATCGCCGCGAGCAAGGGCTGGGGTGTCTCCGGCGCTTACCATGAGTATGCCTATGGCCCGGTGTTTGATCGTGAAGGCAACATGCACAACACGCTCAACTGCTCCATGGGCAAAGTCTGGGATGGCGCGGGCGATGAGGCTAAGCATCCGCTCTGGCGCGGCTGGAGCATCATCACGAAAAAGGGCAGCACCACTGCCACCGGCTTCTCCGCAGGATTCCGCAGCCCATGCGGTATCGGCTTGAATGCCGAGGGCGACATCTTTGGCACTGATCAACAAGGCAACTGGACACCCACGAGTCCGATCATGCACATCCGACAAGGCGCATACTTCGGCCATGCCGATGCTTTGAAGGATGCCAAGCGCCCCGGCTCACCCGTGAAGCCACCGGCGAAAATTCTCGATGGCATCACCGTCGCTGAAGCAGTGACTCAGGTGCCCGGCTACTGCCTGCCTGCCGTATGGCTGCCGTATGTGAAGTTCGGCCAAAGCACCACCGGCCTGCGCTGTGATCTCACCGGCGGAAAGTTCGGCCCATTTGAGAAGCAGATGTTTGTCGGCGAGTTTGTGCTCTCCGGCGTGAATCGCGTCTTTCTGGAAAAGATCGGCGGCGAGTACCAGGGCGCGTGCTTCCCCTTCGTCAGCGGTCTGCAAAGCGCCGTGCTTACACTGAACTTCCTAACCGATGGATCGATGATCGTGGGCCAGTCAAATCGTGGCTGGAACAGTTATGGCAGTCGTCCGTATGGACTCCAACGACTCGTGCCGACGGGCAAGGTGCCGTTGGAAATCCAGAAGCTCGGAGCCATCGCAGGCGGCTTCCGTTTCACCTTCACCGAGCCAGTCAAAGCCAGCGACTGGTCACAAACGAAAGCTCAAAGCTACACCTACCTGCACACGGCAAAGTATGGCAGCCCCGAAGTCGACCCTCAGCCGCTTCAGCTTAGCGACTGGCAGCTTTCTGAAGATGCACTGAACCTCACGGTGAAGTGCGCAAACCTCCGTGCCGGATATGTTCATGAGTTCGAGTTACCCGAAGTTACGGGAAAGAGCGGCAATGCCCTCTGGCATCGCCTTTGCGCTTACACGCTGAACAAAATTCCGTGAACGATCCAGCTTACGCCAGCTCTTCGGTGTCATAGACGATGACCTTGGCGAAGAAGGGTTTGCAGGTATCGACGAAGCGCTGGTGATCTGGGCAGCCTGCCTGGTAAAACTCGTGTTCGGCCATGGTCTTAAACTTCAGGGAGAGGCTGTAATCGAAGCTGTGGTCCGTCACTGGGCGTGCTTCGGTCGCAGCAGGTTTGCCCACGGCACCACTGGCGAGATAGCTGATCTTTGGCAGTAGGCGCAGTTCACTTTCGAAGGTGGCGCGTTGTTCTGCGGTGAGGTCGGTCTTCAACCAGAAATAGACGTTGTGGATCATAGAGGGGGCGATGATGGCGGCTTTCGCGGGCCTGGCAAATGAGAACTCAACCGGCCTTTCGCGACTGGAAAACATCGCGCTTTGCATCTCGCATCCGGCAGGATTTTATGCCACCTCTCCCGCCGCACATGCCACGTCTTCCACACATCGCCTGCCGCCTCCGCCTCATTTGGGCTTGTGGTTTGCTTGGCATGACCGGTGGCATCCCGGCGCAGGATACCAACACCGTCACCACCAAACGTTCGGAGTTTCTAAAGCTCGTCCTCGGTGATTCACAGATCCTTAGCGATCAGTACGAGCGTGCGCTCGCCAAGTTGGAATCCGAACTGGCCGCTGGTGCTGATTATGAGGAGGCCAGGCTCGTGCAGCAAAGGCGTGATGAACTGAAGGCCATCTATGGGCAGATCAGCGCCAGCAATCCCTCCAATATCCCACTGCTGCCATCACGCGCACGTCTCAGTGGCAGTGCCGAGGCAAGAGGCGAGGTGCTCACCGGCTGGCGTGGGTCCAGCAGCATGGCCGAGTGGAGTGCGATCAGGTTGACCCCAGGCAGTTATTACCTGGAATTGGAGGCAAGCATCAACGGATTACCCACCTCTGCTGGCGGCGCTCTTCCTGAGCGTTTCATGCCGCAGGACAAGGCATCCTTCGTCTTTTATGAAGTCTCCCTGCTGCCTGGCGCTCAGGAAAATCGCCGCAATTTCGAGATCGCACGCACGACAACTGACGACACTTTCACCCCGCTGCGCATCGGACCACTGAACTTTACCCGCAACAGCATCACCCTGCGCATCGTGCCTACGGCGAGTTATCCGGGAAATGTCATCTCCATGCGCAATGTGCGCCTCACGCCAGCCACTGAGGGCATTCTGAAAACCGCCGCCACATTGCCGGAGGGGGACCTCCTCGCTGTCGCCCGAGATCAGCTTCATCGTGAACTGGCTCTGGCGCAAAAGCCTGTCATCGCGGCCCACACCGAAGCGCTTGCAGTCCTCGCAGCGAACCCGGAATTGCGGGATGAAGTGATGGTCGAGACAGAACGCCTCACCGCGCTCCAAAAAACATCTCCGAACAATTCGGGAGATGTTCTCAAACGCCTGCTCCGACAACTCGGTGGCGTGGCAGGTTTTGTCGATCTTGAGGGAGCGACGTTGGTGACAAACGACCACACTAGCAGCGGGGATCACTTTATCGTCGAACATGAAGGCAAGCAGATTCCCGTCCGCCTTCTCTGGGTCCGCTGCGCACCGATGGATTCAAAGAGCGAGGAGACCCGGAACTTCGCCAGGCATTTCCGCATCGAGCAGGAAGATGCCGCTCCATTTGCACGTGTTGCGCGCGAATTCACTCTCGGGTATCTCGCGGGCAAGCCCTTGCGTCTATTGCTCCGTCCAAATAAAGACAAAGACGGACATCAGCCGGCGCTCATCTTTCTTCCTGAAGTGGGCCTGTATCAAAATATCCTCGTCGATCAGGGATTCGCCTTTGTCGAAGTGCCGCAGAAATCACTCAGAGCCGGCATGATGGAGAGAGGTTTGCTCGACAGTCTGCAACAAGGTGAAGCAGTGGCCAAACGCCTGCAAAATGGAGCCTGGGCTCTCAGCGGAGACAACAAACCATGAGCAGATATCCCCTTCCCTGCCTCTTTGTTCTGGCACTCATGGCTGTCTCTGAACTGCAGGCACAGACAGCGCCTGAGACATTAACTTTAGTTGTTCAGTCCCCTTCCGTCGAAGCCAGCAGTCCCGACTCGCGCTTGCGGCAATTGGAGGACATCTACCAGCAGCAGCTTCGTGCGCGTCACATTCCTCTGCTCGGCAATTATCTCACTGAACTCCAGCAAAGCGCACGTCTGAACGACACCCCTGCCCTGCAGGCGGAAATCCAACGAGTGCAGGCGCTTATCAGCAGTGGAGGACTCATCGATCTGGCTGCGGCAGCGCAGGAACTGAATCCAGGCGCCGAAGCTGCCGCTGTGACCGCCAAGATGCCTTCGCCAGGGAAGCCGAGACGCGCCCCGATCACTCTCACGCCCTCCTTTGCCCAGAGTATCCTCCCGCAGCCGGAGGGAAGCGCCAGCCCTGTCGCCGCGAAGGTCGGGCAGATGAGTTGGCGGATCGATCATCTGCCAGCGGGCAGTTATGACTTCGTCCTCCACTTCGCCAGCCTCACTCCAGATGCAGCAGTGCCAGTTCGCATCGAATTTGCGGGCCAGATCATCGAAAAGAACATCACCCCCACCCAGGCCACGAAGGACGCACGGACATACCGCCTTCTGCGCCTGGGGCAGATGAAGCTCGAACAAGACATCAGCGGCTCCCAGCTCACTTTCACTGCTGCCACGGCAGAAGTGCCAGGCTTGCTCGTGCGCAATCTCGTCATCGCCCGCACGAAGGAGTGACATCCATCCCAGGGGCAGCATTTCTATCTTTTGTGCAACAGCCTCCGGTGCTAAAAGGACATCATGTTTTTCCTGCGTATCTGCATTCTGGCCCTGACATGTCTGCTCTCGGGACACGCTGATGGTGGCGACTGGTTTGCCATCCACATCATCGACGAATCCACTGGGCGTGGTGTTCCGCTGGTGACACTGACGACGACAAACCACATCAGCCATACTTCAGACAGCGCAGGCTGGGTCGCCTTTTGCGAACCGGGATTGATGGAGCGCGAAGTTTTTTTCCATGTCAATGCACCGGGTTATGCGGTGGGGAAAGATGGCTTCGGTTATTCCGGCGTACGTCTGACTCCCAAGCCTGGCAGTTCGGCTGAGATCAAGGTCATGCGCCAGAACATCGCCGAGCGCCTCTACCGCATCACGGGTCAGGGCATCTACCGCGACTCCGAGCTGCTCGGCAAAGAAGCACCGCTTCCGCGTGCGAACTTCAACTTCACCACGGGACAGGACAGCGTGCAGGCGCTGCCATGGAAAGGCCGACTCTTCTGGCTTTGGGGAGACACGAACAAACCGAACTACCCACTCGGCAACTTCCACTCCACCTGCGCCTGGTCGGATATGCCTGAGAAGGGCGGACTAGCCCCGGATGATGGCATTCATCTCGAATATCTGACGAGCGATGATTCCCAACTCCGCCGGATGATGCCATCCAAGGAACCCGGCGTCGTCTGGATCTTCGGACTCATGGTGGTGCCTGATTCTGAGGGGAAAGAGCACCTCATCGGCCACTACGGGCGCTTTAAAGATCTGGGCAAGCGCCTGGAGCACGGCATCTGCGAATTCGACGAGACTCAGGGGCACTTCACCTCCATCGTGCTGCTCGGAGATGAATTCGAATGGCAGCATCCCGAAGGCAACGCGGTGCGCATCAGCAATGAAGAGGGAGACTTCTATTACTTCAGCAACAGCTTCGCTGTCACACGCGTGTCGGCCACCTACAATGACGCCACCAATCCGGGCAGCTATGAGGCACTCGCCTGGTCTTCAGAAGAGCAGGACTATCTTTGGCAAAAGAAGCTCCCTCCCGTGACTCAGAAGAGTGAAGCTAAAATGCTGGCAGACAAAAAGATGACGCCCAGTCGCGCTCTGCTCCAGGTGAAAGACGCCGTCACGGGCAAGCCCGTGGAGATTCATCGATCGAGCGTGAACTGGAACTCCCATCGCAAGACTTGGATCATGATTGGGAATCAGCAGCAGGCAGCAGAGTCCAATCTCGGCGAAGTCTGGTATGCGGAAGCTCCCACACCTTCCGGCCCTTGGACGAAGGCCGTCAAAGTGGCGAGTCACCCCCGCTACTCCTTTTACAATCCCCGGCACCACGCCTTCTTCGACGAGAAGGACGGGCGCATCATCTACTTCGAGGGCACCTACTCGGAGACTTTCAGCGGAAATCCCGTGCCCACACCACGCTATGACTACAACCAGCTGATGTATCGCCTGGATCTGGATGATCCGAGACTCGAAGTGCTGAGAAAGACGGCACGTTAAACCGTCATGCAGTCGATCCAGGACACCCAGCTCACACGCCACGAGTGGCATACCCGGAGGGACAGGCATCTCATTCGTGTATCGGCGATGGCCGAGGCATTTGTGCAAAGGCGCAGCCGTGGGGAAAAGCATCCGGTGCATGACTTCCTCTTCACCTATTACAACTTCTCCCCCGCCAAGCTGAAACGCTGGCTGGCACCGCTCGGCACCAGCATGGCGGTCACCGGGGAGGATCTTTTGGAGATGCCCTGGCTTCAGATGCCGCCCATGCGTTGCGAAGGCAATATCACGAGGCTGGATGCTTCGGCGATACCAGAAAACGTGCGGGGCCTGGCTCGGTGGGTGGCCTCGCTTTGCGCCTCCATCACGCAGCGCCCCCCGCGCTTTCGCTGCTACGGACTGCACGAGTGGGCCATGGTCTATCGTCAGCCGAGGGAGCAGGTGCGGCATCAGGGTTATGAGCTGCGACTCGCGCCAGAAACCATGGCTAAGTTCGTGGAAACTCAAACGCTATGCTGTTCCCACTACGATGCTTTTCGTTTCTTCACCCCTGAGGCGAAGCCGCTGAACCTCTTCCAACCAGTCCTCGAAACCCGTCTCGAAATGGAGCAGGGCGCATGTCTGCATGCAAACATGGACCTCTACAAGTGGGCCACGAAACTCTGGCCCTGGGTGGGCGCCGACCTCATTGGCGAATGTTTCAGCCTGGCCTGTGAAGGGCGTGATCTGGACATGCGTGCGAGCCCCTACGATCTCCGCCATCTCGGCTGTGAACCCGTGTGCATCGAGACACCGGAAGGGCGCGAGCAATATGAGCAAGAGCAGCGAGCTCTGGCGATGAAAGCCGCCGCCGTGCGTGAAAAATTGCGCGAGATGGCGGAGCTTATTTCAGCGCCGCCGCCCACACCGCTTCATTGAAGCCAGTGAGGTGGATTTTCCGCTTCACATCAATGGCGAAGGGGCGCTTCACAAGGTTGCCATTTTGCGCGAGCAACGCCAGCGCCTCATCCGTGCTCATGGCTGGAAGTTTGTCTTTGAGACCAAGGGCGCGGTAGTCCTGGCCGGAAGTATTGAAAAGAGGGCGCAATTGACCTCCGTGGGCAGCGAGCATGGCACGCAGTTCAGCGATGCTGGGCGGCGTTTCGCGGATGGGTATTTCTTCAAAGGCAATGTCCTGGGAGCGCAGCCACTTCACGGCGGTCCGACAAGTGGAGCAGGCTTGGTAGGTGTAGAGCTTCATGGCTGATCAGATGCGCACGGGCACGTCGTGGGACTGGAGGTAACGCTTCACGTCTCCGACGGTGTATTCGCCGAAGTGGAAGACGCTTGCCGCGAGCACTGCATCTGCTTTGCCTTGGCTGAGTACATCGGCCATGTGCTGGAGATTGCCTGCGCCACCACTGGCGATGACCGGAATGGTGACAGCCTCACTGACAGCGCGCGTGAGGGCGATGTCGTAGCCTGCCTTGGTGCCATCGGCGTCCATGCTGGTGAGCAGGATCTCCCCTGCCCCACGACGGCAGACTTCTACGGCCCATTCGATGGCATCCAGCTCGGTGGGATTGCGCCCGCCATGGGTATAGACGGTCCAGGAACCACGCGCGTTCCGCTTCGCATCAATGGCGACGACGAGGCACTGGCAGCCGAATGCTTCGGCAGCGGCATCGATGACCTCGGGTGTCTTCACGGCGGCGGTGTTGATGCCGACTTTATCAGCTCCAGCGAGGAGCATCTCGCGCATGTCGGCCACGGTGCGGATGCCGCCACCGACAGTCAGCGGCATGAAGCAGTGCTCGGCGGTGCGGGCGACGACATCGACCATGGTCTTGCGCTGCTCGTGAGCAGCAGTGATGTCGAGAAAGACGAGTTCGTCGGCACCCTGGGCGTTATAGACTTTGGCGCACTCCACGGGGTCACCGGCATCACGCAGTTGCAGAAACTGGGTGCCTTTGACCACACGGCCTTCTTTGACGTCGAGACAGGGAATGATGCGCTTGGTGAGCATGATTCCGCCTTGCCACGGCATCTGGCAGCGGGCAAGAAACCTTTGCGCGCCTTACTCGCCCTGGGGTGTTGCAGGCAGGCCGATGTTTGGCACCCAGCGCACCTCCATCAGCGTGTCAATGTAGGCGGAGGTTTCTGGCCCCTTGAAAATGCCGTTGGCACGCGAGATCCAGTCTTTCGCTCCCGCCTCGTCCTTTTTCTGAAAGGCGAGTGCAGCCTTGCTGAAATAATAAGCCGGCGTGTCGTCCATGAAGGTGAAGTGGACGGTTTGAATTTTTTCAGCAGCGCTGATGTGATCTTGCTTCAACTCGCTGACGAGATGTTTGAAAATCACCAGGTGCCGGATCTGGAGCGGCAATTTTGGAAAGTCCTGCAGGAGTTGTTCAAAAGCCTTGCTCGCAGCACTCCACTCATGCTTCACAAAGAGAAGTTCGGCCTTGTTGAAGTGGGGAGGCAGTTCCTTGGGCGCGAGCTTCATCGCCTTGTCGAACATCTCCTCAGCTTTGGCGAAGTCTCGCAAAGCCGGGCTCATGTAGATGGAGCCGCGTGCGTTGCAGAGAGCCGCATTGTCAGGATACCTGACATCGAGTTCATCGAGTTTGGCGATGGCCTCGACGTAGCGGTTCTTTTGCTGAAGTTCCTGCAACTCCTGCATGTGGATGGCCATCTCCGGTGGCAGTGAGCTGGCCTGTTCCTGTTGGGCAACTACACTCGCGTTGCACAGGAGGCAGAGAAAGAACAAAGGGCGATATTTCATTCGGACGGAGAGAAGTGACGCAAAACTTTGGCTCACTTGAAGAGCTTGGCTGCGGCTTTCATGTGAGCGGCATATTCTTCCATGCGGACTTCCACCCGCTCACGAATGGTGCGCTCGCCGATGCCATCATGCTTCGTAGCGACGAGGGCCTTGAGCAGGTCGATGAGGGAGCGAATGTCACTCATCATGACGAACTCGGGAGCGATTTCCTTGTTGGCGTCGAGATTATGGTAGTTCCCCAATGGGATCGAGACACCGACGGCGCGGTGGCCTGCGGCCTGAACGGCAGTCGCTTCACAGGCTCCAGCATCGAGAAGGCAGCGCTGAACGCGGATGCCCTGTTCCTTGGCGGTCGTCATGAGAACGGCCACACCTTCGCTGTCAAAAACGGAGAGACGGTCGCCGACACGAACGACTGGACCGCCACCCATGACCGCACCATTGACGGGGCGGCTGGTTTCGATGGAAAGGAAGACATCGTTCCTGCCATAGGGCCACTTCTGGGCCATGTGCCAGGCACCGAGGAAACCAACTTCCTCAGCTCGGGTAAAGACAGCGTGGCAGGTGGTGCTGAGATTCAGCGAGGCGAGTTCCCAGAAGGTGGCGATGATGACAGCGCAACCGATGAGG
>NZ_JBILYB010000287.1:0-3522 GCF_044378005.1 Prosthecobacter sp.
AATGTCTCCGGTGGCCTTGCTGCGCAGACCCTTTTTCACCCCTGCCTCCACTAACTCCTGTGGTACGCCACCGAGGAAATCCCACTCGGCTTTCTTGCCGGGCTTCTTCACAAAGGCGGGATGATCCATGTGGGCCCCGAGAACCCAGGTAGGGCTGCTCTTGCTTTTGCCACTTTTGTAGGTGGCATGAAGGTTGCCAAACTTGTCGCGCTTCAGCTTCACATTGGGGCAGCCTTTGAGCAATGATTCCACCTCCGCACGCACATGATACTCATGAAACGGAGCGGTGGGTTGTTTGAGAATTCGCTTGAGAATAGTCGCGAGGTTGGGCACTGCCATGCGCACATCGTAACGTCTTTTTCACAACTACCAACTGACAAGGTGAGGAACCTCCGATATTTCTTTGAAACTGCTCTGGTGGCATTTGCCGCCTGGCTGCTGCCTCGCCTGCCGCGGACGGTGGTCATGGCTCTGGCACGCAGTTTCGGGCACCTGGCTTTCTGGCTGGATGTGCAAGGGCGGAAAACAGCCCGTGAAAACCTGCGCGCAGCCTTTCGTGGCAGCCTCTCTGAGGCAGAGGTGCGGCGCATTTCCCTCGGCTCTTATCAAAACTTCGCGCGCACTTTTCTCGACCTCTTCTGGTCATCGGCACTGACGCCGACCAACTGGCAGCAGCATGTGAGCATCCGGCTCGATGATCCGGATGCGGAGGCCAAAGCGCGGGCGACAGGGGCTTTGTGGGTGACTCCACACTTCGGCAATTTCGAGTTCGTCAGTTTGGTCTGGGGCTTTCGTGGCGTGCCGTTCACCGTGGTGGCGCAGAATTTTAAGAACACTTCCCTCACCGCCATTTTCAAAAAACTGCGCGAGCATTCGGGCCACACGGTGATCTCCCAGGACAATGCGATGCTGAAGCTGATGAAGGCGCTGAAGCGTCAGGGGCACGCAGGACTGCTGACGGATCTGAACATCAAACCTGGCCGCTCGGCAACGGTGATCGAGTGCTTTGGCATGAAGACCTGTGTGCCGACGCTGCATGTGGAACTGGCCAAGCGGCTGGGGCTTTCCATCATCACTGGTGTCTGCCAGCCTGCGCTGGATGGTCGCTACGAGGTGCAGATCTTCGAGGCTATCCGCCCCAGTCCCGAGGATGATACACAGGTGCTCACGCAGCGTGTGTGGGATCACTTTGAGAAAGCCATCCGAGCCTATCCTGAGGGCTGGCTCTGGATGTACAAGCACTGGCGCTATCTTCCCACCAAGGAGCGCGATCCAGCTTACCCGGCTTATGCCAATCCCTATGTCGGCTTCCGAATGATGGTGGAAGCACTGGAGAAGTAACGCTTTAGATCAGCGACTTCAGTTCAGTCTCGTAGAATCGCTGCGCCTCCGCAGCACCCGCCTCATAGAAACTCGGCATCTGCTTCCCGGAAAATAGAGCCGGGCGATCATGCGTGGTTGAAGCGATAATCACCCGTTTGCCATACATCTTCGCGAGTCGGAGGCGGTAGTGCAGCAGTTGCTCGCTGGCACAGGCATGGGCACGTGCTGTCAGGTTGATCAGGTTCAAAGGCACAATTCTGCTGGAAGCAGAGCCATGATGCATGACACGGTGCAGCACGATGGTGTCCACGCCGTCATCCTCCAGCCACGGATCGATCGGCGTCTCATGGGCGATCCCCCCATCGAAGCAGTCCATGCCCGCGTGATTCAGCGGCTGAAAGACGGTGGGCACGCAGCAACTCGCCACCATGGCGCGGGCGAGCGAGCCACTTTGCAGGAAATGCGTCGTTTCGTTGTCCAAATTGCTGACGGCTGCGAGGAAGCGCGGCGCTTGAAGATTCTCGATCTGCAGATCGCCAAAAATGGACTCAAGGTAAGCCACAGCGGCATCGGCTTTAAAGACCCCAGGGTTGCGCTCGAAGAACGTGTTTCGGATGTAATGAATGAGCCAGGGAGTGTCGTTGATGAAGGACTGCCGCAGCTTCCACGAAGTCACCACTTCGCGAATCTTCGCCTCGGGCAAACCTGCGGTGAAGAGTCCGGCTGCGATGGCTCCTGCCGATGATCCACCCACCGCCACAGGCCGCACGCCCAGTTCATGCAAACGAGTCAGGAAGCCTGCGTGCGTGGCGTAGCCGAGGAAGGAAGCCCCGAGGGAGATGGCGATGCGGGAGGACAAGGGTGACAGTTCTCAGTTCTCAGTTCTCAGTTCTCAGTTCTCAGTTCGGGGTCGGGCACTTCTGCCAGTGAAGCGGCACCGCCCCGAAGAAACAACACTCCCCCAAACACCCCCCACACCACCCCCATCAGCCAGCCGACCAGCGAGGCGGAGATGGCGGTGGCACCAGGCAGGCCGGTGAGTCCGTGGACGAGTGTTTCGAAGGTCTTTTCACGAACGCCGAGGCCGGAGACGGAGATCGGCAGACCCGCGACAGTGTCCACGATGGGCATGGCAGCCATCACCTCCATCAAAGGAGCCTGACCGCCCACGGCAAAGATGGCGCAGTAAAAAGAGAGGAAGTGGAAGCCGAAGAGCAGGATCGAAAGCAACACGGACACGAGCGAGCCGCGCCAGTCACGCCGAAGCGCATCACAGGCATTGGCGAAGTTCTTCAGCGGTGCATAGCCCAGCATCCAGGGCCACTGCTTCTCCCCCCAGTTATAAAGGTGCGGCGTGAAGGAGACAACGGAGAGAAAGACAAAGAAGAGCGCTCCGCCCATGAACATCTCATAGCCTTGCAAAAGGGTGCGCACCTCCGTGCTCAGCGTGGCGAGGCGATCATGGAAAGCCGCTCGGCAGGACAGAAACAAGATGCCCAGACCCAGCATGCCAAGCAGGTGATCCAGCATCACGGACACCATGATCGGTAGTCGTCGCGCACCGGGACGCTTCATGAGCGCAAGCACGCGGTAGGCATCGCCACCAATGACGCCCAGCGAAGTGATGTTGAAGAAATTGCTCACCACCGTGATGCGCATGACTTCTCCACTGGGCACAGGATGCTGCTGGCCACGCAGCAGCACTTCCCAGCGCAGCGCACTGAGCCAGATGGAGATGCCCACACTCGCCAGCCCGGCCAGCGTCCAGATCCAGTTCACCCCCAGCACCCGCAGGTGCGGCAGGATGCTCTCGATGAAGCGATGCTCACGAAAGATGACCCCGAGCAGCACGGTCGTGACTGCCAGCTTGAGGAGGATCGGCAGCGCTTTTTTCATGCAACACAGGCAGCGGCTGAGGCTCAGGCGAGACCCGCTTCTTCAATAGCTTTGGCGATGCTTTCCACGCTGTGGAGAACCTCCCGCGCCTTGGATTGATCGCTGATCTTGAGTTTAAAATGCTTCTCGATGGCGACCACGAGCTGGAGCGCATCCACACTGTCCAAGCCAATGCCGTTGGGGCCGAAAAGCGGCGATTCATCTCCGATCTCGTCCACGCTTACTTCCAGCATCAATTCGCTGGCCATCACTTCTTTGATTCGCTGGCGGAGATTCATTCGGGGGGTCGGAGGGCGGTGGGGG
>NZ_JBILYB010000081.1:0-27341 GCF_044378005.1 Prosthecobacter sp.
CCTGTGGGGGCCATGTCGTCAAAGAAGCGGTCTTTGATGCCTGCGTAACCATAACCGGGGCGGCAGTCGGCCACGCGGGAGAAATCACAGGAGACGGCTTCCTTGCCATTCGGGCTCAGGGCGTAGATGGGCGCGGGCAGGGTGTGCTTTTCCATCGTCTTCACGTCGAGGATGTGGCAGACGAACTTGTCTTTCTCGCGGTCATTCCAGATGACCTTCGATTCGGTGCCGGGGATCCATTGCAACATGCAGCCCTGCTGCCAGTTCCAGGCGTTCGACTTGCCGAGCGGGATCCATTTGTCGCCATCCTGGAGGTCCACCATGCCCACCTCGATCACGTCATCGCCGGTGGGTGAGCGGTGCTCGAAGCTGACCTTGTTGCTCAGGACGAAGCGGTTGTCGGGGGAGAACTGGAGCTTGTCGTAGTAGGCGAACCAGTGGAAGCCGGGGCCGCGCGTGATGATGCGGGTCGGTGGGAACTTCGGTGTCTCCTGGCCGCGAAGGGCGAAGGGGGCGAGGACGAGCGTGGAGAGAAAGTGGCGGCGGTGGGTCATGAAAAGCAGTACGCCGAGAAGGGACATGCTTTTCGCCCGTATGTGAAGCCATGCTTCGCCTCACCCTCCTCTTTCTTGCCACCACCGCTCTCGCTGAAGACTGGCCGCAGTTCATGTTCAATGCGGCGCACTCGGGCAATGCGGCTGCGGTGGATCTCGATGTCGAGAAGCTCGGCCTGCAAGGCGCGGTGGCGATGACGGATGGCATCTACACCTCGCCTGTCGTCGCTGGTGGCAAGGTCTATGTCGTGGATGGCTCGGGCTGCGCGGCCTGCTTCGATGCAGCGACACTGAAGGAGGTCTGGCGCTTCCAAAGCAAAGGCGGGAAGCAGAACGTGAACAATGTGTCCTCGCCTGCCATCGCGGGGAAGCACCTCCATTTCGGCACCACGGCGGGCATCCACTATGTGCTGGATCGCGAAACGGGCGCGGTGGTGAAGGAGATCGACTGCGGAGAGCCCATCTTCAGCACGCCGGTGGTGGCAAAGGATCGCGTGTATGTCGCCACACTCGGCGCACAGGTGCTGGCGCTCACTCATGCGGGCGAGCAGCAGTGGAAGTGGGACTTCGTGAAGGAAGTCGTCGGCTTCGATGGCAATCGCTGGAGCGGCGAGGCATGGGCGAAGTTCTGTGAGGAGCGCATGCTGAAGACCCTGAAGCCAGGTGCCAAGCCCACCTCCAGCGATGGTCGCGTGAACTGGAAAGACCACTTTGTTTGTTCGCGCGACATCTGTCTCATCAAGGGCAACGTCATCGTCATCCCTGCCGGTGGCCGCACGCTCTTCCTCGAAGACACGGGAGCCGCCCCGAAGCTCAAGGCCACGGGCGAGATCCCCGACTGGTCGGGCAAGGAGTATCCCGCGACCTTTGGCCAGAGCGCCGATGACGACGGCAACGTCTATGTGCAATGGCATCGCCGCGACAATGCCGGCCGGGTGGACATCATGCGCCTCGAAGGCGACACGCTGAAAGTCGGCGAATTCGTGGCAGGCACCGAAACGAACATCCGCATGGATGGCCTGCTCAGCTTCTCGCCTGTCGCCATTCGCGGGAGTGATGTGTTTCGCGTGAAACCGGAGACAGATCGCGGGCTGATCAGGCACAACATGAGCACGAAAGAGATGAAGACGCTGAGCGGCGCGGGTTCCATCTGCCCACCCGTGCTGACCAAGAGCCACGCGATCTTTGGATGCTTCGATGGATCAGTCAAAGTGGTGCCTCTCGATGGTGGTAAGACGATGGAATTGAAGACCCTCAATGCATCCATCACAGCACCCGTGGCCGTGGCTGACGGACGCATCTATGTGCCGAGCGAGGACGGCTCGCTCTACCTGTTCGTGTCGAAGCCTGCGACCACTCAAACGGAGTTCCTTGGCCCTTTGGTGTCGAGCATCCGCAGTCCCCTCACCGGCAAGCTCGCCGATGCGAAATACGACTGGTACACGAACTACGGCAACTTCGCGGGCACGAACTCGAACGATCAGCAACTCGCGCCGCCGTTGCGTATGAGGTGGGCGCGTCGTCTCGAAGGCACGGTGAAGCATCTGCCCGTCTGCGGCGGCGGAAGGCTCTACACCCACACGGCGGAGGGCCAGATCATCGCGGTCGAGCAGGACACAGGGCGCCTGGTGTGGAGGAAGTGGTGGCCGGATGTGTATTTGAGCTTCACGTCACCGCTCTACATTGATGGCAAGCTGCTCATTCCCCAGGCGGGCATGAAGAAATCCTTCGTGCGTTGTTTGGATGCCGCGACAGGCAAGATGCTGTGGGAAGCGCCCTTCACCGGCAGCCCGAGCTGGAGCCGGCAGTTCCCGCCGGTCGTCTCTGGAAAGGTCGCCATCTATGCCTCGGGTACGGGCGACTATGCAGCGCAGGGCAGCGAGAAGCCGTGGACCTTTGGCGGTGATCTCGTGAAGCCCGCCGATGGTCGCGAGGTGATGAGCTTCATCTACTCGAATGACAATCCGTATTACCCGAAGAACCATCATCCGCGAGTGTGGGCTTGGGATCTCGAAACGGGCAAGGTGGTGTGGGAAAAGGACTTCTTTGAGCAAGGACGCGGCGGCAATGACTGCGGCATCTGCGTGCTTGATGGCAAGCTCTACTACAGCGTCTTCTTTGGCTACGATGCCGAGACGAAACGGCGTCGTGGCCTGCCGGTGGAAAACAACGGCCTCACCTGCTGCATTGATCCGCAGACGGGGAAGATCCTCTGGCAGACGAATGAGTATTACGTCACCGCCAAATGCACCCTCAGCGCCCGCGACGGCAAGCTCTACATCGGCGGCTACAACAAGGCGAGCGCGGGCACCGAGGACCGTCATGTGTGGTGCCTGGATGCCAATACCGGCAAGCTCATCTGGAAGTCCGATGCTGTGACCAGCGCGCTGAATGTCGTGAGCGTCGGCGAGCGCTTCATCTTCTCCAACGCCCTGCGCGGCAAAGGCAACATCTTCGACCGCGAGACCGGCAAAGTGACCTACAGCATCCTAACGAACTACGCCTGCTGCCGCTTCACCATGAGCGAGCCGTATGTACTCGGCGCGAACATGGATATGATCGATCTCAGCCAGGACGGCAAACTCGTCTCCACCGGCCCAGCCATCGACTCCCGTGAGTGCCTCGGAGCCGTCGTCAGCAATGGTCGCATCTTTTACACGTCACAGGCGAGCGGCTTCGTCGTCTCGCAGACCTATGGGCCGGAGTCTGCAAAACTGCCTCCGGCTTGGGAAGTGCGGGACTGACCTGCTCAGGCGAGGATCGGCTTGATGACCTTTGCTGGATCGACTCCGGTGAGGCGGAAGTCGAGGCCTTGAGAGCGGACGCTGAGGCGTTCGTGATCGAGGCCGAGTTGATGCAGGATCGTGGCGTGGATGTCGTGGACGTGGACGGGATTCTCCACGGCTCCGAAGCCAAACTCATCTGTCTGGCCATAAATGGTGCCGGGTTTGAAGCCGCCGCCGGCGAACCACATGGTGAAGGCGTCGATGTGGTGGTTGCGGCCTGTGGATTCACGGACTTCGCCCATCGGGGTGCGGCCAAACTCGCCGCCCCAGACGACGATGGTGTCGTCGAGCAGGCCGCGCTGCTTGAGATCCTTCACGAGCGCGGCACAAGCTTGGTCGATGTCGGCACACTTCAGCGGCATGTGCTTCTCCAGATTCTCCGTGGGGCCGCCGTGGTGGTCCCAGTTCGTGTCGTAGAGCTGCACGAAGCGGACACCGCGTTCGACGAGGCGACGCGCGAGCAGGCAGTTGCGGGCAAAGCTGGTCTCCTTCGCGTCCTTGATGCCATACATGTCCAGCGTGGCCTGGGATTCGCCTGCGGTGTCCATCAACTCGGGGGCGCTGGTCTGCATGCGGTAGGCCATCTCGTAGGCGTTGATGCGGGTGGAGATCTCGTCATCTCCGGTCTCAACGAGGCGCTTCATGTTCAGATCACGCACGGCATCCACCACCTGCCGCTGCTGTGCCGGGCTGATCTCCTTCGGTGTGGATAGATTCACGATGGGGTCGCCCTGATTGCGCAGTGGCACGCCTTGATAGGTGGAGGGCAAAACGCCGCTGCCCCAGAGAACGGCACCGCCGCGTGGACCGCGTGGACCGCTTTGCAGCACCACGAAGCCGGGCAGGTCATCGCATTCACTGCCGAGGCCGTAAGTCACCCATGAGCCCATGCTTGGCCGACCAAAAAGGCCGCTGCCGCTGTTCATGTAAAGCTTGGCGGGGGCGTGGTTGAAGAGCTCGGTTTTGCAGGTGGTGACGAAGGCCAGATCATCGACGATCTTTGCCGTGTGCGGCAGGAAGTCGCTGACCCACGCACCGGACTGGCCGTGCTGCTTGAAGGCGATCTTCGGGCCCAGCAGATCGCTGCGGTGGCTGCTGTCCATGAAGGCGAAGCGCTTGCCCTTCGTGTAGCTCTCCGGGATCGGCTTGCCGTTGAGCTTGGTGAGCAGCGGCTTGTGCTCAAACATCTCCAACTGCGAAGGTCCGCCCGCCATGAAGAGGTAGATCACGTTCTTCGCCTTCGCGGGGAAGTGCGTCTTCTTCGGCAGCAGCGGGTTCTTGGCAGAAGGGGTTGCCATGAGCGAACTCAGCGCGATGGAGCCGACGCCGACGGAGCAGCGGCTGAAAAAGTGGCGGCGGGTGATGTCGCGGAGGGCGTGTTCGGGATTCATGCAGACGGTGGATTTCAAAACGCGGTTGGAGTGCGGTTTATTCCGCTCAGGAGGCAAAGGCGGTCACGGCAGCTTCCAGGGGCCGCGCAGTTGGTCGTAATCCGCTGACGGAAGCAGGACATAGTGCGGATAGGCAGCGGGATCGACCCAGCGGATCAGCCGCTCCAGATTCTCCACGGCCATCGTCGTGCAGCCAGCGCTGGGTTTGTCAGGCCCACGGCGCACATGGAAGAAGATGGCGCTGCCATAGCCGGGCCAGGCGGGCTTTTGATTGTGGCGGATCTCCAGCATCCATTTGTAGGCGGCATCGCCGAGGCGCATCTTTTGCTTCTCGAACCATGGCGGTACTTGGCGCGGATCAATGCGCACATGCTGGTTGTAGTAAGGGTTCTGGGAGTCATCCACATACGCATCCCAAGGGCCGACCTGGTGGTAGGGCCAGCGGCTGCCCGTCGGCCCTTTTGCGGCGTAGCCAAAGAGCGTCCCAAGGTGGAAGACACCCGCCGGAGCCTTCCAGTCTTTCTCCACCTTCATCGGCACACCATTCTGCGGCGGAGTGAAGACGCCACGTCCCCAGGCCAGACCTTTTCTTCCCAGCAGCACCGGCACCGGCTTGGCAAAGACAGGCTGCCAGGGCTCGCGGGCGGAGGCACGCTGGAAGCATTGCAGAGAGGCGGTGTTCGAACTCCAGGACGGCGCGCGGGCCACGATGACCTGACGGACGGAGCCGCCAAGCTGCGCGGAAGCCTCGGGGGCAATAAAGCCGAATAATCCGGCTGCCAGCAGCAGGGCAAACACAGCACGAAAAGATGGAAACGAGACCTGATTCATAGGGGTGTGATCACAAGGTATGCACGGGAAAAAGATTTTTGCCCAGCACAGACATTTTTAGGATTGCCGCGCCAAACGCCAACCGAATATAACTCATATATCAACCCTGTCGGGACAAACGATTGGCTTCAGGTTTTGGGGGTTTTTTTCCTGACCGCTGATCTCCGACAGGGTTGTATTTTTTTGCCCACGCGCTAAGCGCACCTGCTCCGCGTGCCTGATTCCTCCCCCGACTTTTCATTCTCCCAGCTCTGGTCCCAAATGGCCCGCAAATCATGGATGTGGCTCTTTCAGCGCTCGGTCATGGAGCTGGCGATGAAGCGCAGCAGGGGCGGGCACATGCGCCTCACGTCTGCCGTGACCACGGGCGCGACTGAGATCGACATCGCGGGGGAAGTCGGCCCGAATGACCAGAGCTACCACGAGCCGCGTCTGCACCTGCGGCTTGTAGCGAATGGCGACCTCCAGGTCACCTCGTCCTGCTCCTGTTTCGGCAAGCGCGCCCTCTGTGAGCACGCGGCCACGCTGATGCTCGTGCTCGGCAAACCCGAGGGGCAGCAGCTCGTCGAAATCATCTCGGCCAAGGGTAAGTCCCGTGTCGCTGAGGAGCCGCCGAAGCCGGAGGACATCACCGTTATCGTGCCGAACGACCAGCCCCGGCCCGTGCTCGTGCTGCGCCGCATCACCATCGAGCGTCCGCATTTAAAGATGGCCCGCACGGCCCTCCAGCAGGTCAGGCGGAGCATCGGCGTCGCCGAGCCGCGCGTGTGCTACGATGACTGCCCGGACATTTTCCAGATGCTCGGTCGTGGCACTGGCTCGCGCTGGACGGCGGAGGATGGCAGCACGCATGTGCTCACCCGCCATCTGCGCATGGAGCGCCTCTACGTGGCGGATCTCATGCAAAAAGGGCTCGCCCTCGTGCGCGATCTTTTGCCCGATGTGCAGTGCACCGAGACTCTCCAGCCGCTCATGTCCGTAGCCGAGTCCACGCAGTCCATCTTTTGGGCGCGCTTTCTCGAGGAGCAGGTCCCCGCATTACTCGCCGAAGGCTGGGACGTGCAGATCAGTCCTGACTTCGGTTTTGTCATCCATCAGGCGAGCGAGGAGGCCTGGTTCACGGATCTTCAAAGCGAGTCCGCCGGGCGCGATAGCTTCTCCCTGGACCTCGGCATCGAGATCGAAGGCCAGCGCGTCTCCCTCGTGCCCATCCTCGTCGATTGCATCGAGCAGGGGCTCACGCCCGCCATGCTGGAGCAAAACCTCGATCAGCGCTTCCTCCTCGCGCTTCCGCCGCCGAGCCATGATGTGCTCTCCGTGCCCGCACGCCACCTGCTCGTCCTGCTGCGCTTCCTCGACGAACTGCTCGCCACCCGCCCCGCGCGGAAGGACGGCAAGCTCCAGCTCGATAAACTCCGCGCCGCCCAGCTTTCGACACTCGACCGCCTGCCCATCCGCGCTCCCGCCGAGCTTGGTATCCTCCGCGAACGGCTGCTCGGCTTCAAAGAGATGTCTCTTGTGGAGCCGCCCGTGGGGCTAAAGGCCAGCCTGCGACCCTATCAACGCGAGGGCCTCTCCTGGCTGCAATTCCTCCGTGAGTTCAGCCTTCATGGCGTGCTGGCTGATGACATGGGCCTCGGCAAGACCGTGCAGACACTCGCCCATCTGCTCACCGAAAAAGAAGCCGGGCGCATGGACCGGCCCACCCTCATCGTCGCGCCCACCTCCGTGATTCGCAACTGGGCGCGCGAGGCCGCGAAGTTCACGCCCGCCATGAACGTCCTGCTCCTGCATGGCGACGACCGCCATGCCGACTTCCACCGCATCAAGAAGCACGACCTCGTCATCACCTCCTTTCCCCTCCTGGTGCGCGATTGCGACCAGCTCGGCCAGATCGAGTGGCATGTCATCGCCCTCGATGAAGCTCAGAACATCAAGAACCCCAAGAGCAAGGCCGCCCAGGCCGCAGGCAGTCTGAAGTGCCGTCACCGCCTCTGCCTCACCGGCACGCCGATGGAAAACCACCTCGGCGAGCTCTGGAGCCTCTTTCATTTCCTCATGCCCGGCCTGCTCGGCGATGCAGAGACCTTCCGCACCTACTATCGCACCCCCATCGAGCGGGATGCCGATACCGAGCGCCAGCAGCAGCTCTCCTCAAGACTCGCGCCCCTTCTTCTCCGGCGAACCAAGAGTGCCGTCGCCAAAGACCTGCCGCCGAAGACCGAGATCATCCACAGCATCGAGCTGGATAAAGCCCAGACCGACCTCTACGAAACCATCCGCGCCGCCATGGATGCACGGGTGCGCGAGGCCATCAGCAATCAGGGGATCGAGCGCAGCCAGATCATCGTGCTCGATGCCTTATTAAAACTCCGTCAGGTCTGCTGCCACCCGCAGCTCCTGAAGATCGATGCCGCGAAGAAGCTCGAAGTCTCCGCCAAGACCGCCTACCTCATGGAGGATCTCCTGCCCGAGCTGCTGGATGAAGGCCACCGCGTCCTCATCTTCAGCCAGTTCACCGAGATGCTCGCCATCATCGAGGCCGAGCTGAAGAAGGCCGGCATCGACTTCGTGCAAATCACCGGCCAGACCAAGGACCGCGAGACCCCGCAGCTCCGCTTTCAAAAAGGCGAGGTGCCCGTCTTCCTCATCAGCCTTAAAGCCGGAGGCTCCGGGCTGAACCTCACCACGGCGGACACCGTCATCCATTACGACCCCTGGTGGAATCCCGCCGCCGAAGCCCAGGCCAGCGACCGAGCCCACCGCATCGGGCAAACGAAGCCCGTCTTCATCCACAAGCTCATCTGCCAGAGCACCATCGAAGAGCGCATCGTCGAGCTGCAAAAGACCAAGGCCGCCCTCGTTGAGGGCCTGCTCACTGGCCGCGCCGAGAAACTCACGCTAACCAACGAAGACATTCAGCGCCTGCTGGAGGCGTGAGGCGGCTGGCCAAAGGTCCGTCGGAGGCTCACCCTTCCGCAAAGTCATTCTCATCCGCCCGCTTGAGCACGGCCGTCCCACGGGTGGTGCCACCGATGGCGTCGTCGATCATGTTACGCATGCCCCCATCTGGGGTTCGGTCTTGAGACAAGATGAGCCGCTCCATGACCATGGGTTTCGTTCCTCAATCCAAGGCTATTCAAAGGCTTGCCCTGTGGGCTAAAGGGAGGTTTGGAAATGGGCTCAACTCAGACTCGAATCACGATCTTGCCGAAGTGCTGCCCGCTCTCGATCCGGCGGAAGGCATCGGCGGCTTGATCGAATTCAAAAGTGCTGTCGATCACCGGACGCATCTGTGCGGCGCTCATGTGATCCAGCATTGCCGCAAACATGGCGCGTGAGCCGACATAGATGCCATCGAGGCGGATGCCTTTGCGCAGAATGCCGACGGTCTGCACTTCTCCAGACGTGCCGGTGAGCACGCCGATGAGCGAGATGTGACCACCGAAGCGTGTGGCTTTGATGGAGCGATTCAAGGTCTCCGGCCCGCCAATTTCGATGACCTTGTCCACGCCCAAGCCTCCCCTCTGAGCGAGCGCCCAGTCGTCCCAAGCGGGGTCGTTTTTGTAAATGTGAACGGCTTCCGCGCCGAGTTCGAGGAGTCGCTCAGCCTTCGACTCGCTGCTTGTGGTGGCGAGCACACGCGCACCGGCCAGCTTTGCGAACTGAAGCGCGAAGATGGAAACTCCACCGGTGCCGAGAACAAGCACGGTTTCACCCGCCAGGAGATCACCACGCACTCGAAGAGCATCCCAGGCAGTCACCGCCGCGCATGGCAGAGTCGCCGCCTCTTCGAAGCTCAGATAATCTGGAATCGGCAGCAGACTCTCGGCAGGCAAACAGGCAAACTCGCGCAGCAATCCATCCACCGCACCACCAAGCGCCTGGCTGGCGTGCTGCTGAGTGAAGCCACCCTTGATCCATGTCGGCATGAAGGGGATCACCACGCGCTGGCCGATGCTCCACCCGCTCACGTCATCGCCAAGCGCGGCGATCTCCCCTGCCCCGTCCGAGCATGGGATGCGCGGGATCGGACCGGTGACGCCGCGAATGCCCATCACGTTCATGTAATCGCGATAGTTCAGGCAGCATGCGCGAAGACGGACAAGCACTTCTCCAGGCTTGGGTGTGGGCGCATCGAGCGTGACTTGCTGAAGCGAGGCGAGACCATCTGTGCCGATGATTTGATAGGCTTTCATGAGGGCGCTCGTGATAGCTGGGAGGCTCGATGACGACAAGCTTTTCAAAAGAGCTTCATCGGCAGCGGCTGAAACTCTTTTGAAAAAAGATAAACTCAAGGTTGCATCCGCTATGGTCGCGCTATACTCGCGGCCCTGCAAAACGCAGCCCTGCTCGGGTGGCGGAATTGGTATACGCGCAAGACTAAGGATCTTGTGCCGAAAGGCTTAAGGGTTCGAGTCCCTTCCCGAGCACCACTCTTTGAAAAAAGAGTCTGGCCGTTTGAAGTTACGGCATGAGTTTTGGCATTGATCAAACTCAGCACAGACTCCTGTCAGCACACGCTATTCGCGTGTCACGGTTTCATCGAGATTCAGCAGCGCGCGGGCAGCATTCAGCGTGTCGAGCTTCTGCAGCAAGGCGATCTCATCCGGCTTCGGCGCACGTGTGGTACAGCGGCGGAAGGCGGTTTCGAGGCCGTCCTTTTGAATGATCTTCTCCAGCGCCGTGGCGAACTCAAAGAAGCCGCTGTCATTCATCAGCGTCAGCGCCTGAAGCGGTGTGTTGCTGCGGATGCGGCGGGTGCAACTGCTGAAGCCATCCGGTGCATCGAAGACATTCAAGGAAGGCGGCGGAGAGGCGCGATAGATGAAGGTGTAGAGTCCACGGCGATATTTATCGGCACCTTTGCTGACAGCCCAGACGCGCTTCACCTGCCCCTGGCCCATCACGCCATCCGGGATCGGCGGATACACGGGCGGTCCACCGAGCTTCGGTGAAAGCAGGCCGCTGGCAGTGAGGGCGACATCGCGCACGACTTCGGCATCGAGACGGAGTCGGGTCTGGCGGGCGAGGAGGTAGTTGTTCGGATCTTTCTCGCGAAGCTCCGGCCGATTGGATGAGCTTTGGCGATAGGTGTGGGAGGTGACGATGACCCGGTGTAAATCTTTGAGACTCCACTTTTTCGCCATGAATTCCGTGGCCAGCCAGTCGAGCAGTTCAGGGTGGGATGGCATCGTGCCCTGCATCCCGAAGTCATTGTCTGTCTCGACAATACCGCGTCCAAAATACTGCTGCCACACGCGGTTGACGATGACTCGTGCCGTGAGCGGATTCTGCGGACTGACGATCCACTTGGCGAGGTCCAGCCGGTTGGGCTGACCTTGGGGCTGCTCAAAGGGATGCAGGACCTTCGGTGTTCCAGGCGTGACTTCATCCGCTGGGCGAGTGAAGTCGCCCTTGATGAACACCGTCGTCTTGCGCGGCTTCGGCAGCTCCTTCATCACCATCGTCGTTGTGCCTTGGTTGAGCTGCGTATCGAGTTCCTTGTGGCGGTCGCTCAGGATGCGGAGCGGATCACTGGGGTTCACGATATTGGTGAAAAGGGTGACGTTGTCTGCCAGCGTCCGTTTCGCCACGGGCTTCTCGGCGGCTTTCCTGATGCCAGCCATCAGCTTCTTCCGAAATTCGGGCGACATCCCCTTCTCCCAGTCGGTGATCTCACGGTAGCGCTCTTTGATCAGCGCTTGCAGCTTAGTGTCGAGTTCCTTGAACTCAGCCGTCATGCCCGCGACATCGACACTTGGATCGGCGACTTTCATCGTGGGCTCGTCCTGGTTGTTCAGGAAGGCAAACATCCGGTAATACTCACGCTGCTCGATAGGATCGAACTTGTGATCATGGCATTGCGCGCAGCCGATGCTCAGGCCGAGCCAGACACTGCCGGTCGTCGCCACGCGATCAAAGACACTGTCGATGCGGAACTGCTCTTTATCGATACCACCCTCCTGATTGATCTGCGTGTTGCGGTGGAAGCCCGTGGCGATCTTCTGCGACTCGGTGGCATTCGGCAGCAGATCACCAGCGAGCTGCTCGATGGTGAATTGATCAAAAGGCATGTCTGCGTTCAGCGCCTCAATCACCCAGTCGCGGAATTTCCAGATCTGGCGCGGTGCGTCGATGGAGTAACCGTTGCTGTCAGCGTAACGCGCCTGATCCAGCCACCAGCGGCCCCAGCGCTCGCCGTAGTGCTTGCTGGCGAGCAGACGGTCCACCAGCCTGGCATAGGCGTTCTCTGATTTGTCGGCCACAAAGGCATCCACCTCCGCCGGCGTAGGGGGCAGTCCGGTCAGATCGAGAGACACACGGCGAATGAGCGTGGTGGCATCAGCCAGCGGCGACGGTTTTAAGTTCTCCTCGGCGAGACGACTCTGAATGAAGCGGTCGATGCTACCGCCAGGGATAGCTTTCGGCGGCTCGAAGGACCAGTGGCGCTCATACTTGGCCCCTTGCTCGATCCAGATTTTCAAAATCTCGCGCTGCCTCGCCGTGAGCGGCGGCTTGTGAGATTTCGGCGGCGGCATGACCTCGTCTTTGTCTGCGCTGATGATGCGCTGCCAGACGTCGGATTTCATCACATCGCCGGGCACGATGCCGCGCGCGCCATCGCGGTCTTCCGTCGCGCCATCGAAGGTATCGAGGCGCAGGTCTGCTTCACGATGCTTCGGATCGAAGCCATGGCAGGCGTAGCAGTTCTCCGACAAAATGGGCCGCACATCGCGGTTGAACTCCACCTTGCCGACACGCGTGGATTCAGCGGCGTTCAAGGAGGTGAAGGCAAGCGCCAGGAAGCTGGGGAGGGAGTATTTCATTGCAGATGGCCGCGACCGAGTTCGCGGATGTTTCTTTCTACGTCACAACCAGGGCTGCATTTCACGGGGAAGCCAGTCCGGTGAGGATCACAGCTCGGCTTTCATCGCCGCGAGCAGGTCAGGATACTGATCGAAGCCCTGGAACTGCGGGAACTGCGCACGAATGCTTTCGGGAGCATGGAAAAAGAAGCCGCAGTGGGCTTCACCGAGCATCGTCGTGTCATTGAAGGAATCCCCGGCGGCGATGACCTTGTAGTTCAGTGCCTTGAAAGCAGCGACGGACTTCTGCTTCTGATTCGGCTGACGCAGCTTGTAGTTCACGATGCGTCTCGCGCTGTCTGTTTCGAGGTGATGACAAAAGATCGTCGGCCAGGCGAGCTGGCGCATCAGCGGCTGGGCAAACTCTTCAAAGGTATCGCTCAGGATGATGACCTGGGTGATGGAGCGCAATTCGTCGAGGAAGGCCTTCGCGCCATCCATGGGTGCCAGCGTGCCGATCACTTCCTGGATGTCGGGCAGCTTGAGTCCATGCTGATCGAGGATGGCGAGCCGACCCTTCATGAGCACATCGTAATCAGGCTCGTCACGCGTGGTGCGGCGCAATTCGGGGATGCCGGTCTTTTCGGCAAAGGCGATCCAAATTTCAGGCACGAGAACGCCTTCGAGGTCCAGGGTGACGATGGTTTGCTGCATGGGTCCGTTTCCCTAGCGTGAACCGCTGCGGATGCAACGGGTTCGCCGCAGTTTCATGGCGCGTGAGGATCAAGGTTCTCAGTCTCCGAGTCTCACCCTTCGGCGTATTTCTGCTCCAATCACTCCCCGATCGCGGGTGCTCCGAGTTTTCAACTCAGGGAAGAAAAGGCGGGGTTAAAACCCGCCTCACCAGTGTACGAGTTGCAAACTCGTTCTACTTGCCACGTTCACCGCACCTCCATGCGCTCACTCATCGCACTTTTCTTCCTCTCCGCCATCAGCCCTCTGCTCTCCGCTGAGAAGCCGAATCTCATCCTCATCAACATCGACGATCTCGGCTACGCGGACATCGGCCCCTTCGGTGGCAAGGTGCCCACGCCGAACCTCGACCGCATGGCCAAGGAAGGCATGAAGCTCACCAGCCACTACGCCGCGCCCGTTTGCTCGCCATCGCGCGCCGCCATGATGACCGGTTGCTATCCGAAACGTGTGCTGCCCATCGGTGGCGTGCTTTTTCCAGCCGCTGCCGTTGGCTTGAACCCAAAAGAAATCACCATCGCCGAAGCGCTGAAACCCGCTGGCTATGCTACCGCCTGCATTGGCAAATGGCACCTCGGTGACCAGCCCGAGTTCCTGCCCACCGCGCAGGGTTTCGACAGCTACTTCGGCATCCCTTATTCCAATGACATGGGCCTCGCCTCCGAAGGCTCGAAGAGCAATCCAGGCCAGCCTTTGCCCAATCCCAAAGGCGCAGGCAAGAAGGGCAAAGCCCCGCCTGCCAACGACGAAACCGGCCTCAAAGGCAACAGCCAGCCACCGCTGCCGATGCTCGATGGCACGAAGGTTGAGCGCATCAAAGCCGCCGAACAGCACACCATGTCCCGCCGCTACACCGAGCGCACGGTGAGCTACATCCGCGAGCACAAGGACAAGCCCTTCTTCCTCTACCTGCCGCACAACGCCGTCCACTTCCCCCATTACCCGCATCAGGATTTCATGGGCAAATCCGGCATCAGCCTGCAAAAAGACTGGGTCATGGAAGTGGACTGGTGTGCTGGGCAGATCCTCGACACGCTCCGCGAACTTCAGCTCGACTCCAAAACGCTCGTCATCTTCACCAGCGACAACGGCGGCCCGCTCCAACAAGGCTCCGACAACACCCCGCTGCGTGGTGGCAAAGGCAGCACGCTCGAAGGTGGCATGAGAGTCTGCACCCTCGCCTGGTGGCCCGGCAAAGTTCCAGCGACCAGCACCACCAACGCCATCACCAGCCACATGGATTGGCTCCCCACCTTCGCCGCGCTTGGTGGCGGCCAGACTCCCACGGATCGGAAGATCGACGGCATCGACCTCTCCGCCTTGTTGCTAGGCGACCGCATGGCTTTCAAACCACGCGAGGTCTTCTATTACTACAGCGGCTTCCAGCTCCAGGCCGTCCGCTCTGGCCCGTGGAAACTCCACCTCGCCAAGAAGGAACTCTACGACCTCGACTCCGACATCGGCGAGGCTGAGAACATCGCCGCGACCATGACAGATCAAGTCACCCAGCTCACGGCTTTGGCTGAAGCAATGAAAGCTGACCTCGGCCTCGATGGCAAAGACGCCCCCGGCGTGCGTCCGCTAGGCCGCGTCGAGAATCCGAAGCCGCTCATCGCTCCCTGAGTTCGTGTTCGTAGTTCGGGCTTCAGCCCGTTCACTGTATCCCCCCCCCAGAGCGGCCTAAAGGCCGAACTACGAGCTAGAGCCCGCATTTTCCAATTTTCAGTTTTCAGTTCTCAATTTTCAGTCCGATTGAGAGCCCATGCCACGCCCCTTCCATCTGCCTGAACTTCTCTCCCCCGCCGGAAACTGGGAGTGCGCGCGTGCAGCCGTCGCGAACGGGGCGGATGCCATCTACTTCGGTCTGCCGAAATTCAACGCGCGGATGCGTGCGGACAACTTCACGCCGGATGATCTGCCGGAGCTGATGAGCTTCCTCCACAAGCACGGCGTCAAAGGCTACTGCGCCTTCAACGTGCTCATCTTCACCGGTGAACTCGCCGACGCTGAAACACAGCTCCGCGCTCTGGAAAGTGCAGGCGTCGATGCCGTGATCGTGCAGGACCTCGGACTCGCCCGCATGGTGAAGGCGCTCACTCCTGGTTTGCGTCTGCACGCCAGCACGCAGATGACCATCACCTCGCCCGAGGGGCTCGAACTGGCGAACACGCTCGGCATTGATCAGGCCGTGCTCTCGCGTGAGCTGAGCCTGCGCGAACTGGAACGCTTCAAAGCCAATGACTCGCCACAGCTCCCGCTGGAAGTCTTCGTCCACGGTGCACTCTGCGTCGCTTATAGCGGCCAGTGTCTCACCAGCGAATCGCTCGGACGTCGCAGCGCCAATCGTGGTGAGTGCGCCCAGGCCTGCCGCATGCCGTATGAAATGATCGTCGATGGCGAACTGCGTGACCTCGGCGACAAGCGCTATCTCCTCAGCCCACAGGATCTCTCGGCGGTGAATGAAATCCCGCGCCTCATCGAGCTCGGCATCCGCAGTTTCAAGATCGAAGGTCGCCTCAAAACTCCCGAATACGTCTCCGCCGTCACTCGCGTGTATCGCAAAGCCATCGACGCCGCTTTGGCGGACAAGGACCTCTCCGAAGTCATTACGGAAGAGGATCGCTACGAGCTGGAAATGACCTTTTCCCGAGGTCTCTTCTCCGGCTGGATGCATGGAGTGAATCACCAGCAGCTCGTCGGCGCCATGTATGGCAAGAAGCGCGGCTACTTCGTCGGCAACGTCACCGCTGTGGAGCAGGACAGCATCCAACTCGAAGCCGTGCCCGATCATCTCAAGAATGGCGATGGCGTCGTGTTCGAGAACCTCAAGGACACCAACGACGAACAAGGCGGCCGCATCTACGGCATCCGCGGACGCTGGCTCGACTTCCAGCGAGGGCGTCTGCGTTCCCAATACATCCGCCCCGGCATGAGAGTCTTCAAAACGGGCGATCAAGTGCTGGAGCAAAAGCTGCGGCAATCTTTCCAGGGAGAGATTCCGCTGAGGAAGAAGACGCGGTTGGATTTGGTGGTATCGGGCAAAGCGGGTGAGCCGCTTGTCGTGCAGGCCAAAGGCCAAGAGGTCAAGGTCACGTCACGCATGGCGCTGGAAGTGGCTGCGAAGCGTCCGCTCACGCTGGAGAGCTTGAAAGAGCAGTTCGGCAGACTCGGCGGCACAAGCTTCGAACTCGGTGAAGTCGAAACACATCTCGAAGGCGAAGTCATCGTGCCCGTCAGCGAACTCAACCGCATGCGCCGTGCGCTGGTGGATGCATGGAGCGCCGACGAGTCGTCGGCCTTCAAGGCTCATCCGCCTATCACAGACACTTATCGTTCTCTTTTGCCCCCACTAGGCGAACAACCAGAGGCAGTTGCAGTTCACGATTCGTCATTGCTTCGTCATTCGGGAATTCGGAATTCGTCATTATCCGCCACCCTCCACGTCCTTTGCCGAACCGATGAGCAAATCGACGCCGCTCTCGCCTGCGGCATCACTCATCTCTACGCCGACTACGAAGACATCCGCCGTTATGCCGATGTCGTGAAGCGCGTGCGTGAGCATGGCAGCGGTGCGAAGCTTTACCTCGCCACCCCGCGCATCCAGAAATCAAGCGAGGCAGGCTTCTTCAAGCTCATCGAGCGTGCCGAGCCTGATGGCGTGCTCATCCGCAATCTCGGAGCCATCTCGTATTTCCGCGATGTCGGCATCCCGATCACGGGCGACTTCTCCCTCAACGTCTCCAACCCACTCACCGCCGACTTCCTCAAGCAGACCGGACTGGAGCGGCTCACCATCAGCTACGATCTGAACATTGAGCAAGTGCTCGACCTGCTCGCCAGTGCGCCGCCGGAGTGGTTCGAGATCACCCTGCATCAGCACATGCCCATGTTTCACATGGAGCACTGCGCCTTCGCCGCATTCCTTTCCAAAGGCACCGACTTCACGAACTGCGGCCGCCCCTGCGACCATCACAAGGTCCGCCTGCGTGACCGCGTCGGCATGGAGCATCCGCTGAAGGCCGATGTCGGCTGCCGAAACACCCTCTTCAATGCCGTGCCGCAAACCGGTGCCCAGTTCTTCACCGGACTGATGCAGGCAGGGTTGCGACATTACCGAGTCGAGCTGCTGGAGCAGGACATCCCCGAGACCAAACGCATCCTCGAAACCTATCAGGCGCTCCTTCGCGGCAGCCGTGCAGGTGAAGTCATCTGGCGCGATCTCAAGGCGCAATCCCAGCTCGGTGTGACGAGAGGCACCATGGCGGAACTGATTTGAGAAATGTCGGCAAACAGGAGCTGATCTCACTCAGCCAGCTTTGCGTCCCGTCGCTGACAGCCACTTGCCTTTCGTCACCACGCGATCCCAGCGGATGCCACAGCTTTCGGCGACCTTGAGGCATGGGCCAGCCTGTGTCTTGAGGATGCCTGAGGCCATCAATGTGCCACCGGGTTTCACCGCGCGAACGATTTGAGGGAAAGCCTGCTCCAGGATGTCCACGAAGATGTTCGCGGCGACGACATCCCACTGCTCCTTCGGTTCCCATTCGAGCACATCGACTTCGGTGAAGCGGATCTTGGGTGCGCCATTGCGCTGGGCATTTTCTTTGGAAACGAGCACCGCTTTGGGATCGAAATCGCATCCCCAGGACTTCGCCGCGCCGAGCTTCTCCGCCGCGATGGCGAGGATGCCGCTGCCACAGCCAAGATCGGCCATCGTCCAGCGCTGGCCTTTCCGCTCTGCTGCGGCATCCACCAGCATCCGCAGCACGGTGGCCGTGGTGGCGTGATGTCCGGTGCCAAAGGCCATGTCCGCCGGGATGGCGATGATCTCGCGGCCTGGATGAGCACGCTTTTCTTTGGCGATCTCCTTCTCGGTGCGGGCGCTGACGATCACCAGCTTGTCACGCACGGCGATACTCGGCATGGGCTCTTTGGAAAGCGCGGCCCAGTTCTGCTGCTTCACCTCGCGCACACTGCCGCCCCATTCTTTTTGGATGGCCACGACGTCCTTCTTTTTCTCCGTGTAGATCTCCACACGGATCATGGTTTTCGTCGGCACGGTGGTGATGACGAGATTCAGTGCAGGATTGCCGGAGAAGCGCTCTTCCCAGGCATCCGCCCATTTTTCAGAGGATAGTTTGGACCAGACGAACATCCGCCGATCATGCGGTGGCAGAGACACTGTGCCAGTGGATTGTCAGATCATCTGTGTGATGCTGACGCCTCTCTCATCGACACCCATGGCCCACATCGCTCTTCTCCCCTTCGGCAGTGCTGGAGATGTCTTCCCCTTTCTCTGGCTCGGGCGGCTGCTCCAAGCACGCGGTCATCGGGTGACGATGATCGTGGCCTGTTTGTTTGAAGACTCGGTCCGCGCCGCTGGACTGGAGGTCATCCCGCTCGGCAAACCCGAAGTCTTCGAGCGACTGATCGCCGATCCCCGCATCTGGAAGCTGTATCAAGGCACAAAGATGGTCTTCGAGTTCGCCGGTGAAAGCGTCGAGACCTTCCTCCAGCCCATCGAGCAGCGCCAGGGCACAGCAGATGCCTTTGATCTCCTGCTGGCTCCCTGCACGGCCTTTGCCGGCAGACTGGCGCGCGAGGCACTGGGCATTCCTTTGATCAATGTGCATCTCCAGCCCGCCGTCATGATCAGCGCGCATGAGACACCCATCCTTTTTCCCGGCATGGAGCATCTGCAAAAACTGCCGCTGTGGTTCCGACGCTGGCTCATTCGTCTGCCGAACCCGGCGGACCGCTTCGCCGGGCCTGCCGTGGCACGCGCCTGTGCTGCACGTGGAGTGCAGCCGCCGAAGAGCCTCTGGTGGGACTGGGCGCACTCGCCGGACGGCACGCTCTGCCTCTTCCCCGAATGGTTCGCCGCCTCACAGCCTGACTGGCCCGCAGGCGTGCAGCAGTGGGACTTCCCGCTCGAAGACCTCGCCACCGAGCAGGCTCTCAGCCCGGCTTTGCAAAACTTCCTCGCCCGTGGAGACAAGCCCCTCATCTTCACGCCCGGCAGTGCCAACATCCACGCGCGCAGCTTCTTCGAGGTCGCCCTTGCTGCTGTCACTCGACTGCAAAAGCGCGCCGTCTTCGTGACACGAAAGCTCGATCAACTCCCCGCCTCCCTGCCTGATTCGATCCTGCCCGTGGAGTATGCCCCCTTCTCCACGCTGCTGCCACACGCCGCCGCTTTCGTGCATCACGGTGGCATCGGCACCATGTCCCAGGGATTCGCCGCAGGCATCCCCCAGCTCATCATGGCCATGGCGCACGATCAGCCGGACAACGCCTCGCGCATCACCCGACTCGGTGCCGGGCTAGGACTTACACCGCGCACCTTCACACCGGATCGAGTCTGCCACGCGCTGCACCGACTGCTGAGCGAACCCTCCTTCACCACCTCCGCACGGCAATGCCGGGAGAAAACACTGGCTCGACGTGAAGCCTCCATCTTGGCCGAATGGATCGAAGCGCGTCTGAAGTGAATGCCTCCGACAGGTTTTTGATCTCGACATCGAATCACGATCCCATTCAAACTCCCGCCGCCATGAGTGATCCCATCAATCCCTACGCCCCACCTCAAGTCGATATTCTGCCACCCGTCGATCCCAGCAAAAATGAACGACTTGCCTCTCCCTGGCGGAGACTCGGTGCCAGCCTGCTGGACGCCTTGATCCTGTCGGCGATCAATCTGCCGCTCATGTGGTTCACCGGCTACTTCACGCGCACCTTCCAGCGAGCTTCTCAGGGAAACAATTCGGCTTTTGAGCCCGAGCAATTGGTTTGGGGAGCCGTGGGATTCGTCGTCATGGTGGTGGTGAACTGGAATCACCTCGCCGTCGGCGAAACCATCGGCAAACGCGCTCTCGGACTGCGCATCGTGCGCAAAAGCGGTGAAGCCACGGATCGCAATCACATCATCCTCCGCCGCATCCTGCCGCTTCAGATCGTCTCCCTGATTCCCTACATCGGGCCTTTCCTGGCGCTGCTGGATTCACTCTTCATCTTCCGCTCGGCCCACAACACGCTGCATGACGACATCGCCGACACGAAGGTCGTCGATCTCCGCCCGGTCGGAGCCTGAGCAAGGAACGTCGAAGGGGGCAGGCTTTGCCAGATTGTTTTTCTCTGCTTCTGCCTACCCCGAAATCTCCCGCGTCTCCCGGCAGTCGGGGTAGCCTGTGCAGCCCCAGAAAGGCTTCCCGGCGTGCTGACCTTTCCCAGCAGTCCGGCGGCGCATGGGCTTCCCACAGGCCGGGCATTTCGGGGCGTCAGACTCGTCGGACGGGTCAGACCCGTCTGACTTCCCTGCTGCCCGCGCCTTCACGCGCTTGGCATGCAGATTTTCCCGGAAGCCGCCATTCTCCAAAAAGTCCCGGCCTTGGCTTTCCAGTTGGCGTTTCAGCAGGTAGGCCGCCTGGTTCACGGCGCAGAGCATGGCATTGGCCGCCAGTTCCGGCTCTGCCTTGAGGATGAAGTCCGCCAGTCCGGCCAAGCCTGTCAGGCGTACCTGGCCCGGTTTCGCGGGTGGCAGATTCGGGGCGGTATCGTGCTTCAGGCGCTCACGCATCGCCAGAGCCTCGCGGCAGTCTTTCGGCCACACCCGCAGACTGTTCTGCATCAGGAAGCTCTTGTAATCCTTGAGCAATTCATCGTTCAGGCTCGCACGAGCCACATTCGTCAGATGCATCTCCGAGCGCTTCGAGGTGGCACCCGCCCCGCTGCCCTCACTGATGTTCCTCACCCCGCTGCGCGCCGCCTGTACCATCTGATCATGCGAACGAGAGCGCTTGTCGATGAAGCGATTGCAGAAGACCACGGTGGCATCATAGACCGCCTCAGCCACCTTGTAGCTGCGCAGGCTCACGCCGCCGCCATCTTCTCCAGCTCCTCCGTGGCCTTTTCCCAGGCGGTGGTTTGTTTGGCGACCTGGGGCTCGATGCCTTCGAGTTCCTCGGTGAGGGCGCGGAACTTCACGGCATCGGAGTAGGTGCTGCCATCCTGGAGGAGGGCGACGAGTTCGAGCTTCCTCTTCTCAAGAGTGGCGAGTTCGGCCTCGATGCGGGCGATGCGGTCTTCGACGCCTTTGCGGGTCTTCCCCTGCGCGGCGCGGGCTTCGGCTTCGAGGCGGCGCTGCTCTTTGCTCTTCGGGCCGGAGCTTTCACGCTTCGGCGCGGCGGCGGCAGCGGAAGGAGCGGTCCAGGTGCTGGAACTGGTGGGCTGCTGATTCGTGAGCGTGGCGGTGAGGGCCTCGCGAGCGGAGGTGGCCTTGGTTTTATCCAGGAAATACTGATAATCCCCCGCATACGGCGTGAGCACGCCGGAGGCGATGTGCAGGACGCTGCGCGCCATGGCGCGGATGAAGTGAACGTCATGGCTGATGAAGACGAGCGTGCCTTCATAGTCCTCCAGCGCGCCGATGAGCGCATCGATGCTGCCCATGTCGAGATGCGTGGTGGGCTCGTCCATGAGGAGGAGGTTCGGCGGATCGAGCAGCAGGCGGACGAGAGCGAGGCGGCTCTTTTCACCACCGCTGAGGATGCCCACGGGCTTGAAGACATCGTCGCCCTGGAAAAGGAAGCTGCCGAGGAGGGTACGACAGAGATTTTCCCCCGGACGGCTGGGCAGATCCATGGCGGACTGGAGGACGGTGTGCTTCATGTTCAGCACGTCACCACGATACTGGGCGAAGTAGCCGAGCTTGACGTTATGCCCGAGATCGCGTTTGCCCGACTGCGGCGTGAGGGCACCGGCGAGCAGCTTCAGCAGGGTGGACTTGCCCGCGCCGTTCGGGCCGACGAGCACCTGGCGCTGGCCGCGCTCGATCTCGAAGTCGAGTGACTCATACACGGGCGACTGGCCGTAGGCGAAGGCCACGTCTTTGAGAGTCATGACGCGCTGCCCGCTGCGTGGCGGCTGGGGGAAGCGGAACTTCACGGTCTTTGCCGCCGCCATGGGTGCATCGACCTTCTCCATGCGGTCGATCATCTTCAGCTTGTCCTGCGCACGGGAGGCGAAGTTGGCCTTGGCTTTGAAGCGATCCGCCCACTGCTGCATCTTCGCGATCTCGCGCTGCTGATTGTCATAAGCGCCCTGCATCTGCTCCATGCGCGCGGCCTTTTCGCGGAGGTAGTCGTCGTAGTTACCACGGTAGCGATAGATGCGGCTGTGAGCGATCTCCAAAATGGCATCGGTCAGCGCGTTCAGGAACTCGCGGTCATGCGAGATCATGAGGATCGCGCCGGGGTAGCTCATGAGGTATTCCTGGAACCAGATGAGGGATTCGAGATCGAGGTGGTTCGTCGGCTCATCGAGCAGGAGCAAGTCGGGCTCCTGAACGAGAAGCCGGGCGAGATGCGCGCGCATGACCCAGCCGCCGCTGAGCGTGCGGGCATTGCGGTGGAAGTCGCTCTCGCGGAAGGCCAGGCCTTTGAGGATGCGCTTGGCCTTGGGCTCCGCCTCCCAGGCGCTGTGCTCGGGCACGTGGCTGGTGGCCAGCTCCAGCACGGTGACGTCATCGATGGGGGCGCTTTCCTGAGGCAGGAAGCCGAAGTCGAGCCCCTTTTCCATCGTCACCTGGCCATCGTCGGGGGTCGTTTCGCGCAAGAGCAGACTGAAGAGGGTGGACTTGCCCGCGCCGTTCGGGCCGATCAGGCCGATCTTCTCGCCTCGATTGATGTGAAACGACACGCCGCTGAAGAGCGTGCGGCCGGCATAAGTCTTACTGACATTGGAAACGGAAAGCATAGGGGGCCGACTCAGTGGGCGGGGATGGTGGATCGCGCAAGGCAAAGCAGGCCCGCGATGAGAACCCTTTTCCTGGCTCGACTTCACCGCGAGACGTGGGCAGAATCCATCATCGCCATGAGTTCCCCCATCTACTTCACCACCGTCAAATCCCCCCTCGGCAAGATCACCCTGACCGCGACGGATCACGGCCTCTGCGGGCTGTATCTCGAAGATCAGAAGCACTGGCCGGAGGACTCAGCGACCTGGCAGCGCGATGATGGGGCACGCTTTGATGCAGCGCGGACCTGGGTGGCGAATTACTTCGCCGGGAAAGGCAAAGGACGCCTGCCAAAGATGGCCCTCACCACGGGCACTGATTTCCAAAAACGAGTCTGGAAGGCTCTGGCAGACATCCCCACAGGGAAGACGCAAACTTACGGACAAGTGGCCGAGCAGATCGGCTCGCCGAACGCGGTGCGTGCGGTCGGTGCCGCCGTGGGGAGGAATCCCCTCTCCATCCTCGTGCCCTGCCATCGCGTGGTCGGCAGTAACGGTGCGCTGACCGGCTATGCAGGCGGCGTGGAGCGGAAACGCTGGCTGCTGGAGCACGAGGGCGCGCTGTAGTGGGGCAACTTCCCGCTGGCATTTGCGGGCATCCTGCATCAAACAACGCGCCCAACGTTTGCCCCAAGCCATGCCGACCACCTACCACATCGTCCCCACCCAGGCGCACAATGATCTCGTCCGCGCCGCCTACCTGCACCGTGGCTACACCGCTGATGAAGCGGAAGACGCCGCCCGCTTCTGTGAGATGGCCAGCGCGCATGGCATCCGCACGCACAATGCCATCAAGGCGCTGCACCTCGACCACCTCTTCGGCAGTGCCACCGGCGGCTGCAAACCCGGTGCCGAGATCAAGGTGATTGACAAGAAATTCGCCGCCAGTGAAGCCTGGGATGGCAATCTGAAACTCGGCCAGAGCGTGGCCTTCCGCGCCATGGAGCGCTGCATGGAAATGGCCGACAAATACGGCATCGGCCAGGTGAGCGTGGACAATGCCTTCCACTACCTCTGGGGCGGCGGCTACGTGATGGACGCAGCCAAGAAAGGCTACATCGCCTACACGAACTGCACCTCCACGCTCGGCGAAGTGGTGCCCTTCGGTGGCAAGTTCCCCGTGCTCGGCACGAATCCCCATTCCTGGGGACTTCCAACGCAGGACGCCTGCGGTTTCCCCATCGTCATCGACTGGGCCACATCGACGGTTGCCATGGGGCGCGTGCAGGTGCTGAAGCGCGAAGGCAAGCCGCTCCCTCCCGGCGCTGCCGTGGATGCAGCGGGCAAGCCGACCACGGACCCAAATGAGGCCGCCTGGCTCCTGCCTTTCGGCGCGCACAAAGGCTACGGCCTCTCCCTGCTCATCGAAGTCATGGGTGGCATGATCGGTGGATCTCTGCCGACCCTGCGCGGCGGTGGTGCTCACCCCGACATCAAGAGCCAGCCCTTCCCTGCCGACGAAAAGCGCACGAGCGCCTTCTATTTCCAGGTCATCCATCCCGATGCCATCAGCAGCGGTCTCTTTGCCAAAGGGCGTAACTTTAAAGAGAACGTGAAGGCTGTGATCGACGACATCCTCGGCCACGGCAACGAAGCCTGCATGCTGCCCGGCCAGCCCGAGGCGCAAAACGCCGCCCACACCGCGAAAGCCGGCGGCCTGCTCTTCACCACCGCCGAAGTCGAAGCCCTCAACGAGATCGCCGACGAAGTGAAATCCGCCCGCTTCGATGTCGCCGCCTTGGCGACTTACGACGTGCCTTGATCCCCATGCACGCCCTCGACGCCCTCAGTTACGTATTAGAACATCAACCCGAACTCGGTGCCGAAGGCCGTGTGCTCTTCTTGCGCGCGCAGCCAGCCGCCGTGCTGGAGCGCTTCCAAGGCCGCCTCACCTGCGAGCAGCCCTGGAAGCCGCGCGCCGTGGCTCTCGAAGCCGCCGGATTTACCGTGAGCCGGGACAACACGGGCACTTACCAGACCGTCATCCTCCTGCCCGAGCGGCAGCGTGAGACGATCTTCGGTGACATCGCCCGAGCTTACGAACTGCTGGCCGAAGGCGGTACGCTCGTCGTGGCCCTGCACAACGACTGGGGCGCAAAACGCACCGAGCAGCAGCTCGCCGAGATCACTGGCGAAGTGCAAACCGTGTCGAAACATCACAGCCGTGTCTTTTGGACCACCAAAAGCAAGGCTTGGGATGCCGCCAAAATCACCGCCTGGAAAGAAGCCGCTGCCATGCGCCGCGTTCTCGACGGGCGCTTCTGGTCCGTTCCCGGCCTTTTCCACTGGGATGAGATCGACGACGGCTCCCGCCTTCTCACCGAGCATCTGCCGAAGAGTCTCAAAGGTGCCGCCGCTGACCTCGGCTGCGGCTGGGGTTACCTCAGCGACCATCTTCTCCGCTCCTGTCCGAACATCAGCAGCCTCGACTGTTACGAAGCCGATGGAGCCGCGCTGGAGTGCATCCGCCGAAACCTTGGCAACACACCCACCGCCATTCGTCCGCGCCTGCACTGGACCGATGTCACCGCCGGACTCGGTGCCGGAAAGTTAGACGTCATCATCATGAATCCGCCTTTCCATGACGGACGTGATGCCGACCCGCTGCTGGGCATCAAATTCATCACCGTCGCCGCCTCCAGCATGCGCAATGGTGGCGACCTCTGGCTCGTGGCCAACAAACATCTGCCGTATGAAAACATGATGAAGGAGTGCTTTGAAACCGCACGCACCGTCATCGAACAGGGCTCCTTCAAAGTGCTCCACGGTTCCCATCCACAAGCCCACGTTCAGAAGCACGCCGCAGCCCGCCCGCGACGTGGAAGATAAAGTTCTCCACAAGAGCAAAAGCCCCTTGCCAAGAAAGCATCGTCGTCCATAATCGCGGCCCTTCCGAAAGGATGGAAATGGGTAGGTGCCCGAGCGGTTAAAGGGGGCAGACTGTAAATCTGCTGGCTTACGCCTACGCTGGTTCGAACCCAGCCCTACCCACCATTTTCATCCTGAAGGAGTTATGACGAATAGCCCAACTCAATGAGTTGGGCTTCTTTTTTGGCGGCGGGCCATTTGCGGGCCACTTTTCACCTTTATCGGCTGATTGTGTTTGAGCCTGTTAGCACTCGTTCTCAGAATCTACTCCATCCGCTAGCCTTACTCCTAGCCACTTCAATTCAGTGCACCATTCCGAAGAGGTTTGAGCCTTTTATCAAACCATGGCAATCAGGGATGTGCCGCACTTCGACTTGCCCGCTATCCGGTGCCCCGCTTTGCTGGAGTTATGTGTGGCCGTCTGAATCAATTCGCCAAGATCCCTGCGCTCTCCGTTGCCGGGCGGGCTCTGCGTGTCGAGCGGCGGAAGGTCAGGGCTGGGGAGGACAAGAAATCTGAGGTGCCCGTGATCAACAATATCTGCCCCACCGACTATGCCGATGTCTTGACGATGGATGGTGGCGAGGTGGGCGTGGAGCGGATGCGTTTCGGGCTCGTGCCGAGTTGGGCCAAGGGCGGCAAGGCGGAGGTGTCGAAGAAGTTCGTCCACACCTTCAATGCGCGCTGTGAGTCGGTCTTCGAACTGGCCTCCTACCGGGGACCGATCATGCAGCGCCGCTGTCTGATCCCCGTGCGTGGCTGGCACGAATGGCCGGACCGCCAGACGCCTTACTTCATCCACCGTGCCGACGGTGCGCCTCTTTTGCTCGCAGGGATCTGGGATGTGTGGGAAAGCCACGACTCCACTGACGAAGCCAGCGGTCCGGTAGTGACCTCCATGAGCGTCATCACCACGCCGCCGGGCCGCTACATGGGGAAATTTCATGACCGCAGCCCGCTCATTCTGGAGGGCGAATCTGCCCTCGCTTGGCTGCAACCGGGGAGGCGAAGCGAAGACCTTCGCGCTTTCTTCAAACCTTATGAAAGCGAGCATCTGGAGGCTTATCGTGTCGCTATGCTGGCGAATCAGGCGCAGAACAAAACGGAGGCTGTATTTGCGCCCATCGCTCCACCCGTTCCCCAGGAGGGGAGCGAATCGGTGGAGGCAGTTAGCGTTCAGGATGATGAATTGCCGGGCTTGAAACTGTTCTAAAGAACAGTTATAGATGGACTGTGATTACTTTGCGCCATCCCCCTCTCCCACAGCTTCTCTGGCTTTGCGAAGCCCGTTCCTGGATTCGGCATCAGGTGCCTCTGCTCGGCAGCATCATCGCGGGACGCCCCGAGTTTCAAGAGGGTCGCATGGATACCTGCATCGACATCGACCCCACGACGTTGCGCCTGCCGAAAAACGCCCGGACATTTGCGCTGAAGGTCCGGGGTGATTCCATGCGGAATGCGGCCATCTTGGAGGGCGACATTGTCATCATGGAATTCCGCGAGGCAAAGCATGGTGACATTGTGGCCGCACTCATTGACGGCGAGACGACACTGAAG
>NZ_JBILYB010000220.1:0-6596 GCF_044378005.1 Prosthecobacter sp.
CTCATCGCGCTACTGCGACTTTCAGAAAGGTGATGCGCCATGATTCTGCACTTCGATGCGGACGCGTTCTACGCCTCCGTGGAGCAAGCCGCCGACCCCAAGCTGCGCGGGCGGCCCATCGCCGTCGGTGGTGAGCGACGTGGCATCATCGCCTCCGCCAGCTACGAGGCGCGGAAGATGGGCATCTACACGCCCATGCCCACCGCACGGGCGAAAAAGCTCTGCCCCGGCCTCATCGTGCTACCGTGTGACTTCGACAAATACGAGCGCTTCTCGCACCTCATGTTCTCGTATGCCTATGACTTCACGCCGCTCGTTGAGCTGGCCTCGATAGATGAATGCTATCTCGACCTGCACGGCGCACGTCAAACCAAAGCCTGTGACGCCGCCGCGAAGATGCAAAAAGCCATCGCGCAGAGTTTGAAGCTGTCAGTTTCCGTCGGCGTCGGTGCGAACAAGCTCGTCTCGCAGATCGCCAGCAAGCTGCGCAAGCCGCACTGCTTCATCGAGGTGGCCCCTGGGTATGAGCAGGGCTTCCTCTGGCCTTTGGAAAACAAATGGCTTCCTCAAGTCGGTCCTCAGCTCGCTGCAAAGCTGAACACCGCAGGCCTATGTCGCGTGGAGCACATCGCGCACACTCCGGTGGATGAGCTTTCACTGCTCGTCGGCAGTGGAGCGTCGGTATTGCGAGACTACGCCCTCGGCAACGATCAGCGCCCGGTGATCTGCGACGCGCCTGCGGCGAAAAGCTACGGCGAGCAGGAAACCTTCAATCAGGATACCACGGACACCGTCTTCATCACCGCACGCCTCCGCGCCATGGCAGACACACTCATGCGCCGCGTGCGTGAGGATGGAAAAAGCATCCGCACCGTCACCCTGCGCCTGCGCTACAACGACATGGACGAGGTCACCCGCTCCGCCAGCCTCGACGAGCCCACCGACCTCGAACACGACCTCTACCCGCTGCTCTCCGCGCTGCTGAAACGCGCCTGGGAGCGCCGCGTGAGCATCCGCCTCATCGGCCTGCGCTTCACCAAAATCTACGAAGCTGGCTTCAGCGCCGTCCTGCCGCTGGAGGTGGCCGATGTGAAGCGCGAGCGGCTGCACACACTCGCGCTCGTCATCGACGACCTGCGCGGCTCGCAACGCAGCATCATGCGTGGGCATGACCTCTGGCTCTCCCAGCAAAAGAACGCCCCACGCCAGACTTTGCCAAAGCCCCGGATCGTCACCGATCCCACAGCCAGTGTGACGAATAGAGTTTTGCGGGAGCGCCCTGGCGAAACCCGCGTTACGACACAACGCAGCACCTCCAAGGCTGCGCCCGCGCTCAATGTGAAGAGCTGCTACAGCTTTCTCGACTCCACGCTCACCATCCCCACCATCATCGAGGCCGCCGTGGAGCACGACATGCCCGCCGTGGCGCTCATGGACGCGAATCTGCACGCCGCCGTGCCGTTTTTCCAAGCCGCCACCGCCGCCGGGGTCAAGCCCATCATTGGCGCGGAGCTGCTCTGCGATCAAAAGCCGCTACTCGCTTATGTGCAGAATCAAACCGGCTACACCAATCTCTGCCACCTGCTCTCCGCTGCGAAAATCACATCGCAAATGCTCCACGAGCACTCCAGCGGGCTCATCATCGTCCCGGCGGCTTCACAGCTCGAAATCCGCTACCGTAAAGCCGAGGACAAAGTCTTCTTCGACATCTTGCAAAGCATGAAAACCCTCACGCTCCTGCACGAGACGCATCCGCAGAAGCGGAAGGGTGACTTCATTTTCCGCCCAGGCTGTTCAGTGGAGAACATCGTTGAAAGCTGCGAGTTTGCCTTCGACTTTAAAACGCTACGCTTTCCACGCTACACACCTGCGGACGGCTCCACGCCTGCCGCCATGCTTTACCGCCTCGCCCTCGATGGCCTGCGCACTCGCTACGGGGCTAGATCAAAGCTCCACCAGGCCCAGCTCCGTGAGGAACTCACCATCATCGCCGATGTCGGCTATGAGGAGTATTTCCTCACCGTCTGGCACCTGCTCCAGGAGTGCGCCGCGCTCGGCATCGGCTGGATCACGCGTGGGAGTGCCGCCGACTCGCTCGTCTGCTATTGCCTCGGCATCAGCAACGTCTGCCCCATCCGTTTCGAGCTGTATTTTAAGCGCTTCCTCAATCGCGACCGCATGGCGCTGCAAAAGCTGCCAGACATCGACATCGACTTCGCGCATGACCGCAAAGACGATGTCGTGCGCTTGCTGCTTGACCGTTACGGCCCCGAACACGCTGCCATCGTCGGTGGTTTCAATACCTTCCAGGCACGCTCGGCCTTCGGTGACGTCGCCAAGGTGCTCGGCGTCGCTGAAAACGAGATCCGCCGTCTCACCGAGCACATGCCGTGGACCGATGCCCGCCACGCTGCCGACGCCGTCGCCATGTCCCGCGAGTGCGACAACAGCGCCTGGCAGGAGGAGCCGCTGCGCACCGCTTTGCTCATGGCTGGCATGCTCGACGACTTCCCCCGCTACGCCAAGATGCACCCATGCGGCGTCGTGCTCTCCCGCGACCCCATCCGCAGCCTCACGCCCACTTTTATCAGCGGCAAAGGCTGGCCCACCACCCACTTCGACATGGATGCCGTCGAAGCCGTCGGCCTCATCAAGCTCGACATCCTCGCCCAAGGCGGCCTCGCCGTGCTGCGAGACACGCAGAGCGTCATCACCTCTCTGAACCTATCTTCCCTCGAAGTCGGTCTCGCGGGCCAAACCGAGAATCCACCGCGTGAAGGCCAAATCGAGCCATGGAGCGATCCTGGCGTCTGGAACATGATCGCGACGGGCAATGGACGCGGCGTTCACCACATCGAAAGCCCCGCCATGACCAGCCTCGCCTGCATGGCCGGTGTGCGGGACATTGATCGCCTCGTCGCCATCGTGTCCGTCATCCGGCCAGGAGCTGCCAATGGGCTCAAAAAGGCCCAATTCGCCCGCCGGGCACAAGGACTCGAACCCGTCGAGTACACCCACGAAAGCCTCGCAGGCGTGCTGCGCAGCACTTTTGGCGTCGTGGCCTATGAAGAGCACATTTTGCAGATTTGTGAGGCCTTCGCCGGATTGGCTCCTGGTCGTGCGGATGTACTGCGCCGCGCTTTGGTGAAGCAGGACATGAAAAAGATCGCGGAGATCCGCATCGAGTTCATCGCGGCTGCTCGTGGCCGTTTTCACGACGAAACGACCATCGAAAAAGTATGGGACCTCGTCGCTGGATTTCAGGGTTACGCGTTTTGTCGTGCTCATAGCACCGCCTACGCTGTGGAAGCCTACCAGGGAGCCTACGCCAAGCACTATCACCCCGCTGAGTTCATGGCCGGTGTGCTCAGCAACGGCAAAGGGTTCTACTCGGCGCTCGTCTATACGCTGGAGTGCCGCCGACTCGGCAGCGCTTTTCTCTCGCCTGATGTGAACCACCTCAGCGACGCTTTCACTGTCGAGACGTCGGACGCCCCCAGCGGCTCCCCTGCCCCACCTTTGGGCAAAGCCATCCGTGTCCCGCTGCGCTGCATCAAGGACCTCTCTGAGGCCACCTTGAGCCGCTGGCGGTCCGAACTCGCCCGGAGCCCGTTCACCAGCGTGAGCGACTTCTGTGCCCGCGTGCGTCCCGAGGGACCTGAAGCCCTCAACCTCATCCGCGCCGGTGCCTTTGACCGACTCGGGAGCAACCGCACCGAGCAGTTCTGGCGCTGCCTCCATGCCTCGCAGGACGCCAGCGCCGGCGCCGGCTGGCTTTTTCAAGGCGCAGCCGAGGCCGACATCCGCGCCACCTTCCGTGAAGAACCCACCCGGCTCCAAAAGCTCCAGGATGAGCAGGAACTCCTCGGCTACACCGTCACCGGCCATCCGCTCGATCTGCATCCGCACATTGCCTGGCACACCTATTGCCCCATCGCCGAGTTGCACCGTTACCACGGCCAGCGCGTCACCGTCTGTGGCCTCATCATCGTCAGTCGGCATCACATGCAGCAAAACGGCCAGCCCATGAAGTTCATCTCTATCTGCGACCGCAGCGGCATCGTCGAGTGCGAGATCTTCGCCGCCGCCTACCGCCTTTACGGCTTGAATACGGTGCGTTACCCCGTGGTTCAGGTCACAGCTGAGGTGAAGCCCTTTGACAACCTCGCAGGATACACGCTGGAGGTCTTGCGCGTGCAACAGGCCAGGACGAAGAATCCGCCTGCGACATCATGAGCGAGGAAATCACCCGCGCCGCGTCACCTCGGCAGCTCAAACTCTTCCATCTGGAAAACCCGCTCACGTTGCGTTTCGGGAACGACTTCTTCCGCTCGCTGCCCGAAGGCCCTGGCGTCTATTTCTTCCACGGCAGCGACGGGTGCTTGCTCTACATCGGGCAATCCTCCAACATCCGCACCCGGCTGGGCAGTTACCGGCATGTCGGGGAAGGCAAACACCCGCGCCGCACGCTGCGGCTGGTGGCTCGCGTTGCCCGCATCGAGTGGCGGGAGTGCGCTTCCGCAGATGAGGCCATCGAAACGGAGCGGGTTCTGCTCCTTCAGCATCGTCCACCCTTCAATCGCGCCGGCGTGTGGAAAGGCGATCCTTGGTGGCTGGCTCTGGAAGTGGAAACCGGTCACCTGACACTACGCCTCCAGCGCGAGGCCACTCTCGGCAGTCTTGGGCCGTTGTCGCCTGCGGCGAGACACCGCCTGGGCACGGTGGTCCGTGCGCTGCTGCGCCTTGCGTGGCCGGCGTGGCGGTTGAGTGACTATCCTCGTGGTCTCATGGCCTCGGCTCTGCCGCGTGAGTGCCGTCTTCCGGTGCCATCCCCCTCAAACATGGTCGAAGGCCTTACTGCGGCCATCAAGGGCGATTTGGCAGCGCTTCTAGCCCACTTGGACGCTCTACCTCCGCCTGCCACCGTAACCGAGCAGACGTTCTGGCAGGAGGAGCATGAAACCCTGGCCAAACTCCGCCCGCTGGCCTTGGATTCAGTTGCAACCCAAGCCGACCGGGAGCTTATGTCCACGCACCATGAGTGAGTCCCTCGCCATCCTCAGTGACATTCATGCCAACCTGCCGGCGCTGGAGGCGGTGCTGGCGGACATCGAGAGCCAGGGCATCCGCGAGCTTCTCTGTCTGGGCGATGTTGTCGGCTACGGAGCCCAGCCAGCCGAGTGCATCGAGCTTTTGCGTTCCGAGCCGTTCCTGAGCATCCTGCGCGGCAATCACGATGCCTATGCTGCCTCCGAGGTCGATCCACCGAATGTCTCGCCTGAAACGCTGGAGGGCATCCGCTGGACGCGTGCGCGGCTGAAGCCGGAGCACCGCGCCTGGCTCGGTGCTCTGCCGCTGGCGTGGCAGGGCAGCGATTGCGAGGCCGTGCATGCCGCGTTGCCAAATCCGGAGGCCTGGGACTATGTCCTCGAACCTGCCGCCGCCTCCCGGCACTTTGCCCACCAGCAGCATAGGATCTGCTTCATCGGCCACTCCCACCGGCCTGCCATGTTCGTCGAGGGCGAGGATCGTGCGCTCGACCTCACCAGCCTCGAATCCATCCGCCCGGACCGGAAACAGGTCATCAACGTCGGCTCCGTCGGCCAGCCTCGCGATAAGGACCCGCAAGCCTGCTACCTGATCTACCGCCGTGAAAGGCAGGACGTTTGGTGGCGCAGGGTGGCCTACGACGTCGCTGCTTCCCAATCCGCCATCATCGCCGCCGGCTTGCCGATGAAGTTCGCCCAGCGACTCGCCTTGGGGAAATAGTTCTTCCCATGTCCCGTCTGGCATGCATCTGCCGGAACCTGCCGTGCTTGAGGCTATGAAGACTCTTGTTCGCAAGTGTGAGGGCGGGAAGGAGTCGGCGGCCATCTCCTCGGCATCACCGAGGTTCCAATACTTGCCGTTCCCAAGCCGGTGGATGGGCAGGAAATGCGTGCGGTGTTTTCCGCCTTGGGCTCGTCCGATGAGGATACCGGCGTCGCGTGCCCAGTCGGTCAGCGCTGCTTTGTCGCGGCGGCGATCTTCGCTTCTTCGGCGCGCCGCATCTGGCGCAGATGATCGGCCTGTGCGTTGGCTTCGGCGGAGGTGTGCGAGCGCTGCCGAGAGTTGAGTTCGGCTGCTTCTTGCCTGGTCGGCAGGCGGGGTGTTTTGGATGGGGCGGCGGGTTCCATGGAGGAGCGTATCTATCGCATGGACGCGGGTTTCTTCCAGAGATCTCCGCTTCGGTGTGCATGCTGTCGGGCGTTGCGTGCCCAGTCGGTCAGCGCGGCTTTGTCGCGTCGGCGATCTTCTTTTCTTCGAGTTGCCGCATCTGGCGCAAGTGATCGGCCTGTGCGTTGCGCTCCTCGGAGGTGCGCGAGCGCCGCCGAGAGTTGAGTTCGGCTGCTTCCTGCCTGGTCGGCAGGCGGGGTGTTTTGGATGGGGCGGCGGGTTCCATGGAGGAGAGTATCTATCGCATGGATGCGGGTTTCTTCCAGAGATCTCCGCTTCGGTGTGCATGCTGTCGGGCGTTGAGTGCCCAGTTGATCAGGAGCGCCTTGTGGTGGCGATGGCAGTCGGGGTGACGGAGCGCTGGCGATTGGCGGTGGACG
>NZ_JBILYB010000334.1:0-11040 GCF_044378005.1 Prosthecobacter sp.
CTGCGCACACGACCGCGTGCGTCCCGTTTCAAAATCGTGATTTGGTTGTCCATAACGTGGGACATCCCTGACTCCCCACGCGCCCCGTTCCAACCGCGTTCCTATGGGCGTTACGGTGACGCTTACACAACGCCGGTGTCGGCCCCGGACTGGCCTTTGCCGGGGTGCTCGCCGCGCAGGACAAAACCGCCGCCATCGGCCTCGTGCCCTGCGCCGTCGGCGGATCAACCATCAAGCTCTGGCAGAAAGGCGCGAAGCTTTACGAAGACGCCCTCCGCCGTGCCAAACTCGCCCTGCAAACCACCGCACCGGTGAAAGCCCGCCTTCGCGGCATCCTTTGGCTCCAAGGCGAGGCCAACGCGAACGCCCAGGAACTCCCCCTGCACGCCGAGCGCCTCCGCGCCATGATCGAAGCCTTCCGCACCGACCTCGCGATGCCAGAGCTGCCCTTCATCGCCTGCACCATCGGCGAAATGAAGGTAGAACCTACCCTCTCGAATCTCAAAGCGATGAACGACATCCAGCTCGCCCTGCCGAAAACCGTGCCACACACGGCCTGCGTCGATGCGCGTGATCTGAAGACGCACATCGGCGACGCGGTGCATTTTGACACGGCAGCCCAGGAAGAGATCGGGCGGCGCTTTGCGGCAAAGTTGGGTGAGATGGCAAAGTAGCGTATATAAGAACGAGAGACGCCACACCAAAAAGTGTTTCGGTTTTTGCCAGTTCCGGCAGGCGTTTGATTCCATGTCGGCCAGAAGGGCTGCGGCCACGAGGATGGCTCGTGACGGCCTTTGTTGCTCGAGTGATGCCAGGGATGATGTGCGCCATCAACTGCACTGACTTCTTCTCTTTGGGTGCCTTCTTTGGGGGGGGGCTTTTCCGGGCGCGGGGCTTTGTCGTCAGCAAAGGGTTTGATGAGCTGGTGCATGTCCTGCGCGACCAAAGTTGGTCATGTCACTGAGCAGATGAGGCTGTCGAGGCGCTGCTGTTTGATGTCCGGGCCGAGCACTTCGACGAGGGTTCAGGTTATGCGAGGAAGATTTCGTATGTGCGCTCATCACCACTCCTGCCTGCTAAAGAAGGCCGAAGTGATCAAAGCGATGCTTCATGGAAGTAGTATGTGGATTCAAACCCTTCAAACTACTGCCAGACTCGATTTCTGAGCTGTACCAGATAGATCGTGAATCACACCCCAGCCAAGATCCCATTCAGCGTCGCGCTCGGGCGCAGCGCGGCATCGGCTTTGGCGTTATCCGGTTTGTAGTAGCCGCCGACGTCGGCTTTCTGGCCTTGGACGGCGAGGAGTTCGGCGACGATCTTGCTCTCGTTGGCGGTGAGGGCCTCGGCGATGGGTTTGAAGGTGGCGGCGAGGGCAGCGTCGGCGGTTTGGGCGGCGAGGGCCTGGGCCCAGTAGAGGCAGAGGTAGAAGTGGCTGCCGCGGTTGTCGATGGTGCCGAGTTTGCGGCCGGGGCTGCGGTCGTATTCGAGGAACTTGCCGTTGGCGGCGTCGAGGGTGTCGGCGAGAACCTTGGCTTTGGCGCTTTTGAAGGTGTCGGCGAGGTGCTCGAAGGACGCGGCGAGGGCGAAGAACTCGCCGAGGCTGTCCCAGCGGAGGTAGTTCTCTTCGCAGAACTGCTGGACGTGCTTCGGCGCGGAGCCGCCTGCGCCGGTTTCAAAGAGGCCGCCGCCATTCATGAGCGGGACGATGGAGAGCATCTTGGCGGAGGTGCCGACTTCGAGGATGGGGAAGAGGTCGGTGTTGTAGTCGCGCAGGACGTTGCCGGTGACGGAGATGGTGTCTTCACCTTTGACGATGCGCTCGAGCGAGAACGTGCAGGCTTCAGCGGGTGGGAGGATGCGGATGTCGAGGCCGGAGGTGTCGTGATCTTTGAGATATTTTTCGACCTTGGCGATGATCTGGGCGTCGTGGGCGCGGGCTTTGTCGAGCCAGAAGATGGCGGGCACGCCGCTGGCTCGGGCGCGTTTGACGGCGAGCTTTACCCAATCCTGCACAGGGGCGTCCTTGGTCTGGCAGGCGCGCCAGATGTCGCCCTGATCGACGCTGTGTTCAAAGAGCACGTTGCCGGCGGTGTCGGTGACGCGGATGACGCCGTCGGCGGGGGCTTCGAAGGTCTTGTTGTGGCTGCCGTATTCTTCGGCGGCCTGGGCCATGAGTCCGACGTTTGGCACGCTGCCCATCGTCTTGGGATCGAGAGCGCCGTTCTTTTTGCAGAAGTCGATCGTGGCCTGGTAGATGCCAGCGTAGCTGCTGTCGGGGATGACGGCGAGGGTGTCCTGCTCCTTGCCGGCGGCGTTCCACATCTTGCCGCCGCCGCGGATCATGGCGGGCATGGAGGCATCGACGATGACGTCGCTCGGCACATGGAGGTTGGTGATGCCTTTGTCACTGTTCACCATGGCCAAGGCGGGGCCACTGGCGTAAGCGGCCTGGATGTCGGCCTCGATCTCGGCTTTTTTGTTGGCGGGGAGTTTGTCGAGCTTCGCGATGAGATCGCCGAAGCCGTTGTTAAAATTCACACCGATCTCGGCGAGCGTGGCGGCGTGCTTGGCGATGAGGTCTTTAAAGAAGACGCTGACAGCGTGGCCGAAGATGATGGGGTCGCTGACCTTCATCATGGTGGCCTTCATGTGGAGCGAGAAGAGCACGCCATCGGCCTTCGCCTTGGCGATCTGCTGCTCGAAGAAGACGACGAGGGCCTTCTTGCTGATCTTGGTGGCGTCCATGATCTCGCCAGCTTTGAGGGCGAGTTTGGGGAGGAGGGTTTTGGTGCTGCCGTCCTTGCCGACGAACTCAATCTTCACTTCAGTGGCATCGGCGACGCACACGGATTTCTCATTCGAGAAGAAATCGTCTTTGCCCATGGTGCCGACGGTGGTCTTGGAATCGGCGGACCACTTGCCCATCGAGTGCGGGTGAGCTTTGGCGTAGTCTTTGACGGCCTTCGGAGCACGGCGGTCGCTGTTGCCTTCACGCAGCACGGGATTCACGGCGCTACCCATGACCTTGGCGTATTTGGCTTTGATCTCCTTCTCCTCATCGGTCTGCGGGTTTTCGGGCAGATCGGGCAGTTTGTAGCCTTTGGCCTGAAGCTCGGCGATGGCGGCTTTGAGCTGCGGCTGCGACGCGGAGACGTTCGGCAGCTTGATGATGTTGGTGGTCGGTTCGAGGCAGAGTTTGCCGAGGTAGCTCAAATCGTCCTCCTGCTGCCCGAACTGCGCCAAAATGCGGCCCGCGAGGGAGATGTCGCGCGTCTCGACCTCAATGCCCGCCGCCTTGGTGAAGGCCTTCACGATGGGCAGCAGCGAATAAGTAGCGAGGAGCGGGGCTTCGTCGGTGAGGGTGTAGATGATTTTGGCGGACATGGGGGCAGAGGGACGGAATTGGAGGGCGGCAGAGTTAAAAAGCGGTGGGAGCGGGTCAAGGTGCTTCGCGTCAAGAGGTCAAGATGGGGACACAAAACCTCAAGGGAGGCCGAAGCACCTTTTTGACCACCTTGACGGCGAAGCCATAACCTCTGGACGAACCTGACCGCCTCACGGCCTCGTCTTCGTCACCGAGTTCAGCACTACGCCGTGATCGTCGCGATGCTCCAGCACGAGCTTGGCCGTGTCGTCGATCATCACGCGCAGGAAGCCACCGGTGGGTTCCTTGTAAATGTACGGCTGCTTGATTTTTCCCTCGGGGTCCGTGGTCTTCGGACCGCCGGGCTTTTCGCCCTTGATGGCGTTTTCGTCGTTCAAAGCGCCGACAGAGAATTCCTCCACACCGAGCGGGTGGATGCTGTGATATTGCCAATGGCGGTCGCCGCAGAAGGTGAGGACATTGTTCAGTCCGTTATCCCGCAGCCATTGAAAAAAGCTGTCTGCCTCGTGTTTGAAGCCGGCGAGGTTCGTGTGGTTGTCCGTCTTGCTATTGCGATCCGGGCCGACCATGGGCGTGGGAGTGATGATGACCTTCCATGCGGCGTCACTTGCTTTCAGCGTCGTTTGCAGCCACTCGCGCTGCTCACGGCCCCAAATCGTCTTTTCAGGACCGTCGGGCATTTTATTGGGCGAGCGATAATCTCGGCCTTCGACAAACCAGAGCTGCAAATGCCGGTGAACGCGATGCGTGCGATAGGTGGGCGTGGTGCGATCTTCTTCATCGAAGATGGGCATCTGCTCGCGGAATATCTCGATGCCTGTGGTCGGCGCTGGAAGCTTTTCGCCACGGAGATCGGCGTCGTTGAAGCGGAAGTCGTGATCGTCTTTAGACCAAAAAGCCGGGATGTGGGCAAAGAACTCGATCATGCGAGGAAAGCGAAACTGCTCGTGCCATTTCTTCCGCAGCTCGGGCAGCGTCTGAGCCGCAGGCTTCGCCGGATGATCGTAATAAACGATGTCACCCGTGCCGATGAAGAAATCGGGCTTCAAGGCGGTCATGGCAGCGATAACCGGATAGCCAAGCTGCTTGTCCTCATCCGTGGCGGTGACGGGACCACCGCCGTTGGCCTTGCCATGCATGAAGGCGTGGTAGTTCATGCAACTGCCCATGCAAAAGCTCACGGGGCCGCTTTCACTCAGCGTCTTGAAGCTGCGTGTGGGGCCGGGCTTGGCGGTCTCACGAGTTTCGCCGAAAACAAGGCGGTAATGGTACAGCGTGCCCGGTTTGAGCCTGCTGGCGCTGCTGCGGATGATGAAGTCGTGATCCGCCTTCGCCTCGGACCACTTGCTGCGTGTCGGCTCGGCAAAGTCCGCCGACTCACTCCACTCAAAATACGCGACACCTTCTTTCCCCGGCACATCGCCGCTTGCATCGAGCACCGGCCCGGGAATGGCCGTGAGTCGGCTCTGAAGCCAGACGGAAGTCGCGGTTACCTCGCCTGCCATCTCGCCCTGGGCGTGCTGGATTTCAGCGAGGGCGGAGAGAGGCATCAGAAGGAAGAAGAGTGACGCGGTTTTCACGGACTCATGAACCGATGTCCAGCCAAGCTTCTTTCGCCTTGCACGACCGGCATTCAGCGAACCACCCAGATCTTCACGTCGTCGATCCAGACGGTGTTGTTCACCAGAAAGCTGAACCAGCGCTTCATCGGATGCGCGAAGCCTTCCGAGCAATGCTTCGCGAGCAGCTTGTCGTCGATGCTCAGGCGCATTTCATCGCCCTCGGTGACGAGAACGAGTTCGTGCCATTCGGTGTCGGCTTTATAGGGAACATTGATGCTCTTGGTCTTCAGCAGTGCTTCCAGATCAGTGGGGATCTTCTCCTTCTTCGCCATCGCGTCGTCACGGCGCTTGCGATTTTCTAGTTTCATGATGCCGGTCTTGTGATCGGTCAGCGTGATGCTCGATTGCGAAAGGATGCCGTAGCAGAGATGCCCGGCCCAAACGCTCTTCAACTCCCGATCCACAAAGCCGAGTTGCAGCGTTTCCGCCTTGTTGACCCCTGGGAATCGAAAGCGAATCACCGTGCCACCATCTGCAAAACCTGCCTCGTGATGAATATGGGCCGCGTGCTTGGCCTCTTTGGATGCGCTGGCGATTTTGAGGATGCCCACATCCAGATCCGCCATCTTGATGTGCGGCACGCGATCTGCCGTCGCGCTATTCCAGCCATTGCCAATGGCTTTGGCGAGGTTTCCATCCTCCTCACGCTCGAATGCATCATGAAAGATCAGCGTGCCCTTTTCGCGGAGCCAAGAGGAGTCGTTTTGCGCGGAGGTTGTATGTAGTGATGCGGTGAGAAATTGAAGACAAAAGATGGTGATTTTCATGGTAGCCTAGCTTTTCTAGGCAGTGTTTTAAACACCCCTCTTTGCAGATGCATCAAGTCGATAGCGATAGCGAGATTTTATCACAACGTATGACAAGGCTCGGCAACATTTGATGCGGTAGAAGTACGAAGCCTCCGCCTCCAGTCGTGTCGTCAGCGAGCTGCAAAAGATTTGCGAACTAGCGCTGCCTGACCTGACCGCCCTCCCTGCTAGGCGGACTGCTCTGCCAAAGCTCCTGATACCAAGGCCAAACGCGAGTGCTTTTTCCCGCCGGTGACAGCGTCGCCCACTGTGGTGGCAGCCTGCTGGGGAATACGGATATAGTTTTCTCTTCATTTGGTGGGTTTAAAACACCGCCTGCGATTAAAAATAGTGGATCAAGCAAGCTCAAGCAGTTCGTCGGCAAAATGTTGTTCAGGATGCGGTGGAATAATTGTCCTGATGTGCTCTGAGGCTGCCTTCGCAATATCATTCCAGCGAGAGCGCTGACTCCAAGCACGCTCCATGACCTCGTCAAAGAACTTCTCGCCGATACCCTCAGCGAGAAAGCCCGTTTGCCCATCATTCAACAACTCAGCTATACCACCAGCTGGCTGGGCAATCACCACTCGACCTAGCCACATCGCCTCCACAACAGTTAGAGGAAGCCCTTCGTGTCTTGAGGGAACCAATAAAGCATGATTGTTATTCCAGAGGGTTTTGATGTCCATTGTCTGTCCGCAAAAATACACCCTATCATCTAGCCCAAGCATTGAAGCTAAGGCCTGAAGTCTTTCCCTGCATGCTCCAGTACCATAGATTGAAACCACCCAATTGCGTTTCTTCCACTTTTCATGTGAGAGCACGCGCATAAGAATATCATGACCCTTAGTGCGTGGATGTAGGCGGGCGGGAATAGCAAATCTGACAAGTGAAGAATCGCCAAAGCCTTCGGACATGGGAGTCGGCGGCCCATGTACTAGAAATGGATTTCTTGCGATACGAGCGCGAGGAATTTGATAGGCGAGCTGTGTCTGGAGCAGTTCAAGATTGTGTCTCGAAACCGCCCAAAAACGTTTAGCACCCGAGAACAAACGTATCATTTTATCAGCGATCAAATCGTCCGGCCAATGATCAGTTGAAACGAGATGAGTCACCACCGCATAAGGCACTTTGCTAGCTGCGATACATTCAAGTATGTCTAACCCATCCATAGATGTGCCAGAGCTAAACAAAATAAAATCAGGCGCTAAGGTTGACAATTCATACTGCGTTTTGCCTTGGGTGGAAAATCGGGACGGCCAGAGACGACACAGAACCTTACTTAGCATATTGACTCCACACGCTAAAGAACGATGGGGGATATGTCCTGTGTTAAGTTGCCCTATCCGCATATTTGCATCTTTTGTCCAAGTTGTTAGCGCAAATACTGTGTGCCCAGTTCTCTTTAGCAATAAGGCAGTTTGAAGCCAAAGCTCCTCACTTCCGCCTCCACCCTTGTTTGCAGTCACAAACAGAATAGACCGTGGTTTGTGGTTTTGTTGTGTCTGTTCGCTGGGCATATGCTTTTCTTATCCTGTGAAGGCATAGATAAGTCCTGAATTACTTGTTGGTGTTTTAGTTTTCAATTGCTGAATCAGAAGTTTTCGACGAAATCACGTCATAAATGACTATCCTTATTTGGCACAAAGATATTTCAGCACACAAATGCTTCAGAAGTAATTGTGGCTTCAGCTTGACTGAGTCTCTAGTGCTGTTGGTGACTGCTGTGTCGTTGTTATGGTTGGCAGTGCCTATAGTGCTTGTGCATTATGGCATCATCAAACCTATTGAGGCGACCAAAACACAGCCCGTTGTGCTTCCAGTGCCTTCTAAAGTTACAGTAGCAGCAGAAGATGATGTCAAAATTCCTCTACCGCCCAATTCGCTAGAAAACGCAAAAAAGCTAACTCTACCGCCAAATTTGGAAAGGGTTACCAAAGGGTATGGAGTGGATATTCAAGAGCTACCCAAAAACCGATAGCCTTGTAAACGTTGTCCGCCTCGGATGATAAAAATTTCCAATCCCCAGAACGGGTTTAGTAACTGCGACAAAAGAATCAAATGGGTTTCTCCCCAAACTCATTGAATGCCCTAATCTGGATCGCCTGCGTCTATCGTTGGGTTTGCCGTGCAGTCCTCTGCATTAGCGCAGGAGCGTCCTGTTTGATCCTTTGGGTGAGCTTTTACATAGAATCTGATATGGAAAGCAATCTTTTCTTAGCGGTTTTATCTTATGTGCCAATCTGGGTTCCGTTAATTCCACTTGTCGCAATGTTGCCGTTGGCATTAGTTTTTAGCAGGGTAGCACTAGTTATGTTGTTACTATCAGGATTAAGTTACATCATATTACATTGCCACCCACAATTCCATAAGGCAGCTGCTAGCAATGTGGAGATTAAGGAGTCCTTGCCAAGCCTCCGAATAATGTCATTTAATGCTGGGCAGTCTAAATTCGTTGGTTTTGAGGCACTGGTTAGTATAATGAACCCCGATATCGTTTTGCTTCAAGAGGCACGTGGATGGCTTAAACGACCAGACGTGGCAGCGGGAGCCTCTATTTTTCCGCACAAGCAGGAAGCTGGCGAATTCGTTATCCTAAGTAAATTCCCATTTAGCGAACCGGGCCTGCCTGCATTGACCGTTCAAATTAATGGTCGTGAAAAAGTCTGCGCCTACCGCCACCGACTACGCATCATGGGTAGATCAATTTCCATTTTCAATACACACATGCCGAGTCCGCGTGAGTTATTGCGATGGCATGCTGGTAAGGGGACGTTCTTGCTAGGACTTGTTCATTGGGTATCTACAGATTTAGAATTATGGCATAACGAAAGAACAATGGCCTGGATGGAGCGTGCTAACAATATCAAGAAGTTAGCAGATATTATAAAACAAGAGTCTGGCACGACAATTGTTGCAGGAGACTTAAATACACCACCCTGGGGGGCGGGGTATAGAGCAATAAATGAAACAATGACTGACTCATTTCCTAAAAAAGGGGGCGGGTATGGTTTTACTTTTCCCGCAGAATCAATGTCCCTGCCTTCATTCGCAGTTCCATGGCTTAGGATTGACTACCTTTTTGTTTCTCGTGGAGTTAAAATCTGCGATTGGAAAACAAGCAAAAGTGGGCGAATGCAGCATTTACCAATTTGTGCTAGCATCACTATACCGTGATTATGCGGAACTTCTGAACTCAAGGCGTCTCGAATTGAGGAATGGGGATAAACTGTGATCCCTTGATGTCTGCGTTCAACGTCTCAAGCCTGACAGGGGGAAAGTTATTCAGAAGATCGTTCGTAATGGCACGTGAGTGGCTGTTTAGACTTTATGGCAAAACAGCAAATTCCGGCATAAAAGTAGCTGCCTCCATGACTGCTGCTTATCCAGCGAGAGAAAGTGTTACAAAATCTCAAAAAAACATTCGTTGCCACAGGCAGTGCATAACGCTAACGTATCCTTCTCCTTAATGACCCCATGAAAACTAAACACTCGTTCATCACTCTGGCCGTCCTTTTACTATCGATTAATTCGGTTTACGCTTGGCCTCCGGGAGGATTTGGTCCTAGCTGGAGTTTTAACCGCGTCCCTGGAGCGCGTTCATGGAGAGTTGTCCCTGGAAACGGAGTTTTCGCGGGCGATGTGACGCTCACTTTTGATGCGAACAAGGACGGCAGAATCACCGCCAAGGATAATAACAAAGCATATTGGCCTCTCAAAACACGTACACCTGGAATGAGCGTCTACGGCAGAGGCTTGCTGCAAGTGGAATTTGAAGCGCTTGCTATTCAACCGCCACCATACGCTAATTATCACCGTAATCCCGCCTTCCAAGACTACAAAACTATTGCTGGGCTTGAAATTAATGGGATCAACCTCTTGCAGCGGTCTGGGAAATTTGTTTCTTTTGAAGAAGAGTATAATGCATGCGGTCGTGTTAAAGTATGGTTAGACTCTGGGCGCACCAAACTCTTGCTTGACTCTGGCGACTATCGCCACCGCCGCGTTGAATGGCTTTTGGCTGAAGGACAGGTGCCAAAGTATGTTTATGTTGAGGCCGTGGTGCCAGGCCGTGTGGGCAGTGCGTTCCGGCTGACCGCATCTATTGATGATTCGAATCAAAACATTGTTCTTGATGACGTGCTTGGGCGCAGAACAGCCTACGATCACATTATCTTTAATGCTACGCCGAGCAGCTATTCTAAATAAGGCGTGCCGCCGTCAAGCGTAAATTCATATAGCAATTTAAAATGGGAGCCACAATTAAAAATATACTAACATTCTCTCCTCAGAATGTATCTGCTTATGCGTGGCTGCCGTTGATTGCTATTTGGTTTGTGGTAGCGGTCGTGATGATAGCAGATGTTTTTCAAACTTCACGCAATCGCGTTCAAGCTTTCTTTTGGGTATTTGCTATCATGCTCTTGCCAGGAATCTCGGCAGTGCTTTACGCACTCTCGGGAATTCTAGCCTCTGTGAGGAATACTATCCCCAATGGCCTTAAACAGTAACTAATTATGCTTACTATGTTCAGTCACCCAGCTTTTCGCACCTCACGGCTCCAGTCCAAATCCCACTGCTTTAGCGTATGGATCGTGGTGCTAGCTTTCATTTTTGTTGCCAGAAACTCTAGCGCGCAAACATTGGCACAAGAGATGAGCGCTGGTCAAGTTGTGGAATCAGCGGAGTACAGATTTGTACCAACGCGGAACACATATCAAACTAGCGCTATGGCCGATAATAATTATCAGTCATATCACGATTTAATGTTTGGGGCATCCACTTTACTTCGCCGTAGCCAGGAAAGACTTCGTTACAGCGCTACAGCAGAAGAAGGTGGATTGCGCGGTGGTGTGTCTTCCAGAGTAAATCACAATGGTCAAGGAGTAAGTCTCAGTAGCTTGGAAACATTGACTATAGATCCCCGCTTTTTGCATATCAATGCAGGCCCCTTTCTTTTTGATCAATTTCTTGTAGGTGGCGCTACCTACTGGGTTGATGAAAATGGCACGGTCCCAAACAGTAACGGAGATGATGGCTGGGGTGGACTAATTTGGGCTTCGATGCGAATGTCTGTTTTGCTTTCCAATGACTTTATTATCAGCCTTAGCCCGTCGGTGTATTGGTCCTTCGAGAATAATAAAGTGGGTTGGATGTTTAATCCTCTGTCTGCTGGACTTCGCCCCAATGTCCTAGGTGAACTGAGTTACGATTTCAATATCCAAAATTGGCATTTCAAGCT
>NZ_JBILYB010000333.1:0-22208 GCF_044378005.1 Prosthecobacter sp.
GGGTAGCGGGTCGCTTTGCTACTTTTCCAACAACTGAAACCAGCAGTCAGTCGATTATTGACCAAGTAGGTCGTTATGGCTTCAGCATGAATGGCCAGATGAATGAGTGGGATATCAACGATCGATTCAGCATGAGTGATTGGGAAGATTACGTGCGTTATTATAACTATGGCGGCATTACTGCTGACACAATGATTAGTGATACAATTCGATTTCAGGCGCTATTCAGTAAAATTGATACATGGGACTATGACTTCAACGGTTTACGTTCTGGAATTCACGCTGGAGCTTGGTTGAGTGTGAAAGGGCCTCATTTTGAGCCTTATATTGGTTATCAAATGACCAGCAATGAGCCTTATAAAATATTTCTTCATCAATTCCATGGTGGTGCAAGTTTCGATTTGAGACATGACCTTCGGGGCTTCGTAAATGCTGGATATATGTGGCGTGCTGGCGGTAGCGTTGATTCTAGAGACACTTGGCTTGGCATGGCTGGGCTAGACTGGCAAATGACCGGCTTAACACGACATTTGTTAACAGGTGGTCGTCGCGTTTTGAATACAGCTTTCTTACCTCTTGCCTTGGACGATTTTGCTGAATATAAAATTGTTCAACAAATTGGCTATCGGACGGAATTGTCGTTTATTGTTGGAACAAGCCAGAGAAAACAGCTTGAGGACCAGCGCGGAGGTAAGCGTATTGGAAGTGATGCTCATGTAAATTATACTGGAGTCACTCTTCAATCACAAGTTTCAGATACAATGTATGTGTCGGCGATAGCTGGATACGAAAACATTGATCGAGGAAACCAAGATGTAGAACGTTGGACTTACAGATTGAACGCTGATGCTATGTTATCCCCTACAGTAGGGCTCCAGGCTTTTTATCAATATTCCGAAACAACAGGCACTATCGATTTTACCGAGCACGCTTTGTTTATGAGTATGACGAAGCGGTTTTGATTTTTTCTGTTTGAATTGCTTTTTTACTTTTTTTGCGTGTAACTGAGAGCCAAATGATTTCACGACAGTCCTTCCTTTTTTTTGTTGCCTTGATTTCCGCGTGTCAGTCACCAAGCAACATTCCATCCCCTGAACTTTCAAATCTAGCTCTGTCGTCAACCACTGCTTCAAGTCACGAAAATAAGACTTACCAAGTCAAAATTGGTAACCAACTTGATATTTTCGTTTTAGAAGACAAAACTTTCAATGGGTCGTATTCTGTTCGGGAGACTGGTGAGATTATTATTCCACAGCTTGGCAGAATATATGTTCTGGGAATGAGTTTGGCAGAAGTTGAAGCATCAATTAAACGACAGTTAGAAGCAACTCAACTCAAGGTAGCGACTGTAATTGCGGACCCATCTTCTAGTGGTGGCACAGCTGATAGGCCCGCACTTGGCGTGGCTGTCCGAGTATCAGGTAGGGTGATGTCACCAGGAAGAATTATGGTCCCTCAACTTGGGAATACTCCTGTCACAGCATTTCAAGCGGTTACTGAAGCCGGTGGCCTTTTACCGTTTGCTGATAAAAAGCACTCTTACATTCTGCGGACAAACAATTTGCAAGTAACACGAATGCCAGTCAACTTTGACCAGATTGAAGACGGCAAAGCAGCTGACGTGCCATTGCAAGAGGGTGATACAATCATTATCCCGCAAAAAGTTTTAGGATTCTAGCGGCAGGATCATATTAACTTGCCCTAAACCGTATGATTTCAAACCTGCAAGATTTAATTAGATTGGCAACTAAGTATGCCAAGTACTGGAAGCTGTCCATACTATTATTCTGCATGGCCTCTCTAGCTGCCTTGTCTTTGCTAGTTTACGGAAGTCCTATTTTTTATTCAAATTCTGAGATTGAATACCAATTTGTAGACTTGCCAATTCGTTCTGAAACCTCAGATTTGGGCGAAAGAAATACTAGGTATAACAATATTCAATTTGTTCTCCAGACTGGTCTTTCTTCTGCTTGGCTCAAAGAAAGAACTGCACTTAAATTGGGACTAATAAAGTCGGTTGCCGAATTCGACGACGTAACCGAAAAAATTATCCCAAATTTGAAAGTAACTCAGTTTGTGGGTAACTTGATTCGTTTGGAAGTTTGGACATACAGATCTGAATTGGCGAGGTTTTGGCCGCAGGCCATGCTAGAAGAGTACCATTCTTTCTTGACTGAACAGCGGACGAAGCGACGAGAGCAATTGGTAGCTAGTTTCACTGAAGAAATGGAGAGAATCAGAGGCAAAATACTTGAGGAGCAGGCAAATGAGCAAAATTTCGAAGCTGAAAATCAAATACTCGAAAAATACATTGGGCAAAATAGGTTAGAACAACTTCCTAGCGAATTGTTAACCATTAGGACTCGGGTTGATGCCATGTCTGAAATGGAAAAATACATGACAGAAACAGCTATTAGTGTGGTGGAAAAATTGGCGCTGTATAAAAAGTACCGCACGATGCCGCTGCCTGTAGGTACCCTTGTTCGAATTGGGCAAAAAGATCGTATGATGGTCAAACGATCTGCACCAACGGCAGTGCCAGGCGCAGCAAGTGGTGAAGGGCTATCAGATGCTAATGCTACAAGCAATATGCCATCTAATCAGAGTCAGGCACAAGTAATCGTGGTTCCTGAAAGCTCTCAAAGTCCGGAAGCTTGGGAAGAAATATCGGACGAGCTACGCAAGGTTCGAGATGAACGTGATCGTGCTGCTCTGCGTCTCCTTCCAGCTCACCAAGAAATGAGGGTTCTTAATCGCAGAGTTGAAGAACTCGATGCGTCACTTGCTAAGGAACTCGAACGAAATCAACAGGCATTTCAACTGGAGAAAGCGTATCTTATTGATCAATTGCAGCAACTAGAATCAAGCTTGCCAGAATATAGAAGGTTGGTATCTGACTATGATACATATAAACGAGACTTTAGTCTCCTGAGCAGTGGTAAACTTGCTTGGGAACAGGCATATTCTACTTTGAAGCAAAAGCTTGCTGCTATGGATTACACGGGCTCAGAGCCTAAAGTTAACTTCAAGTTCAATGGCTTCTTGGAAGTAAGAGATGAGCTCCCTGTTGCGCCGAACAAGCAAAAACTTTTAACATACGCCCTGGCACTTGGCTTTGGCTTGGCTTTCGGAATTCCTTTCGGCATTGATCGCCTGCGTTACACGACATCAATTGTTGCAGAAGCCGAGAGTATGAGTGGGCTCACTGCACTGGGCGTAGTTCCACACATTGGTAATATTCAGCAACAAGCAGCTAACCAAGTCGCAGAATTATCTGCTTTTTGGCCAAATCGGCAAGTTCAAGAATGCTTTAGACTCATTCGAAGCCAAATCCTTTTGCAACGGAAGCCGGATTTTGCTGCAAAAGTTTTAATGACAGTGAGTTGTCGTGAATCGGAAGGCAAATCGACAGTTTCGATGTTAACGGCCGCAGCTTTTTCTAGTTCCAACTCTAGAACATTATTAATTGATGCTGACTTGCGGAGAGGACGCTTGGACAGAAGACTAGGTTTGCCAAGTGGATTGCCAGGTTTCGCAGACTTGCTGCATTTCACAAACAAAGATTGTTCAGAAGTGATTTATAAGCTACTTCCAAATTTAGATGTCATTCCGCGTGGTGAAGTTTCATATGCAATTGAAGACTCGCTTTCTAACGAGAGATTGCCTGAGGTGATGGCAATATTAAGACAACGGTATGACACTATCATCGTGGACACGACTCCAATTCTTGGGTTGGCAGACCCATTGGATATCAGGCGTGTAGTGGACGGAGTTGTGCTTGTGATTCGTGCTGAGTCCACTACCCACCGTGACATGATCGCAATCAAAGAATTGTTTGAGCACGGATTGGTCCCACTGCTTGGTTTTGTGCTAAATGACGTTGACATGGACAAGATGGAAAATCACTATTACTACAACAGCTATTACCCTAAATATAACGATAAATATTACTCTGACATAGCGCCAGCGCCAAATGCTCGCAATGTTAATAGCTGAAGTTTTTTTGTAGTTTGTTGCATTTGGATCAAACACTCTAGTATGAAGGTGCTGCACGTTGTTAATGCCTTCTCAGCAGGAGGCATGGAGAATGGTGTCGCCAATCTCACTCACGGCCTTTACACCAGAGGGATAATTTCTGGCCTTTGTGTCCTAACGAAAGCCGATAGCTTCGCTCAAAGGCTACACCCATCAGTCCGTATACACGAAATTAATCGGTCCAAAGGGCTGGATTTTAGCATTTGGGCTTCGATTAATCGGTTGGTAGTCGAGAATAAGTATGATTTATTACACACTCACAATTGGACAGGATTAATTTATGGTGTGTTTGCAGCTCTACGGACTGGTACCCCAATTTTACATGGTGAACATTCTGAACTATTTGACTGGGAAAAAACGCCATTTCGGCTGGCGTTGAGGCGATTGGCCTATTGTTGGTGTGATAAGGTTCACATGCTCTCCAAGGGGCAGCACTCACAACTTAAACAATACAAACTACTTGAGGGCATTGATGCTATAGCGATCTCAAATGGAACAGACACCGAAAAGTTTAAACCAAGCAATCAAGAGGATGCGAGATTAAAGTTGGGCTTGCCTGAAAAAGGGTTTTTCATTGGTGTAGTGGGTCGAATGGTTGAGACAAAGCGACACGAGTTCATGCTCGAAGCATTTCTTGAAGCTGGTAAAAAAGTAAGTTCGTTGCAATTAGTGTTCGCTGGTAGTGGTGGAAATATTGAACAAAAAATTAAAGAGCTTTGTAAAAGTCATCCACTGTCAGAAAGAATTCATTGGTTGGGTGCTCGTGATGACATGCCAACAGTTTATAATTCATTTAATCTTCTAGCTATTCCTTCCGTGAATGAAGGCATGGCTAACGTTGCACTCGAATCAATGGCCTGCGGGGTTCCTGTGCTTGCAAACCAAGTTTGTGGAATCTCAGAAGTTATTGATAATGAATTGGATGGATATGTCTCACCAATGATTAGCCCATCGATCCTTGCTCAGCACATTGTGGAGCTTTTTAATGGAAGAGCTGCCCTTCATGAGGTTTCAGTAAATGCAAGGTTGAAAATTTTGGCGAAATTTTCAATAAATAACATGTTGAATACATACGCCTTAATTTACAAAGATTTATATAGGCGGAAGTTTGCAATTTGATGCTATGCCGTATCTTTGTGCAATTTTTCTCCTTATTTTTTGGTACGTCCGCCCACAGGATGTTGTGCCTAGCTTGGCTGGAGTTAACTTGGTCCGATACTTAATGATACTTGGTGTTTGGGCGGTGCTTGCGAGGCCAGGTGGACTTAAGTTTGGACATGTCTTTCGAACTCCAATGGATTGGATTGTTATGTCCTATTTTGCCTGGATGGTGTTTACCACACCGGAACATGTTGATGCGTTTAAAGAGGTTTTTACTTATGCCGCCTTTTACATTGTAACCGTCGTATCGTTGGACAAACCTCAACGAATCCTCAATTATATCAATTGTTGGATGTACTGTCTGTTAGCTATCTCTTTATTGACTTTGGCCAGCCATTTTGGGGTCGAAATTGTTCAAGGTACAAACCAACTAACAGCAGCATTTAAGGGGCGAATGGCGCTCAACACATGGATTTTCAACAACCCAAATGCGTTAGGCCATTCTGCAGTGGCGCTTATTCCTTTGTCTGTCGCCTGGCTATGGCATCATCAACCTGCCATAAGACGAACTTTAGTTATAAGTCTAGTTACTACCGCAGGATACTGTGCGGTACTAACTGCGTCGAAAGGGGCATACATTTCAGGTGCGGCTTCATTAGTGTCACTCTATGTATTTAGAAGGGCATTATGGTTTCAGATTGGTGCTGCAGCGTTGGTTTTTTCGATGGGTTTAGGCGTCTTATCATTCCTTCCTCGAATGGAAACATTGTCGGCAAAAGATCAGGGTATTGCTGGACGGATGATGGTGTGGCAGGGGGCCATGTGGAGTTTAAAATCAAATCCATATGGTGTCGGTTTGAAGAAATTCCAGGGCATGATCGAAGTAGATGATCTGGGAATGATCAAACTTGCAACGCATGGCTCCTTTGTACGAACAGGTGCGGATTTGGGGTATCCTGGGCTTTTTTGCTACGTGGGTGCTTTTTATGTAGGCTACCGTACAATGCGCCTCCGCAAGTTTATACCACGCAGCGACGGTTTTCGTGTTCAAAGTGCAGTCTTTGTGTTATTAATTTCATATCTAATTTCCGCCTGGGTCGTCGATAAGGCGTATCATGCAGATTTCATATTGTTAATGGCTTTGGTCTCCGCAGTGCACCGCGTCTATATTTCTCAGGAGGAGTCAGACTGCGGGACAACTCTGATTCCGGGGTCGCTTCCCGATGGAAGTTTGAGTGCGGCTGTATCCTCTGCGGTATATAATGACGAGGGGCCTGTGGTGGGTTGGAGTAAGCTTACTTGGTATGATGTGCTCATCATAACAACACTTCTTTATTTTGTCGTCTTTGCCTGGGATTACTTATCTACCAAATTCATTCCCCTTTAACATTCATCTGCTTTGCGTGTTCTTTGGATCAAAACAAGTCCGCTGCACCCGCTAACACGCGGGGGAGATTTGCGCACATTTAACATTCTCAAACAATTGCATCGACGGCATGAGGTTACCTTTGTGGCAATGCTGGCAGATATAGAACAAGATTTGGGCAGTAGAGAGTCCGATCAGTATTCTAGTCAGGCTGTTTGGGTGAAAGAATCTAAAGCTTCGCTCAAGCTTTCACGATTGAGTTTTCTCGCTGGGGCAGCAGCAAACATTCTGTCGTCATTGCCTTATGCTGTGTCGCGTTTCCGTTCGTCGGCGTTACAGAAAACACTGGGGGAACTCCTCAAGATGCAAAAGTTTGATGTGATGATCTGTGATTTCTTGTTTCCTGCTGCAAGTCTCCCTTGGGAATTGAAAGCTGGCTGTGGCTTTCCATGGGTGCTTTTCCAGCACAATGTTGAATCAATGATTTGGGCGCGCAGATGTTCTGAAATGAGAGGTGTGTCTGGCATCTACTTTCGCTCACAGTGGCGTCGGATGTTAAAGTTTGAGACGATGGCCAGCATGAGATTTGATGCCGTTTTGGCCGTTTCGGAGGAGGATGTCCGGATCTTCCAGGACCAGATGCTGCTTCCAAATTTGCTGGGCAGCATTCCGACCGGAGTGGATCTGGAGTTTTTTCAAGCGACTCCCAAGACGGAGGCAATTCGACCCACAGTCGTGTTCATGGGCTCAATGGACTGGTATGCGAATGTTGACGCCGTGACTTGGTTTGTTGAAGTTGTTTGGCGCTTGATTCGTTCACGTGTGCCAGAAGCCAGATTTGTAGTCGTGGGAAGACAGCCACCGCCTTCTATTCGTGATCTTAGCTCGGAGGCTGATGGAATTGAGGTCACTGGCACAGTGCCCGATGTGCGCCCATATCTCCGCACAGCTCATGCTATGGTGGTGCCATTGCGAATAGGAGGTGGCACCAGGTTAAAGATTTTTGAGGCTATGGCCGCCGAGGTCCCCGTTGTTTCGACATCTGTCGGGGCTGAGGGCTTGCCTGTCGTTCACGGGAAGCATATCCTAATTGGAGATGACGCTGAAAGCATCGCTGAAGCAGTAATTTCCCTGCTTTGCCAGCCTCAACTTTGTCTGCGATTGTCCCAAGCAGCACTGGCTGAAATCGCGGTGCCAAATTCATGGGATGCTGCAGCTCAAACCATGGAGCGGCTTCTTGCTCCTATACTAAATCAGGATGAGGTATCTGCCAAACAGCACGGATGATTGAACTTCCTGCCATTCTTCTTCTATTTTGTCTGCTTGCCTTGATCCACGGATACGCTGGCTACCCCATTTGGTGGCGATTATTTGGGCGACGTTTTCCCGTTCTTCCGGCGGTTACTCAGGTTGAAGATCAGGGGCTTCCCATGGTCACGATCATCGTTGCAGCCTACAACGAGGCGTCATGCATCGCTAGCCGGGTTAGGAATCTCGTCTCTCTCAACTATCCTTCTGAGCTTGTGACCATTTTTATCGAGTCGGATGGTTCGGATGATGACACCGTGAAACTGGCAATGGGAGCTGCTGCTGGTGATACACGTGTCATAGTGTTCGACCACAAGGAGCGACGTGGGAAGGTGCGCGTTCTAAATGAGGCCTGTCAGCGGGCAGTTGGCGACATACTGGTGTTCAGTGATGCCAATGTATCCTTTGAGCCTGACGTTCTTAGATCGTTAGTGGCGCGGTTTCGGGATCAGCAGGTGGGTTGTGTTTGTGGTAAACTTCTCTTTCGAGTGCCTGAAGGCAGGCCACATGCGGCGACCGAAGGCTTGTATTGGAAATTGGAATCCTGGCTAAAAGAGCAGGAGGGTGCCCGGGGTGTGCTGCTCGGAGCCAATGGTGCCATTTATGCAATGCGCCGCAGCTTGTGGAATGATTGTCCGCGAGATACTCTGGTGGAGGATTTCTTTATCCCACTCCGCTTGTTGATGAATGGGCACCGAATTGTTTTCGAGCCAAAAGCCAGAGCTTTTGAGGACCTGCCACCGACCATCCAGGACGAATTTGGCCGCCGAGTTCGGATTGGAGCTGGAGATTTCCAGATCCTGTCCCGCAGTCTCGGGCTTTTATCTCCTAGACACGGACTCGCAGCTTGGGCGTTTCTCTCGCGGAAAGTGCTGCGCTGGCTGGGGCCATTCTTCATGATTGGAACCTTCGTGTCGGGCGTCTGGCTCGCAGTGTTGCATCATTGGCTCGGACTAGTTGCATTGTTCGGGTGGGGGGCATTTATCTCGATTGCGCTCCTGGGAATGAAGGCGCATCAATGGAAAGGACGGCTTGGCAGCCTCGTTGGGGCCGTTGCTCATTTTGCCGGGATGAATTTAGCTCTGCTCTTTGGGTTCTTCCGCTGGCTCTTTAAGACACAAGGAGTGACGTGGAAGCGGACGGCGAGGTAGATCCCCGCCCTCACGCATGCTTCAATCATTCTTACAACTCCCCGACCGCAAAAAAGCAGGTCCACCCATTACCGTGCTCACCGCCTACGACTACCCCACGGGTCGTCTGCTGGACGAGGCCGGAGTGGACCTCCTGCTCGTGGGGGACTCGCTGGGTATGGTCGTGCTCGGACTGCCAGACACCACGGGCGTGACCATGGATATGATGGTCCACCACATCGCCGCAGTCCGCCGTGGCGTCACCCGCGCACCTGTCATCGGCGATTTGCCTGCGCACAGCTACGACACCCCTGAGCAGGCTTTGGCAAACGCCAGACGCCTCGTCGAAGCCGGGGCCGATGCCGTGAAGTTGGAGGGCGGCACCGCCTTCATTCCCCAGGTGCGGGCCATCATCGCGGCAGGCATTCCCTTTGTTGGGCACATCGGCATGTTGCCCCAGAGCGTCCGTGAAGAGGGCGGCTACAAAAAAAAGGGCAAAACGCCCGAACAGGCCGACCTCCTCATCGCCGATGCCCTCGCGCTCGATGAAGCCGGAGCCATCGCCATGGTGCTGGAGAGCATCGTCCCCGAAGTCGCCGCTGAAATCACCCGCCAAGTCCGGGCGAGCACCATCGGCATTGGTGCCGGCACTGGCACCGACGGCCAGGTCCTCGTCACCCACGATCTGCTCGGCAGTTTCCCCTGGTTCCGCCCGCCCTTTGCCAAAGCCCGCGCCGACATCGCCGCCGAAACCCGCCGTGCCGTGTCCGAATACATCGCCGCCTGTCAGAGCACCAACCCCTGAGCCCGCCCCATGCTCCTCGCCCTCGAATCCTCCTGCGATGAAACCGCTGCCGCCATCTGCACGGTAGAGGGGGACGTACTCGCCTCCGCTGTCGCCTCGCAGATCGAGATCCACCGGCGCTATGGCGGCGTCGTGCCGGAGGTCGCCTCGCGGAATCACATCCTGCACGCCCGCCACCTCGTCGAGCAGGTGCTCGCGGAGGCCCGTGTGACCCTGCCAGACATCCAGGCCTTTGCCGCCACCAGCGGCCCCGGCCTCGTCAGCAGTCTGCTCATCGGCACCAGCATGGCCAAAGCGCTCGCTGTGGCGGAAAAGAAGCCCTTCCTAGCCGTCAACCACATGGAAGGGCACCTGCTGTCCCCCTTCATGGCAGGCAATGGCCCGCCTCGGCGCAGCGTCGCCCTCATCGTCAGCGGCGGGCACACCATGCTCATCCACATGACCGGCGTGGGCGACTATCGTTTGCTAGGCCGGACCCGCGATGACGCGGCTGGCGAGGCCTTTGACAAGATCGCCAAAATGATCGGCCTGCCTTACCCCGGCGGCCCGGAGATCGACAAACTCGCCCGCCAGGGCCGACCCGATGCCTACAGCTTCCCCCGCAGCTTCCTGGATGGCAGCAGCCTCGAATTCAGCTTCAGCGGACTGAAAACCGCCGTGCTCTACGAGCTGCCGAAGCTCGATCTGAAAAACGAAACCGTGCTCGCCGATGTCTGCGCCAGCGTGCAGGAGGCCATCTGCGAAGTACTCGTGGAAAAACTCGTCCTCGCCGCCCGGCTGATGGGGGAAAAGCTCGTCACCGTCAGTGGCGGCGTCAGTTGCAACCGTGGCCTGCGTGCCAAACTCACGGCCCGCTGTGAAAAGGAAGGCCTCACCCTCCTGCTCGCCCGCCCCGATCTCAGCACAGACAACGCCGCTATGATCGCCTACGCCGCCGCCCAACGCTTTCAGCTAGGCCACACCTCCCTCCTCGAAGCCGATGTCGATCCCAACCTCCCCCTGGTGGCTTAGCGCCGCTCTTTTACACCTCTCGTCTCTCTTGCAGGCCGCTCCCATCCCCGGCCTCATCCTGCCGCTGCATGATGTCGAAGCTGGCACGGCGGCCACGGGCATCGTCGCCGAGGTCCTTGTCAAAGAGGGCGATACGGTGGAGCAGGGCCAGCCCCTCGTCCGCCTGAACGACGAAGTCGAAAAACTCGAACTCGAGCGCAGCGCCAATGTCCTGGAGAAGGCCAAATTCGACCACGATGCCGCCGAGAAGCTCCTCGCTGACAAGATAGGAACTCGTGAAGACGCCCTCAAAAAGCGCATCGAGCACGACCTCGCCACCCTTCAGCAAAAGGCCGCCCAAGTCCGCCTCGATCAACGCACCATCCGCGCTCCTATCCAGGGCATCGTCGTGAAGCGTGACAAAGAACCCGGCGAGGCTGTGCTGCTCAACGAGACCGTCGCCCAGATCGTGCACATCCGGCAGGTCTATGCCCAGTTTTATCTCGAACCCAGTCAGGCACAGCTGCTCAAGCCCGGCCAGACCTTGCCCCTCAGCATCCCCTCACTCGCCGAACCTCGCCAGCTCACGGGAAAGCTCGACTTCATCGACCCACGCATGGATGCCGAGAGCGGCCTCTACCGCATCAAACTGCTCGTGGACAACGCCGACCTCCGCTTGAAAGCCGGGATGCGCGTCGAACTCGAATTATCGTCTCACTAGCCAGAGCTGGAGATGGCATTCAGAATGGGGGGCCGTTCGTATCCCCCCGTCATCATGCGTCGCCTCGCCCTCTTCCTTCTCTTTGCCCAAGCTGCCACTGCTGCTGAAGTCACCCTGCACCGTTGGTCCGGTGCTTTGAATGTGCCTGATCCCGTGGCCTGCACGGTGGATGAAAAGGGACGCGTCTATGTCGCGGCGACCACGCGGCGAAAGGGCGCGGATCTCGACATTCGTGAGCATCCGATGTGGATCGCGGATGATGTCGGGCTCAGCAGTGTGGAGGAGAAGCGCGAGTTCCTGAAGCGCGAGCTGGCTCCAGGGAAGATGCGCCTGCCTCGCGGTGGGCTCAAAGATCATAACAAAGACGGCTCCATCGACTGGAAAGACCTCACCGTTCACAGCGAGCGCATCTACCAGCTCCGCGACACGGATGGCGATGGCACCGCAGACAAGATGACCGTCTTCGCGGAAGGTTTTAACACTGAAGTCACCGGCATCGCGGCGGGCATTCTGTATCATGACGGCTGGGTCTATGCCACCATCGCCCCCGACCTCTGGCGGCTCAAAGATACCGACGACGACGGCGTCGCCGATGTGCGCGAAGTCGTCGCGCATGGCTTCGGAATGCACATCGCCTATGCTGGACATGACATGCACGGCCCGCGCCTCGGGCTCGATGGCCGCATCTACTGGAGCATTGGCGACAAGGGCGTGAACGTCACCAGCAAGGAGGGCAAACACTGGTTCTACCCGAACGAAGGAGCCGTCATGCGAGTCGAGCCCGATGGCACAGGCTTCGAAGTTTTCGCCCACGGCCTGCGCAACATTCAGGAGATCGCCTTCGATGACTTCGGCAACATGTTCGGCGTGGACAATGATGCCGACATGCCCGGCGAAAAAGAGCGCTTCGTTTACATTACCGAGCAGAGCGACTCCGGCTGGCGCTGCTCCCACCAATACATGAAGGAGCAAAGCCGCTGGATGCGCGAAGGCATCTGGAATGCGAGCGCACAACAACCGCTCTTCATCACCCCACCGCTCGCGAATTACTCAAACGGCCCCGCAGGCTTTGCCCACGAGCCCGGCACCGCACTCGGACCTCGTCTGCACGGCCATTTCATTCTCGATCAATTCCCCTCCGGGAAGATGGAAGCCTTCACCATCACGCCGAAAGGCAGCGCCTTTGAAATGAGCCGCCCGCGACTCATCAATGCTGGCATCATGGGCATCGGCCTCAGCTTCGGACCCGATGGTGCGCTCTACATGGCCGACTGGGTGGGCGGTTATCCGCTGGATGAAAAAGGTGCCATCTGGCGTGTCGATGAAGAAACCAAGAACCCCGCACGTGCCGAGACTCAAAAGCTCCTTAGTGCAGGCTTTAAAAAGACAGAGCCCGATGCGCTACAAATCCTGCTCGCCCATGCCGATCAACGCGTGCGACTCGGTGCGCAGCTCGAACTCGTTTCGCGCAAAGCATGGCCCGTCTTCACTGAAGTGCTCGACGATGGCAAAGCGCCGCTGCTTGCCAAACTCCACGCCATCTGGGGCCTCGGCATCGGTCTGCGTCTCGGTCAGATCGATGACTCGCAGCTCCAGCCGCACTTCGCGGATAGTGATTCCGAAGTCCAAACCCAGCTCATCAAAGTGCTCGGCGATGCTCCAGCCAAAGCCAGCGAAGCCAGCCGCAAAGCCATCACCACTCTCATCGCATCCAAGAACGTGCGCGTCCGCTTCCACGCCGCCATCGCCGCTGGCAAACTCCAGCTCGCAGGTGCTGAAGACACGCTTTGGAGCATGGCTGCGCAGGATGCAGGCGATGCCTGGCTGCGTCATGCCGTCGTCACGGGTTTGGCAGGTTCTTTGAAAGCCGAAGCTCTCGCCAAACGCCTTTCAGACAGCACTCGGAACACACGTCTCGCCGCCGTGCTCGCCCTCGCACGTCAGCATTCGCCACTCATCCAGCCCGCACTCGCCGATGCCGACAGCGCTATTGTCGATGAAGCCGCGCGTGCCATCCACGACGACACGGGCATCCCCGAAGCTCTTCCGGCGCTCGCCGCTTTGCTCGATGGCAAAGTCACCTCCGAAGTCACCACGCGCCGAGCCATCAATGCCAATCTCCGCCTTGGTAAAATCGAAAACACTCAGCGCCTGCTCAAAGCCGCGCTCGCAGGTTCCAGCGATGCCTTCACCGCATTGCTCGTCTTTGGCGAACCACCACGACTCGACCTCGTGGATGGAGTCGCCCGCAAATACGAAGCGCGTGATGCCGTTGCCATCGCCGCCGTGGTTCAGCCACAGGTCGCCGACCTGCTCGCGCTCACCGACCCTGATCTGAAAGCCGCCGGAATCGAACTCATGGTGAAGCTCACTCTTCAGGTCGGTGCCCCTGCTTTGCGCAGCATCATCGCCGATGCCAAAGCCAAGCCCAGTCAGCGAGTCGGAGCCCTCCGCCTCATGGCAGCGCAGCACGCCAGCGATGTCGCCTTTGCCGAAACACTCACACTCACTGCGGCTAAATCCTCGCCCGCCGAGTTGCGCATGGAGTCGCTCGTGCAGACCTTTGCTCATCAAAAAGACCGCGCTGTCACCGAGGCCTCACGCGTCTTGGAGCAGGGCAGTTTAAAGGAGAAACAATCCGCCATGAAGCTGCTCGCCAGCTCCGACACCAAGACCTCCGCCACCCTGATGGATACCTGGCTCCAGCGTCTCGCTATCGGTAAGGTCGAGCCCAGCCTGAAGCTCGATGTCCTCGAAGCCTCTGCCGCTTTCCCCGCGCTCGCCGAGCGACTCGCCACCTACCAGCAGAGCCGCACCACCGCACCGCGCGATGATTTGATCGAAGGCGGCGATGCCACCAACGGCAAGGACATCGTCACCAATCATCTTGGTGCCAACTGCCTCGCCTGCCACACCGTCGAGGCCAAGGAAGGCAGCCAGGTCGGTCCCATTTTAAAGACCATCGGCGGCCAACGCACCAAGGCCGAGTTGCTGGAGTCACTCGTGAATCCCGTAGCGAAGATCGTCCCTGGCTACGGCCTCGTCTCCATCACGATGAAGGACGGTAGCAACCACGCCGGAGCCCTCTTCAAAGAAGACAAGACTGCCGTCACCCTCCGCCTCGCCGACGGTGCCGAAAAGAAACTCCCGCGCGCCCAAATCACCATGCAGACCCCACCCGTCTCCATGATGCCCCCCATGCTCGGCATCCTCACCCCGCGCGAGATTCGGGACGTCGTCGCCTACCTCAGCAGCCTGAAGCCCTCGAAAAGCAAGGCGGTGAAGAAGGACGAGCATTGAGTAGAAAGAGTTTTCAACTCGTAAACTGGTGGGGTGAGATTCCTTCTCACTCATCTCGGCGGGTTAATAGCCAGCCTCACCAGGTATCGACTTTCAAAGGCGATTTAGATCCAACCATCAACCATCGAAATTCCCTCTGTTTGTGAGGCAGTCTCCATGTTCTATTAGGCCTTCTATGCGCTGCTGAACGCGTGGGACTGGGTCGCGCTTCATGTAATCAGTAAGCACCGCAGAAAATGTCTCCTTGGTTGGACGATCACGCAAAACCGGTGACAGCTCGCGCAGGAATGGTGACATCGGTCGAACGATTGACCGAAGTGCGTCAATGGCCACGAGAGACAGAGGTCGTCCAGTGGCGAGCCATGACTCCACCCTATGCCAGTCGAGATTTGACGCGGCTGCAAGGTATCCCCAATTCTCAGTAATCGGCTCGAAGATGGCTTTCTCGATCCAATCCAACGTTTCAGTGGATCTGAAGTAGGATAATGCCGCCATTGAATCGCGCTTCCGTGAACCTTCGATTTTATCGAGGCTACTACTGACTTTGTCGAAGCCCTCACGGAAAGGTAAACAAGCGGCAGAAGCCTCGGCTAGGGCAATCAAATCAATATTGGGATAGTCGCCCCAGCAATACCTTATGAATCCGGCCCCGGCTTCACCTTGCGTAATAGAAGCAATTTCAAGGCAGACGCTACGGATGTTCTGATTGCTGGTGCTGGCAAATCGGCTGGAAATGGCTTGTAGGACACTTGGTGGTGAAAGCATCTGCCAAGCCTTCTCGGTCTCTTTATCGATATGCCAGCGGGTGATTGAATAATCTAGCAGCGCCTCTGGAGAACCGCTTACCTCCGATAATCTTGGAATCCTGTATAAGTCAGCATCAACAACATCGTGGTGAGGCTGAGAGGCACTGCCCTCTTCATCATAGAAATCATCGTGTAGAAGGTATTTTGACCAACTGTGTCTCTTCGCGAGGTTATACCATTCGATTGGTCGTAGTGCTCTCGCCATAAGACGGTCATGGCATTCTTGGCACAGTATGTATGGCTTGTCCTCATCGTCACATCGTTCAACGACAAAGGATGGTTCAGACTCGCAGGCTTGGCATTGTTTAGATGTGGCGTGCATTTTCTTTAGCGAACAGATGAATCAATAAAGACGCACTGCACTTACGCTCCAGCAGTCTCCACAGTCTCCTCATGCGTCAACTCCCCGCCCGCATCCGGGTGGATCTGATGGTCACCTGACTTGTTGTCTTTGGTGGTGTGGATGAAGCCGCGCTCGGTGGCGGCTAGGACGAGGGCGGCGAAGGAACGGAAGCCGTGGTAGCGCTCGCTGAACTGAGGTTGGCGGCGTTTGATGGTCTGCTTCACGGCGGAGGCCCAGATGGGCTGGTTGCCGCCGCGCTCGTTCATCATGGCATCCACGGTTTCCATGAAGAGCTCGATGGCCTTTTCGGGGTCACCGGCAGCTTTGTTGGCGTCAGGCGGAGCTATGGGGACAGGTGCGGCACCGTTGGTTTTGGGCGATGGAGCGGCGCTGTCCTTGGGCTTGGCGGGAGCCGGTTTGGGTGGGGCGGGCCTCGGCGCGGGGCGGCGGCGCTGCTGCTCGCGGACGAGGTCGTCGTAGAAGATGAATTCGTCGCAGTTACTGATGAAGATGTCGCCGGTGGAATTCTTCACGCCGACGCCGATGACGGTCTTGTTGTTTTCCCGCAGCTTGCTGACGAGCGGGGAGAAGTCGGAGTCGCCACTGACGATGACGAAGGTATCGACGTGCGACTTCGTGTAGCAGAGGTCGAGTGCGTCCACGACCATGCGGATGTCGGCGCTGTTTTTGCCGCCCTGGCGCACGTGCGGGATCTCGATCATCTCGAAAGCGGACTCGTGCATGGCGCGCTTGTGCTCCTTGTAGCGCTCCCAGTCGCAGTAGGCTTTTTTCACAACGATGCTGCCTTTGACGAGCAGGCGCTCCAGCACCTTGCCCATGTCGAACTTGTCATACTTCGCCTCGCGCACCCCGATGGCGAGGTTCTCGAAGTCACAAAAAATGGCCATCGTGTGGTCCCGGTCTGGATTGCGCATGGCCGCAGAGTCAGGGCGATGGGGAAAAGGTCAAGCCTTGTGAGCCACCGCCCACTTCCGAGTGCGTGCATGACGATACGCGAAAAGCAGATGCAGATAAGCCCGCACGCCTGTCTCCGAGATCAGCTTTCCCCACCACGAGCTGCCAAAGGCAAACGTGACGGTGTCATGCATCACGCAGCCTCCTGCTGGCGATGGCTCGAAGCGATGTTCATGCACAAACAAGGCAAACGGCCCCTCCAGCATCTCGTCCACCAGCACGCGCGGTGGCTGCACCTTTTGCCAGCGGCATTTCCAGCGCATGGGGATGAATCCCCAGTCGCGGCATTCAAAGTCGATGAGGCGTCCTTCCTGCGCGGGGCCATCCGTCTCCAGTTTCACGAGCTTCAGCGTGGGCGGCATGACGTGGACGATGTTTCGCGGATCACTGTGAAACTCGAACATGACTTCCGCGCTCGCGGCGAGAGGTGTGCTGGCGTGGAAGCTGGAGGTCATGGTGGATTGGCTATGATTGAAGAGCGTGCTGGTGCTCCATTTGGCTAACTCACGCTTCATGGATACGCGCGTAGCCCATTCTTTGGATTGCCTCGCCTCGCGCAAGCCATCAGCATGAAGGAATGAAATCACTTCTGTTTTTCGCATTGCTCATCGGTTCCAGCGCTCAAGCTTTCGCCTGGGCCAGCGGCGGGCACAAGATCATCGCCCTCCTTGCCTGGGAGCAGCTCAGCCCCGCCAGTCGTGACAAGGTCGCTGCTTTGCTGGCTCAGCATCCAGAGCACAGGCTGCACTTTCAGCAGATCATGGAAAAGGAGCTGGGTGGCAGCGCCACGAAGGAGCAGCAGCAACGGTGGAATTTCACTCAGGCCGCCATCTGGCCGGATCACGTCCGCCCGCCGCTCGACGGCAGCGCCAATCCCAACGAGAAATACCACCACGCCACGTGGCATTACCTCGATCTGCCCGTGTTTGCGGATGCCGATGCCAAAGCCAGGCTCCCAAGCCCGAAGCTCTATTGGAAATGGAACCCTGGCATGCCCGAATTCATCGAGCAGCGACTCACCGCAGCGCAGGTCATCGACAAAGCCTACCAACTCATCCCCGATGCCTCGCAGTCGAAGGCCGAGCGGGCCGTCCTGCTTTGCTGGCTCTTCCACATCACGGGCGATCTCCACCAGCCCTGCCACACGGCGGCGCTTTTTTCAGTGAACCAATTCCCCAAAGGCGACCGCGGTGGCAACAGCGTCCTGCTCAAAGGCGCGGCTGGCGACAATCTCCATGCCTACTGGGACAATCTCCTCGGCGATCCAGGCTCACGCTTTGCTGACGCTGAAAAGGCCAGCCGCGAAATGCTGGCTGACAAGGCTCTCATGCAAGCGGCTGCGACAAGCAGCTCCACCATCGATCCCAAGGAGTGGATCCAGGAAGGTGCTGCCGTGGCTGAGAGGGATGTCTATCCAGCCAACCTCGTGAAGCTCGTGCTGCAAAGTCAGCCGCACAGTTACAAGAAGAACAACTTCACCTACACCGCCGTCGGCCCCATTGATTTAGGTGCTGACGGCCTCAAAGCCTACGATGCCACCGCACGCGCCACCGCCCGTCTGCGGGCGGCGATCGCAGGACTCCGCCTCGCCAAGGCGCTCGAAAAAGTGTTCTCACAAAACTAGCCATGAAGCTTCCTTGGCGAATCTCCGCGTTGACTCTGCTGGCCGCCTACATCGCTGCCGTGCCGACTTTCGCTGACTGGCCGATGTTTGGTGGCAATGCCCAGCACACCGCCATCTCCAATGTTCAAGGACGTGAGCTCACCCAGATCCTGTGGCAGACGGCGGTGGACCTCAACCCTGGTGCCTACACTCACTACGGCACTCCCACGATCACCGAGGGGAACATTGTCATCGTCCCCCTGACCACTGGAACAGGCAATCAATTCGTGGTCGAAGGGCGGCGTGGTTTTGATGGTTCTCTGCTCTGGTCACAGGCGACGGATTACATCGCCCCGACCTCCATCTGGCGGCCCAACTTTTCACCGATGCTGGGCAAGACATCCCCGACTTCTTATCGGGTCTATATCCCCGCTGCTGGCGGCACCCTCGACTGGCGGGATGGCGCCGACCTGGCAAGTCCCACCGCCACGGGCAAGTGGGTCTTTTTTGACAACTCACCCGGAGCCACAGCCTACCTGGCCAACAAGGCGACCTATGACGCCAACGTCAAAATCAACACGCCCATCACCGCCGACGCGTCTGGCAATCTCTACTTCGGCTTTCAGGTTATCGCCAACACGCCGTTGCTTGCCCAGGGTGGCGGCATCGCCCGCATCTCATCGGCAGGGATCGGCAGCTATGCGACGGCGAGTACGGTCTCCGGCCATCTTCAAACATCGCTGAATGCCGCTCCAGCACTGACTCCTGATGGCACCAAGCTGTACGTCGTCTTCAACGATGGCGGAGACTATGGAGCTGACACGAACGGCAAACTCGTGCGACTCGACAGCACCACTCTGACTCCGTTAAGTGCTACGGGAGTTCTTGCCGGAGTCCTGGGGCTGGCCACCTCATCACCCACCATCGGCCCGGATGGCGATGTCTATCTGGGCACCAACAACGACAATTACAGCCGAGGCAGGTTGCAGCACTACTCAGCGGATCTTCAGACGGTAAAACTCATCGGCGGCTTCGGCTGGGACACCACCGTTGCCATTGTCCCATCAGCGCTTGTGCCCGGCTACACCTCAGCAGCGGGCTCCACCTACCTGCTGTTCACCAAATACAACAGCTACTTCCAGGGCAATGGCCTGAACAAGATCGCCGTGCTTGACCCCAATGTCTCTCAAACGAATCCGCTCACCGGCGAGACGGACATGCTGGAGGTGATGACCCTGGCCAGCCCACGGGGTAGCAACGACGAATGGTGCATCAACAGCACCGTGGTCGATGTCCCCGGCAAGGTGATCTATGCCAACAATGAAGACGGCTACCTCTACCGCTGGGATCTGACGACGAATACTTACACCAGCCTCCGCCTCACCAATGCGGGTCTCCAGCCTTACACGCCGACACTCATCGGCCCGGATGGCACTGTCTATGCCATCGCGCGTGGCATCCTCTTTGCCGTCGGATCAAGACCTGCCGTGCAATTGCCCATCACCACCTTGACGCAGTCCGGCAACGAGACGCTCTTTCACTTCCAGCGCGAGCGTGCCGACCTCACCTACATCCTGGAAACCTCCAACGACCTGAGCCAGTGGCACCATGTCATCAATAATCCAGGCACTGTCGGCAGTGGTGTTACGGTGACTCAGCCCATGCCCGTCGGAGCCGATTGGCAGTTCCTTCGCCTCCGCGTTTATTAGGCTTTCATGCCCAGCCGTGGAAAAGCATGAGAACTCGCCTCAGCGCGGTGCGTTACCCAGCGCCACCATGAAGCCACTCTTCACCGCCCTCCTCGCGTTCATCGCCTCGGCCTCAATTGCCGCTCCGAAGTTCAATGTCCTCCACATTGTCTCCGACGATCTGAACTGCACGCTCAGTTGCTACGGGAATACGCAGGTGAAGACGCCGCACATCGACAAACTTGCCGCTTCAGGAGTGCGCTTTGAGCGGGCCTACTGCCAGTTCCCGCTGTGCAATCCCAGCCGCGCCTCCTTCATGACCGGCATGAGGCCCGGCAGCACGAAGGTCTATGAAAACGCCACCCACTTCCGCCAGGCGCTGCCGGATGTGCTGAGCATCCCACAGACCTTTTCCAAAGCGGGTGCCTTCTCCGCACGCGTCGGCAAGCTCTACCATTACGGCGTGCCCACGCAGATCGGCACCAGCGGCCTCGATGATGAACCCTCCTGGCAGCAGGTCGTCAATCCCATCGGCCATGACAAGAAGGTCGAGGATCAGATCCACACGCTCACGCCCGGCCAGTTCGGCGGTGTGCTCAGTTGGTTCGCCGACAAATCCGAGGACCCGCAAACCGACGCCGTGGGCGCGGCGGAGGCCATCAAGCTGCTCGAAGCAAAGAAGGATGTTCCGTTTTATCTCGCCGTCGGCTTCTACCGACCACACACGCCGTATGTCGCACCTCAGAAGTACTTCGACATGTATCCGATTGAAGGGATCAAGCTCGCCAGCGGCCCCATGAAAGACGCGCCTGGCATCCCCGAGCTTGCCTATGCCAGCTACAAGAAGGAGCAGGACCAGCTCACCGACCCGATGCGCAAAGAAATCCTCCAGGCGTACTTTGCCTCCACCACCTTCATGGATGACCAGGTCGGTGCCGTCGTCGCCGCTGTCGAGCGTCTCGGCCTGCGGGACAAGACCGTCATCGTCTTCCACAGCGACCACGGCTACCACACCGGCGATCACGGCCTCTGGCAGAAACAAAGCCTGTGGGAAAACTCCGCCCACGTCCCTCTTATCATCAGCGTCCCCGGCAATGCCAGCAACGGCAAGACCTGCCCGCGCACGGTCGAACTCATTGATGTCCACTCCACCCTTGCCGATGTCTGCGGCCTGCCCGCGCCACAGACCGATGGTGTGAGCCTCAAGCCTCTGCTCGACAACCCGCAATCCGAATGGTCCCGCCCAGCCTTCACCCAGGTCATGCGCAACGGCATGCCTGGCACCGGCAATGCCCCAACCAAAGGCAAAGACGGCAAAAAAGCCAAAGGGAAAGGCAAAGGCATCTACGGACTCACCGTCCGCACCGAGCAGTTTCGCTACACCGAGTGGGATGAAGGTCGCCAGGGTACCACGCTTCATGATTTGAAAAACGATCCGCAAGAAGCGCACAACCTCGCCTCTGATCCCGCACACGCCGAAACAGTCGCGAAGATGAAAGCCATGCTGGCTGGATTGAAGAAGTAAGCCCAACACACCTCCATCATGAAACCGCTTATCTTTGCGATCTCTGCATTCCTTTGCAGCCACCTCACCGCTGCCGATCCCGTTCTTCTTTTCTCTGATGACTTCGCCCGCGATGAAGCCACGCCCGGCAAAGAAGACACCGGCAACGGCTGGACCAGCAACAGCGCCTGGCGTGCCAAAGGCCATCAGCAGGTCGATCTCATCGACGGCGTCATGCACGTCACGAAGCACGCCGAGGCGGATCACGGCGTCGCCATCTTCCACAATGTCGAGTTTCAGGACGGCATCGTCGAGCTGCGCTTCAAGCTTGGCGATGGCGATGACCTCGGTGTCGATTTCGTTGATCGCGAGCTGAAGACCGTTCACGCCGGCCATCTCTGCATGGCCCGCGTGACCAACAAAGCCCTCACGATCATGGATTCCAAGACCGGCGGCATGGACAACAAGATCCGCGAGCGTCGCCAGGCTGGCGACAAGTCTCCCGAACTCGCCGCCCTGCTCAAAACAAAGAC